>JBBDSB010000456.1:0-27001 GCA_040905205.1 Cyclobacteriaceae bacterium
TTGGTACATTTCATATGTTTATAATTGTCTTTTAGCGGCCATATGGAATCTCGCATGCTTGATAATCATCCCTCTGTGTGACGATTTCGTCATGCTCGATTTCATCTAACCTTTAGAAATGGCACCACGATTCACTCCCATGTGCCCATTCCTAATATTGAATATACGATTTTTTCCAAATAGATAATTATTTTATAGAATTTTATGAAATATGCCCAATATCCCTGTCCTTCCTTATTTTAAAAGCCTAATATTTCTCTAGCAATTGCATAAAGTCTTGATACGTGGTCAGAAAAGCGGCTCTCTCCACTTCAACGTCAAAAACCGAAAGCCATTCGTTCTGAAAATTAACTTCTACGTTGTAATCTTGCTCCAAAACAGACTGTAAACGTTGGGCAGCAGAAAGGTGTGCATACCGGTCTCCTCCAGAAAAGATCATGGAATCGATTAGGGTGTGGGAATGATTATGCCACCTAATTTGCAGGATTTGATTTTCCTTTATGACTCCACTTGGCACCAAATAAAGAAAGGCTGTATTTTTATTGCGGTTGATGATAAGGTCAAGACCAATGCTGGCATCAGAAGCCTGATTACCCCATTTTTTAAGTCGATGGATATCCAACATGGCTTCCGGCCGCTCATCAACCTTATAATAGG
This sequence comes from Cyclobacteriaceae bacterium, assembly GCA_040905205.1. Taxonomy (GTDB): domain Bacteria; phylum Bacteroidota; class Bacteroidia; order Cytophagales; family Cyclobacteriaceae; genus Cyclobacterium. The sequence continues at coordinate 658 of JBBDSB010000456.1, forward strand.
CCCTCCTAATATTTTTAAAAAAAATCCGGCTGGCATCCGTTATCCGAAAGATATCCTCTTCTTCTGAATTATTTGCCCTGTGTTCATTAAAAAAAGAAAGCATCAATACCAAACTAAGGGAAGCCAACCCAAAAATTTTGAGAAGGCGGAACATTTCTTTCTCTTGTTGACCTCTATTTTTTCCAGCGGTTGACATGATTTTCTCCATAGCTAACAATAGATCTGGCAGTAAGGTTTGGAATACCTTGGGCCTTAGTAAGGTGATAAATGACCCGGGAAGGATAATATTCGCCCACCGTCCAATACTTTGTCCGGAATCAGGCAAATTCGCCATTTATTGCCTATCTTTGCCCCCTAAAATGAAAGTGAATTGGGTTTATGAATAAAGAAGTACGCGTGCGATTTGCGCCTTCCCCTACGGGTGCCTTGCATATAGGTGGTGTGAGGACGGCACTATACAACTACCTTTTTGCCAAAAAAACGGGCGGGAAGTTTTTACTTAGAATTGAAGACACCGATCAGAACAGGTTTATTGCCGGGGCTGAGAAATACATTCAAAATGTTTTGGATTGGTTGGGTATTACACCGGACGAAAGTCCCTGGAATCCCGGGGACGTCGGTCCTTACAGGCAATCTGAAAGAAAATCCATGTACCGAGAATATTCCCAATACTTAATGGACAATGGACATGCTTATTATGCCTTTGACACCTCTAAGGAACTGGAAGCCATGAGGCAGCGTTTGACGGCTGCGAGGGTGGTTTCTCCCCAGTACAATTCCATCACAAGGACCCAGATGAGAAATTCCCTTACCCTTCCAGCTGACGAGGTTAAAGCAATGCTTGATGCCGGAGAACCCTATGTGATCCGAATCAAAATTCCAAGGAAGGAGGAAGTACGGCTCAATGACATGGTCAGGGGTTGGGTAATGGTTCATTCCAATTCTTTGGACGATAAAGTGCTTATGAAATCCGATGGGATGCCTACTTATCACCTGGCAAATATTGTAGATGATCACCTGATGGGAATCACCCATGTCATAAGAGGTGAGGAATGGTTGCCATCAGCCCCGCTGCATGTATTACTTTATCGGTATTTGGGTTGGGAGGAAAGCATGCCACAATTTGCACATTTGCCCCTTTTACTGAAACCTGACGGAAATGGAAAACTGTCAAAAAGGGATGCTCAAAAACACGGATTCCCCATTTTCCCTATGAACTGGACAGATCCTGATTCCGGTGAACTGCTTATTGGTTTCAAAGAAACGGGTTATTTACCTGAGGCTTTATTAAATTTTCTGGCGTTTTTGGGATGGAATCCAGGTGACCAAAGAGAGTTGTTTTCCATGGATAAGTTGGTAGAAGCCTTTTCCATAGAGAGAATTGGGAAATCAGGCACCAAATTCGACATCAACAAAGCAAAATGGTACAATGAACAATACCTGAGAAATAAATCCGGCCAAGAGCTTTCGGCATACCTTTTGGAGGATCTTGGCAGGGAAGGAATAAAAATAAAAGCGGAAAAAGCGGAAAAAATCGCTTCGGTGATGAAAGAAAGAGCCACATTCCCTTCAGACCTTTGGAAAGAGGGGCGGTTCATGATTTTTGCTCCTGAAAACTTTGATGAACAGGTTGTGGCAAAAAAATGGAACCAGGACGTGATCAATGTATTGAATGTTTATAAGGACAAATTATCCGGAACCGAAGACTATCTGACTGCAGAAAGGGCCAAATCATTGCTGGAATCAGCAGCTAGTGATCTGGAAATTAAGCTTGGCAAAGTCCTGCAGGCCATACGGTTGGCCATTACCGGCGTAGGTGCCGGCCCGGACCTGATGCAGATTTTCGAAATATTAGGTAAGGAAGAAATAATCAAAAGAATCAATTTTGCGTTAAATAAAATAAGCATTAAATAATAACACCATTTCACTTATAGTGGTGATCACAAAAACTTATATAGCCATGGCTAAGAATTCAAAAAAAAGGGAAACCCCAAAAGTAAATGCAGACCTTGAAGGATTCAACATGAACATCAATTCTTTTGGTGAAATCTCAAGTTCATTTTCCATTGACAAAATCAATGAGTTTCTGAATAAAAATGTGGATGATAAAAAACTTCGGGACAGAGAAAAGATAGAGAATCCAAAGAAAAAAGAGGAATAGGCCCATGATTTGCGCCCGATTTTTTAACCAGGCAAAGCTATGAACCATCCCTTAAGTTGCCTTTTGATCATTTTTACGTTTTTGGGGGCAATGACTGATTTGAGGGCACAAACCAGTGTAGGTTTCAGGGGAGGCTTCACCCAATCCAGTGCTACCTATCGGGTTACATTGGGTTCTTTTCCCCGGGATGTTACCGGAATAACGGCCCCCACTTATTCCCTGGTGATAGAGCAGTTTTTTGAAAAAAATGCCGGGGCACAAATAGAGTTTCAAATGATGACCACCGGTTACGCAGGCACCGATACGATCAATACGGGGAATGAAACAAGATTTGATTACCTAAAAATCCCCATTTTATCTAATTTTTATCTGGGCAATTCCGGGAGGTTTCACATTAAACTAGGCCCCCATATTGGATACCTATTTAATGCTAGGGAAATTACCCGGTTCAGCGAAGGAACTTTGGTCATCCCTACATATGGTGGACCGGCCGACAATCCAAGAAAATTGATGTATGGGCTTACAGGAGGTGTCGGGGTTTCCAAGTTCTTTGGAAATCATACTTTTCAGGCAGAAGCCAGATATTCCTACGAATTTGGAAGGCCGGAATCCCAGGACAGGATTTTTGACATTAACTTCACCCAATTGGAATTTACCTTGTCTTATCTATTTAGAATTTTTGATTAACCTGGAAGATTAAATCCCCGATTAAAACCAGATGAACAGCATCATGCTTCTGCGTTGATTTTTTTTCATTCCCCTAAATTATGCCTGGCACGAGAATGTCCCCCTCACTTCTTCGTATCTTCAATTACCTCCATGACTTCCCCGTATATTTCCCCTCTTTTTGATGCAATTTTGTCCAAGGCAGCCTTTTCGGCTCCCATATATCCTCCCATATAGAATCTTTGATACCATGGTAAAATGGTGATGGCAGCGTCAAATATGGTGAATTGAACCGCTGTATGAACGCCCAAAGCAATCAATCCTCCATTTAGGATGAAGGAATTGATACCAGCTCCCCAATTTCCTGCATAAATTTGTCCAAGTCCGGGTATAAACATACTTAAAATTCGGGCTTTGTTGGGATTAATTTTCTCCACCTTCTCCAGCCTATCAAAAACTGCTTCCAACTTACTTCTTCCATCGGGTTCGGTTTCTGGGATGGCCTTTAAAAAATATTGTTTTGAATCAGAAAAATCCTCCAATCCAAAGTAGGTTATTCCGGAATAAAAATCCCGTTTTTGTGAGAAATAGGATGAAAGTGAATCCGGCAGGTTTAAAAGTTCCATTTGGGCATACGTGAAATTTTTGTCCAAAAGCAGGCTGGATGTTTTTTTGAAAGTCAGCTCCGTCCTGATGCTGTCATTTTCCTCTTTGAAATAAGCCAGGTCGAAATACCTTGCTGCCTGATCGTACTCCCCCAGTTGATAATAACAATTCCCCATCTGTTGGTAAATCTTTTCCTGATAAGCCCCATCTCCAAAAAATAAGACCCGGTGGTAAGTAAGTAGCGCTGGTTCAAATTGCTCAAGACGCAATAACTCATTGGCATAGGAATAAGTCTGATGTAAATCCTGAGCAGCTGCATCATAGCAAAAGCATACTTCAATAATCAGAATAAAATATATTTTCAATTTCATTTTGCCGCTGTTCATTTTGACTACGGTTAAAATTCTTGGCAGATTTATATGATCCAAAAATATTTCCTATATAAAAACCGGTGGAAACGGAAGCAAATATCCATCCCCTTATGCTTTCGACACCTGATCTGTTAAATCCCCGATAAGCCTGCCAGGCGGTGGCTCCCACAAACAAAAAGGACATTATCCCATCCTTCCAATCTTTTGTATATACCTTCCCGGCACCGGGAACCAAAATTGAAAGTCCTGTGGCCAATGCTGGGCTTTTTGGCTTTTGAGCCAATGAACGGTCTACAATTTCTCTATATGTTGCAATAATGGATTTTTGGGCAATCGGAACCTGGTCATAATAAAATTTAGCTTCCGACCAATGATGATCCAAAGCATATCTGGTTCCCAGAAATAAATACTTTTCCTCGGTTGTCAAATTGGGATTGGAGTTTAGGAAACCCTCGGCCTTGTCAAAGGCTTCTTCTTTTAAGAGCATGAAGGCATAAATAGGGGCAATTTCAGCCGGAATATTCTCGGGAAGAGGGTACAAAAGGTCAACTCTGTTTATTCCTTCGGCACTTTTATCCGCTTTGATATAGGTGGATAATAATTTTTTTTTGACCTCTTTATCGTTAGGCTTTAAAAAAACCAACCTTTCAAATTCGGAAATGGCCAGCGAAAACTGTCTGGTTTCCAAAAGGTAATCAGCAAAATCTGCCGAGTGTTTATCATCATATAAATCCTGAGCCTGACCGGTATAGGTGCACACTATTGTTCCGAGAAGGCAAAAAATAATCAATCCTAATATCAACCTCATTCTAATTCGTCAACCATTAAGCCAGTATCTTCCAACCTTTGATATTTTTCAGGACTTAATCCATGGCATCGGGTAAGCCTGTCAAAAGTATTGGCCGTACCCATAATTAGTCCATGTTTTTTAATAGACATTAAGGCATATTCTGAGCAGGAAGGGGTAAAAACACAATTGTTCCCGTCCTGCGATGATATGAATTTTTTATACCCTAAAAACAACCCTGAAAAAATCATTTCCACTTCATTTTTGTTCCCTTTAGCCACCTCAAATTTTTCTTTGGGCTTGTCCTCCTTCATTAGGGATTGATGCGCCTGAACTTCCGTTAGACTTTGTGCATTCCCCTGGAAAAGCAGAAAGCTATTTAGGAATCCTAATATTATAAATGTCTCCTTCCTCATTCTGATTAATGGCTACGTTTCTGTAAGAGGTAATTTGATAGTTCTGTCCCGATTCAAGGTAGGTGATTTGGGTGATTTCCGTAGGGATTTCACATCCTTTTACATTGATGTAATCTTTATAAAACTGCTTACTCAACATTTCACCCTCCGGATTATAAAAGACAATGCCGAAAAGTTTTTTATTCATATTGGACATGACCACCTTTCCCATGACTTCCTTTAATTTGCTGTCATGCGGTTCCCAGGTGCTGATTACCATTTCTCCGCTTTTCTCCACACCTTCAATTTTATAAGGGCCGTCTTTCAATCCAAAATCCGACAGTTCGCCTGTGAGGGTAAAATGAAAAAAAGAAGATTTAGGAATCAAAAAAGAAGGTTGCCGGTCTACCAGCTTATCGGCTTTTAGCCTGTAAAAGGAGGTATCTTGCAGAATCCAGGTCTCAGGTTCCGGAAAAGTGATATCATAGATGATTTTTTCCGACGGTTTATCGTAATAAACTTTGCCCATAATGAGCTTGGAAGTACCATCAGCAAGTTTTTCCTTAATGGAAAAATCCGCTTTTAATTTATAAAATTGTTGCCCGGTAATTGTGCCGGGCAACAATAGTAAACTTGATAATATGATTATTAAACAATAAACTTTTCTCATTAATAATAAAATGGTGCCCAGGTGGCATAAATCAGAACCCAATATGCAACGATCACCAGACCATAAGCACCACAACCCCATAAGGCCTTCTTGGTCTCTTCTTTGTTTTCCTCAGAAAAGTGAACGATGGCTACACCCACAGGGCCCAAAACACAACCCCATAAAAATGAGGGGATCCCCGCAACCGGATGGTCAGCCATTACCGCTGCAAAATTATCCAACATATTCTCACTTAAATTTAGGTCCTCGTCACTTACAAAATTCCTAACTTCATTTAAGGTTACGCCTTCATTTGCAAGCACATAATTTTCCAAATTGGTTAAATCGGCAACCTGTGCTTCAACCAAATCCTCATTAATATCAAATAAGGTGGCATTAGGGCTCTCGGCATAAATAGACCCTACAAGCAAGAATGATAATGTTAAAAATAAAACGCTTTTCATAATTTAATTTATTAAAGTTTCACATGTGAGATTGTCAGATTTCATGGCAATTTAGCAAAAAAACCAAATGTTTTACAAATAATTGGTCCTTTTTTAAATTCATCAACGAAAAGTATAATTCAAAACATAATCACTGGTATTGAATTATTGCTAGAATAAATTATCTCTTAATTTTAAATATAACCAGTTTTTAAATCAAAGAAACAATAGATATTTTATAACCTAAACTCAATGGTATGCTTTTTTTTCAATTTTTACCAAAAAATATTGGTTTGAGGTTTAAATTTTCCTTTAAATATCATTTTTAATTACTCCACTGAACATCTTTAAGCATAAGACTTTAGATGCCTTTCAGATAAAAATATGGCTCAATTACTAAAAGAAATGCTTTCAATAATGACTTCTCGATCCAGATCGAAACCTGATTTCCCAAATCACTTGACAAAAGTAGCCTGAATTTCTTCCAGGGATTTATTCTTAGTCTCAGGTATAAATATTTTTAGGTATATAAAATAAAATAAAAACATGCCTGAATAAATCGCAAATGTGAAAGACATCCCCAATTGACTTTTAAAAACTGGAAATGAGCCCAGCAATAGAAAATTGGATACCCAAAGAGATAAGGTGGCTACAGACATTCCTAAGCCCCTTAATTGGTTTGGAAAGATTTCCGAGAGTAAAACCCAGGTCACCGGGCCGATAGATGCCGCATATATTGCAATAAACGATATGATTAAAACCAGTTGCAAAAGAGGCCCCATGTTAAGTTTGATTGCCAATGCCAATGATAAAGTATCAACACACAGCAATAGTGCGCCTAATAATAAAAGCTTCTTCCTCCCCAGGGTGTCGACTGTGAAAAGGGCAATAAAAGTAAAAAAGAACAAGGTTAACCCAATGAGGATGGACTGAAAAAAGGCAGCGTCCTCATTCATCCCTGCTTTTCCTAAAATCTCGGGTGCATAAGATATCAAAGGCCCCCCAGTTTGCGAAAAAAATGCAACCACGATCCCAATAATAAGTAATTTAAGCATTTTTTTATCGAAGAGAGAATGAAGGTTTATCTTTTCATCCGCCTTAAAACTTTTCTTAATGGAACTTATTTCATTCGCTGAAAATTTATTTCCTGATCTCAACATTACCTTTTTTGCTTCAGTCACTTTGCCTACCATCACCAGCCACCTTGGGCTTTCGGGCACAAAGAACAGAAAAATCAAAAACAACAATGCAGGTAAAGACTGTGATGAAAACATCCATCTCCAATTATTTTCCCCGGTTTCCAGCAATAAATAATTCGTGAAATAAGCAATCAAAACTCCTAAGGTTATTGATAATTGGTAAAATGAAATCAGTCGGCCCCTAATGAACGAAGGGGATATTTCAGCAATATACATTGGACACACAAGTGCTACAGATCCAACCGCTATTCCACTTAAAATTCTAAAAAATATAAAGGTAAAGAAATTGGGTGCCCAACCTGTTCCCAAACCAGTTAAGGCAAATAAAAACGCACTTAAAAATAAAAGTCTTTTTCTTCCAAAAACATCACTTAATTTACCTGAAATCACTGCGCCAATTCCAGCTCCGATACTGATTGAGCCAACCGCCCACCCCGTCTCCAAATCATTCAATGTAAAAAAATCAGCAAAAAACCGGATGGTTCCCGAAATAATGGCAATATCAAAACCAAACAAAAGTCCTCCCAGACCTGCTACCGCACTGGATAGATAAATAAATGATTTATTGAAACTATCCTTTTCCTGAATATTGCCTTCAATATTATCCTTCATTAATGACAGCAATATCTATTACATTTTTTAAAATATTTAAGAATCATGAAATTTTATCTTTTCTAAGGAAATCTACCGAATTTTCCTGCAAGAGGTTTAGTTCATTTATACTGGAAATAGGGATTTCCGGAATCACCTCAACTGGATTTGTGGCTGACGGATAATGATCAATGAGGGCATCATTGGATTGTCGGTTGTAAACAGAAATTAAGGACCATCTGGATTTTTGAGAAAGGTTGGCTTCTGATTTATGGAGAATATTGCTGTGGAAAAAAACCACGTCTCCAGGTTTTAAATCGACAAATTCCAACTTATGATTTTTCAACGCAAATTCCACGAATTTGCTATCTGCTCCGGTTTGTTCTCCTGTAATTCCATGGTCTACCCTACCTATTTTATGAGAACCTTTTATTACCTGCAAGCAGCCGTTTTCCTTGTTGGCCTCAGTGATAGCGATCATTGCGGAAAGCATCTGGTTAGGATACAAAAAACCATGTTTATACCAATATCCATAATCCTGATGCCATTCCCAAGCGCCGCCAACCTCAGGTTCTTTTTGCATAAGTTTAGATTGGAAATGACATATAAGTCCCTGTTCGTCTAATAAGAGATTTGCAGCATCCACCATTTTTCTCCATTTGGTAAGTCTACTGTAAATATCGTCACCCAGGTTATACCAAAGCGCCAACCTGGTTTTTCTCCCCGACTGATCATCAAGGTCAAAACTATTTTTAGAAATTACCTGATCTTTTACAGCCACTCGGTGAATTTTTTCAATCAAGGATTGATCAAAAAACTCCGGTACGATCAAGTATCCTTCATCTCTAAAATCATTTACCTGTTTCTTACTTAATATATTTTCCATTACCTGTTGATTTCATTATCAAAATTTGGTATTTTCATAGACTCCCCATCTTTCAGCGCAGACTGATGGGCAATAATTCCCGGCACCGTATAGGCCAATGCCTGAAAAACATCATCTTCAGGCTGTCTATTATTAATAATGGCATCTATGAATTCGTGAGTAATAAACGTATGGGATCCATCATGACCACTATCATGCCTTAAAGGGGCTGGTAACATTTCGGATTTCCACCATAGTGGTTGCTGATAATTTTCCACAATATTCTCCGTATATCGAAAACCTCCATTATCCAACTGAGATTTATTACCAATATGAACCATGGTATGTTCATCGCCGTCTTTCATTCCCGAGTAAAAACTCATTTTCTCACCCCTCCATTCGGCTCTAACCGCTGACCTAACCGCCCCTTTCCAATTGGTTTCCACTCTGAACGGTTTTCCCAAATTTGTTTTAAAAAAAGCAGTTCCATTCCAAAATGGATTATTGTATTGGTTGTTTTTGAGGATTGGACTTTCGTCACCCCAACCCATTGCGCTTACCTGCGTTAACCGCTCCTTTGTAACTGAAATTAAAAAAGAGGTGCCATGAGTAAGATATAATAAGGGTGGCATACCATGACGCCAGGTAGGGCTACCGTCAGCCTCAAAAAACAGGGTTTCCAAACCGTTATGATTGTATTCCGCAGCCGCACTGAAAATCTCACCAAACTTTCCTTCTTGGTAAAATTTTTTCACTGAAATTGTGTTTTGCATATAAGTAGTGGTTTCGGCCATCATGTAGGTAAGTCCACTTTTTAAAACCGCATCTTTTAAATCTTCACATTCTTCCAAAGTCCATGCTGCAGGAACGGCACACAAAACATGCTTTCCAGCATCCAAACTTTCCTTTACATGCTTCACATGGTCCGGAGCAGGAGTGGCAATAAATACCGCCTCAATTTTAGGATCTTTTAAAAGTTTTTTAAGTGATTCATAACTTTTAGAGCATTGATAGACCTTACTAAGGTGATCTCTTCTATCTTTTCTTAAATCACTAACCGCCTCAACAATACAGTTTGGATGTTCATGAAAGTTAAATGAAGCCCCAAATCTTCCTCCGATAACCCCAATTCGAATCTTTCTTTCTGAATATCTTTCTTTGGGAAATAAATCTAATGGGGGAATTACCCAGGCGACCGCTGAGAAACCTAATCTTTTGATGAATCCTCTTCTGTTTGAGAAATGGAAAATATTTTTCATAAATCGAATTTTAAGCTAAACCTACCTAAGCAATATATTCTAATAATGTAAACAATTTACATGTTTTACTGTAAACAAAAAAAAGTTTTTTTTATTTATTAATAAATTAAATACACTAAAGGCAAACGTTCCTCCATCAAACATTTAATTTCTGAACGATCTTAGTTGTCCTAATCATTAGGCGAATCTGATGTAAAAATAAATCACCATCGACGTTACAATTGCCCACCAAATAAAGGGATTTCTCCATCCTTTTTGTTGACTTCTTTGTTCTTTGGGCAAGGAGAGGCTATCCCTGTTCCAAATCAACCCCTCTAATTCTATATCTTCTTTTCTTTTGCTTACCAAACTGACAAGGACACATAAAATCATGCAGGACCAAAATACGATACCGGTCCTATTAAAAAACGGCATTTCAGGAAAGAGAAATTCTATCAATAATGACAATGGGATGGTTATGATTCCCGCTGTAAGTGCTCCTGCATGGGTAGTTCCTTTCCAAAAAATCCCCATTAAAAACATGGTTGCAATTCCAGGAGTAAAAAGCCCATAAGCATTCAACAAATAAATAAAAACTGGTTTTTCAGAATAATAAACCAAAAGGCCGGTACACAAAATCCCCAAAATAATAACCAATACGCCTGTAATTCTTCCAAACCTGACCGATTCGGACTCAGTGGCCCGGGGCCGAATATATGGAAGATAAACATCTATGGTCAAAATTGTTGTGCAGGAATTTATCGCTCCCGACAAATGTGACATCACGGCGGCAATCAATCCAGCCATAACCAATCCCACCATGCCTGTTGGCAATAAATGCTCTACAAGCAAGGAAAAAAGTAAATCCGGCCTTTCTAAATCAGGGAAAAGGTTTGGTGCTACCAAAGCAGGAAATATTATTAATAAAGGAATTAAAAATTTTAGATAATCGGCAAAAATAACGCCCATACGTGCATGCCATTCATTCTTTGCAGCCAAAGTTCTTTGAACAATAAATTGATTGGTCGCATTATAAAAAACACTAATGCATAATAAGCCACCCAAATACATCGTCCAAGGAAAATCCGGATCGTTTGCTGGCAATAATAACTCCCAATCTTTGGAAGATTCTATTATTGCTGAAAACCCTCCTGAAGCATTTATGGTAGTAAAAGATAATGCGATCATGCCCAATATTAATACGCCAAGTTGAAGCATTTCGGTCCAAACTACTGCTCTCAATCCACCCAAGACCGTATAAATGCCCGTCGAAATGGCTAAAAATAAAATGCTTGCAATCATGGGGATTTCCAATAAGGAATGTAAGGAAATGGCTCCCAAATACAATACGGCACTGATTTCAACAAAAATATAAGTTAAAAGAACAAGAATGGAATAGGTAGTTCTCGCCCCAGCCCCAAATCTTTTTTGAAGAAATTCTGGCATGGTATAAAATCCATTTCTTATATAAAAAGGTAGAAAGATCCATAATAAGGCATTAAAACCAACTAAAATCGCCCCCCATTCTACTACAATAGCCACAAATCCTCTATCATAAGCGACTCCCATTACACCTACCAGATGGTGGCTGCTAATATTTGCTGCAATAATACTTCCACCAATCATCCACCAGGGAAGTTTGTCCCCAGCCAAAAAATAATCCCTTTTATTTCCTGAAGAACCCTTTTTTGAGGCATAAACACCTAAGGCAATTATCCCCATTAAATAAAATATAAATATCCCGATATCTAAATTAGTGAAGTTGGAGTCCATATTTTTTGCTAAAAAATCAGGTAATCGTTTTTAATTTATTCAAAATGGAAGAAACAATAATTTCATGAGCTCCTTTTTCATATGGGGTCTGCCAAACTGAGTAAATGTTTTCCCCATATAGTTTTTCAGGGGGAAGGTATCCGATGTGACCATTTACCACATTTCCAATAATGATCGGTAAAGAATCAAACCTTTCTCTGATGGTTTGTTGGAAGACAGAATAGGCTTCATTTGGCTGGCCCAATAGAATACAATCACTTAACCTCCATACCCAAACAGGAATTTTTGTGGTGGTGCCGTTACCCACCGACTTCCTAACCCCTAATTTTCTTACCAGTCTTTCGTTTAGTACCGGATCATCACAATTTTTTGTTTCCTCTAGCAGTTCTTCAATGGTAGGTAGGGGTTTTAATTCCACTTCAACTTCAATAATTTCTGAAGCTGAATTTGTATTCGTCGTCATTTTTCCATTTTTCCAAACGGCAAGCGGGGCACCTGACTCTACAATCTTATCTAAGACTAATTCCTCCTCAGGAGGCAACATGCTCTCCAAAACTGCAAGACAGGAATAAGCCAATTGTCTTCCGTGCTTGTCTGCTATTGATAAACTACCTGTATATTGTTCAGCAGGTGCCAAATCACCAGATGCCCCTTGAATGAAAAGGCATGGGCAGCCAGTGGATGGTTCCATTATTTCCCTAAAAGATCCTAAATAATCCGGGGAAATTTTGGAATTTTCCCACCCTAATGTGGTAGGATGACAGGCATAATTAACAATCGATGCAAAAATATTTCCTTTTTCATCGGTAATTCTTCCAACAAGCAATGTATCATCAGCTTTCATTTCTGGATTAAATCCTACCAAATATCTATTGTTCTCCCTATCAAATAAATCCCTATTTTTGGCAAGGTTACATTTTCCATATTCCCAGGTTAGAACACCCGTCTTTTGCTCTAGAAAGCAACCCTCAATTAATTCCACACAAGCGCTTCTTATTTGGTCAAGGTATGGTTCAATTAAGTGTCCACCTGGTTTATCTTTATCCTCCCTGTTAAGATTGGGTCCAGCATGAGTATGTGTAAGGCAAATCATCAGCTGGCTTGGATCCAGATTCAAATTCTCTAAAACATAGTTCCTCACATACCATTCATCTTCCATATTCTTCCACCAACCAAGGTCAGCAGAAATTAAAATAAGAGGTTTATCTGAATTGAATGATTGAAAAGTAATGCAGGTAACATATAAAGGCTTATGAATACCCATTGAGGTAAATTGGGAAGCAGCACCCCAATTTTTATTGTTTATTCCTGATAAAGGAGTAATATCCATTTGTCCTACTCCAATTTTACCTTTATACGGTCTCGCCCTTGAACGGGGGTTTGGTGAATTAAAGTTCATATCTGTATCATTCAGGTAAGTAGGGAAAGCCCACCATCCATTAATAGGGTACTTCCAGTCATGTGGTTATTTTTGAAATCACTTAACCATATCACACTTTTAGCCACCTCCTCAGGGCTAATTATCCGACGGACTGGAACTTTATTTATCGCATCATCTTTAGCCGTACTGTTCCTTTCAAAAACCTTTTTACTTAATCCGGCATCCACATAGCCAGGTGCTACTTCATTGACTAAAATATTATTTTTTGCTAACTCCAAAGCCATACATTTTGATAACATCCTCAATGCGGCTTTTGAAATACAATAAACCGGAAGATTAGGATGGACAACATCTGCGGCCCAACTTCCAATAAAAACAACTCTTCCAGGAACCTGGTCTTTTAACAATTTCTCTGCTGCGTACTTCGACAAATAAAACGCACCATCTATATTCACTTTTAATTCCTCAGACCATTCCAAAGGACCTACCTCCATAATACCTTTTAAAGTCACCGTGGCAGCGTTAGGGATAATAATATCTAAAATTCCGAGATCTATTGTAGCTTGGTCTATCCAATTTTTCACCTCCACGGGAAACCTCACATCAACTTGATAATAAATTACCTTAGCTTTCGAATTGATACTTTTTACTTCTTCTAAAAAATCATTTGCCTCGGAAATAGACTTTATGTCCCCCATGGCTACATGAGCGCCCATTTTAACAAACTCCATTACAATTGATTTCCCAATATCCCCTAAAGCACCACTGATGATAACTTTATGATTTTTAAATGAATTCATCCTATTGATATTTTTAATCATTTACCTTTCACCCCCAATATTTGCAGCAAGGATCCACATACCATGATTCCGCTAAAACAGCAATTTCCCCTAATTCTCTTAAACCTGAATAAATTGTTATGTCAGTTTGAATGATGGGGTCAACTTTTTCTTTCAATAATTCACTATAAAAGGCTCTAATAAATAAACTTTATGGCTTAACGAAATCTCTGTTTTTTTCTAAAAGTTTTTTTACAACTTTTTTGGTCTTTTCAATAGTCTCCTCAATGTCCTGTTCGGTATGAGCAAATGATACACTTCCTTGTTTTATTGGTAAAGGGAAATTATAAATACCTTCTTTGATAAGCTCCTTTCTATATATATTATCGAAATTAAAATCATGGTTCTTTATAATGTCATGGTAGTCCTGTGGGGCATGGTCCATAAAATAAACGCAAAATGCCGATTTTACCCGTGAAACATGAAATGGCATATCATACTGATTAAATATTTCAATTAAGCCCATCTCCAATTGGTTTCCCAAAAACTCAACATGCCCATAAACGTCATATTCCCTGGAAGCCAATTTTTTGAGGGTTGCTATTGCGGCAGCATCTGTAAAGGGGTGAGCATTAAAGGTTCCCGCAATAAGGACTCTTTTATCTTTTTCAGGATGGTTAAAATAGTCCATATACTTTTTTTTCCCTCCAATTACCCCTATGGGGTAGCCATTCGCCACCGCTTTTCCAAATGAACTGAGATCAGGTGTAATGCCACATAAACCTTGATATCCCTCCAAGGCATGCCGAAAACCAGTTTTCACCTCATCAAAAATCAATAAAAAACCGTTCTCATCTGCCAATTTTCTCAAACCTTCTAAATAACTTTCTTTCGGTTTAACGATTCCTATATTTTGTAATATCGGTTCTAATAGTATACAGGCAACAGGAAACCTTTTTAAAATATATTCTACAGATTCAAGGTCGTTAAAATTGATTACATGAACCATTGTTTTATGATTATCAGGTATTCCAGCTGACAAAGCATCAAAAGGATATTCTCCAGGGGAAATTCTAGGTCCTATATCCTCAAAACTGCTTATCACATTACCTGCGACATCATTATGCCACCCATTATAACCTCCTTGAACAATGATAATATGGTCTCTATTCGTGACGGCTCTTGAAATCCTGATGGCGTGATAAGTAGCTTCGGAACCTGTACATGTAACTTGAATGCTCTCAATGGTCGGGACACATTGGCAGAATAATTCCGCAAATTGCCCTTCATGCTCGGTAGGCCCTGCCCCCATTAAAACCTGGTTATCTTCTATGGCCTGTTTTACCGCCGAATTGACCTGGGGATCATTGTGCCCAAGGAAAGCTGAGGCAAACCCAGCCTGATAATCTATATATTCATTTCCCTCTACATCCCAAATTCTACTTCCTCTTCCTTTGGAAAATGCGATATTGGGCTCTGATTTTCTGTTTAAAGAAACGACTCCACCAGGAATCCATCTTTCGTTTTTATTTAAAAGTGCTTTTGATTTTGGCCAACTATTCATAATATTTTATTGATTTCAATATTTTAAAAAAGGTACAATCAAAACCCATCAGACGTCAAAATTTGGAATTTTCATACATTCACCTCCTTTTAACGCAGATTCATGCGCCACCAATCCAGGGGCCGTATAGGCCAGGGCCTCATGGATATTAACAATTGGCTTTCTTTCATTTAATATGGCATCGATAAACTCATGGGTGATAAATGTATGTGACCCATCGTGACCGCTATTGTGCCTCAATGGTTTTGGAAGCATATCTGTGTCCCACCAATCCGGCTGTTCATATTCATCCATTTCTGCCCTTTTATATAGAAAACCGCCATCATCTCTTCCTAATTCTTCGGAAGCGGTAATTTTAATCTCTTCCAATCCATTAGGATCCCTTCCGTATAAACTCATTCGATCACCATGCCATTCACCCCTTTCCGTACCCATTAAAGCCCCCCGCCAACAAACGGACATTCTACTGGTATTACCCTTATCCGTCTTAAATAATGCCGTCTCATTCCAAAACGGATTGTTATAAGGATTCCCTTTCAACGCTTCACTTTTATCTCCCCATCCAATACAACTAACATCTGTAAATCGCTCTCCGGTAACGGCGATATGATAGGCAGTGCAATGGGTGGGGTACATCATGGGCGGCATGCCATGTCTCCATGTTGGTTTTCCATCCTCGAAGAAAAGGACTTCTAAACCTGGATGGTGATAGTCTGCTTCCACCCTAAAAATATTTCCAAATTTTCCTTCTTTATAAAATTTTTGGGCAGATATAACTACTTGATGAAATGCACTTGTCTCAGCCATCATATAGGTAAGACCTGTACTATTCACTTTATTTCTTAGTTTTTCACAGTCATCCATGGTCCATGCCGCTGGTACAGCGCATAAAACATGCTTTCCTGCATTCAGACAGGCTAAAACATGTTCTGCATGATCTGGAGCGGGGGTTGCTACAAATACGGCCTCGACCTTATCATCTTTAATTAACTTGGCCAAAGATTCATAGCTTTTTGAACAATTATATACTTCCATTAACCTTTCTCTACGATCCTTTCTTAAATCGCTTACTGCTTCGACTATACAATTTGGATGTTCATGAAAATAAAAACTTGTTCCAAATCTTCCTCCTACCACCCCAACCCGGATTTTTCTGTCGGTTTTTGGCTCCCCTGCAAAGGCAAATCTAGGGCTCACCAGTAATGAGGAGGCTAGAATCCCTGTAGTTTTCAAAAAGGTTCTTCTTTGGTTTTTGGACAATTTTTTAGGTATCATATATGGAATTTTAAATTTGTTTGTTTTTTGTTTCACTAATAACCTTGGTTTTGGATCAACACCGGGCCCTCAGCAGTTTCACTTAAATCAATTTGATCCTGTGGAATTGGATATAACTCGTTTTTACCCTGCTGAAAAGTGGCCCCTTGCATATAGTAAAAATTATAATCTGGTATACTAGTCTCATGCTGAATATATTCGTTTAGTTTTTGAGCCATATATCCTGTCCCGTTGTCATATCTTTGCAAGTCAAAAAATCGATGGTGCTCCATTGCCAGTTCCAGTTTCCTTTCAAACCTCACAGCTTCCCGGGCGAATTCAATCCCTCTTTCTGAAAACTCCCCATCGTAAAGGCCAACCTTATAATTTGCAGCAGGTTCATCAGTTACGCCCGCCATCGGATTTTCATTGTCAATGTATTTCTTAACCCATCCTTCTGGATTAGCGGCCCGCTCTCTAATTCGATTTACGTATGCTTCCGCCAACTCTAAACTCCCAATTTCAACTTCGGCTTCTGCTGCCCAAAGTAATACATCTGCAAACCGGATCATATTATAATTATTCGCACTGCTGTTATTTTGTCTTGCTTCCGGTTCCGCCTGTGGGTTGGCATTTTTCATGTGAAGGTAAGGGCCACCCACACTTTGTTGTCTTACCCATGACATCCCCGGATTGACTCCCCAATCCAAAAATGGAATCCCTCTCCTTCCAACAATCCAATCAAGTCTGGCGTCAAGGGTCCCTTGATAAGGAGAAAAAGGGTCTGATGAAGTAATACCTAAATCATGATCGATGTCAAAGTCATTATAATCCTCAATTAACGGCAATCCCGTTTCCGCATCCGTTTTGTAGGAATTTACCAAACTGAAAGAAGGCTGGTAAAAGCCAAAACTTGGGAAAGGTCCCCCGTAGGGACCGGAATGGCCTTCACCACTTGACGTGTTTCCATTGTTTCCATTCGCCCCATCATTTACTGAATGCATTATGGCAAAAACCTGCTCTGGCCCATGTTTGGTAGAGGGCTTGAAATTATCAAAATAATACTCATTTAAGTCATATTTAAGACCATTTGAAGTAACGCCATTGGATAGAATATCATCCAAAACTGGTTTTGCCTCATTATATTTATGTTGAAACATATAAGTCTTTACCAAAAAAGATTTCGCAGCCCACTTATTCGCCCTGCCTACTTCATCTTTGGTTTCACTTAGGTTGTCTCCTGAAAATTGAAAATCCGATTCAATGGAAGACCAAACAGGTCCTGGATTGGGTAAATTATAATTGTCATTGGCAAAACTCACTGTTTCATCCAAATAAGGAATATTTCTCCACATTAAAGCCGCCTCAAGATGGTAAACTCCCCTTAGAAACTTTGCTTCTGCTTCAATCTGTAATGCATTCGCTTGAGAAATCCCACCATTTTCAACCACTCTACTTAAAAGTCTTAATACATCATTAGCCCTTTGTACACTCGCATATAGAACTCTCCACCTGGCGTTAAATCCTGGTGTAGCAGCAGTATGGGTAAAACTTTCATATTGAGGGACCGGCTGTAAAGCTCCAGCCTCAGTACCGGTATGGGCATCATCCGAGGTCACCCCCCCAAAGATCCATTTACCTGAAGGCCAGCCTCCGCCCGAAGTTCCTCCATTATTAAGCAAAGAATAAGCCCCGATTAATACCCCGTTAACCCCTGCTTCGGTGGTCAAATTCGAGGAGGACAATGTGCCTTTTGGATTCACATCCAAAAACTCTTCCTGACAACCAATGCCACAAAATAAAGTGATCATCATCGCAAATATGCCTTGAAATTTTATTGAATTCTTCATGATTTTGAAATTTAAATCCGATAATAATTTAGACTAAAAGGAAAGATTTACACCGAGTAAAAAACTCCTCTGGTTATTTGGGTAATTGGCGATATCAATCCCAAAACTGGCACTGCTACCGGCAAGTTCCGGGTCCAATCCAGTATAACCTGTTAATGTAAAGAGGTTAACTGCCTGTGTATAAATCCTCAGCCTATTTATTTTGATCCGTTCCATAAGAGCGCTTTCAAAAGTGTACCCAAGGGTCAAAGTTCTCATCCGAAAATAAGAGGCATCCTCTACAAAATAGGAATTAAAAACACCTGCCGTACTGAAATTATTCTGATTTTCAATTTTAGGTACGGTGGTATTTGTATTTTCGGGCGTCCATGCATTTTTCAACACATTACTTTTTGCTCCTACATAGGTCCCAAAAAAATGGGTATAAACCGGAATGGTGTTCACAGCATCATTCCCTTGTGATCCATACAGGATGGTGGAAAGATCAAATCCTCTATACGACAAACTTAAATTAAGGCCATAAGTAAAGTCAGGATTGGGGTTTCCAATAAAAGTCCTGTCGTCTGGTGTTATTTCACCATCGCCATTCACATCACGATACCTGAATCTTCCAGGCTCGGCCCCGCTTTGGGTAGGGGCGGTATTCACTTCCTCCTGAGAATTAAATAGACCAATTACATCATATCCGAAAAAAGAACTTACTGGATGGCCTTCCTGATTTCTCACCATACTCCCCACCTGTTGGTGGGATGCCGTATTAAAATACCCTGGTTCCGGAATGTTGACTACCATATTTTCATATGCTGTAATATTCCCCCCTACAGAATATTCCAACTCATCCATGATATTTCCCTTGTAAGTAATGGAGAAGTCAAAACCTGAATTTTGAATATCCCCAATATTAACAGTAGGTGGGGTAGCTCCCCCGGCAGTTGCCAAAGTTGGTTGAACAAACAAAAGGCCATCTATAGACTTTTGATAGTATTCGAAGGAGAGATCAATCTTATAGTCCAGAATAGAGGCATCAAACCCCAGATTTGAAACAATATTTCGCTCCCAACCGGTTCTGGGATTTCCACTTCTTGTTTGAAAAAAACCTTGGACAGCACTATTACTTGTTCCTCTAATATCGTAATAAGCGTTGCTTATGGATCCACCGAATAAGTCAAACTGGTTTTCGGGATTAACATTGTTCTGGGACCCTAAAATCCCATAACTTCCCCGGAATTTTAAATCATTTAACCAGGCAAGGCTTTGCAAAAATCCCTCTTCAGAAATCCGCCATCCTAATGAAGCAGATGGGAAAACGCCATACCTATTCTCCGGACCAAATCTGGATGATCCATCTCTTCTGACTGTTAAGCCCAGAAGGTATTTATTATTGTAGGCATAATCCAACCTACTAAATAGCGAAAACAAGGCATCCTCATAAAAACTACTATAATTTAAAATGTTTGATGTTCCGGTGCTTAAAGTTCTATAATCAACATCTGTGGAGTAATAATTCTGTCGTGAGCCACCTACAGACCTCCCTGAATTGGAAATGGACTCCGAACCGATCAATATATTTATGGAATGATTTTCTATTTCTTTGTTATAATTTATGGTGTTTGTCCACATCAAACGATTGGAAAATGAGGAACTTTCACTAAATGAATTCGGATTGAGAAATCCTTGAACATTTTCATATTGGGTAAAGCTAAATGAATGATTATACTGATTGTTCACCACAGTTCCCAAACTTGTTCTGGCAGTAAAATTTTTAAAAAAATCAACCTCCGCATAAACGTTTCCAACAATATTCCATGACCTATTCCGGTTATCAGAAGCCCTTTCCTGATTGGCCACCGTATTGGAATTACTTCCTAAGTTAATGCCAGCCCTGGTACCCCCATAATTCCCCCGAATATCATGTGTGGGTACAATGGGCATCATTTTATAAACTTCGGCAATACCACCGAATTGAGCCTGAGTGGAAAAATTAGGATTTTCTTTATAGAATAAATTCAAGTTCTGACCAATTCTAAAATTATCACCAAAGTTAAAAGAAGTATTTATCCTCGCCGAATATCTTTTAAGATAGGTTTCAATAAGTGTCCCTTGCTGGTTTAAATAACCCAATGAAACCATATACTTGCTCTTGTCCGTACCTCCGCTTACACTTAGATTTTGTTCGGACATGGGGGCCGCTTTAAAAAGTTCTTGAAACCAATTTGTTCCTGATTTATTTACTTCCTGAATAAGGTAGTTATTGCCTGGATTTAATGGGTCAAAGTGATACCTTGAAGGATCAACATTAGGATCACCTGCCATGGCAATCCCTGACCCATTGGGGCCCGCATACATAAAATCCGGAATGCCATCCCGATATAAGGCATTATTTGGATCGGCGATCAATGCAAGGCCTGCAAATTCCTCAGGGTCGATGACCAAGTCAAAAGGATTTCCAGGTAAAGGCATTTGCATACTATAGTAGGAGTCATAAGAAAAGGTTGGAGCACCTGACTTACCTTTTTTAGTGGTAACAATTACTACCCCGTTTGATCCTCTTACCCCGTAAATGGCTGCCGCTCCGGCATCCTTTAATACCTGAATTGATTCGACATCATTCGAGCTGATATCATTTAAATCAGCTTGGATACCATCTATGATTACCAAAGGTTGTGAATCTCCAAATGAACTAATTCCCCTAATAAATATATTGCTTCTCGATCCCGGTGAGCCGGAACTGATAACATTAACACCAGAGGCCTGCCCTTGTAATGCTTGGGCAGCGGAACCCGTAGGAATGGTTTTCATGGCATCCGTATCAACAACTGAGACCGCTCCAATGATATCCTTTTTTTGCTGTGTAGTATATCCTGTAACTACCACCTCTTCCAAAGATTGGGCATCACCTTTCAATTCAACATTTAGAATAGAGCGTGAATTTATTGGTATTTCTTGTCTCTCATAACCAATGAAGGAGAAAACCAAAACTCCGTTTTCGGTACCTTGAATAGAATAATTACCTTCCATATCGGTAACGGTTCCAATTGTTGTGCTTTTCAACAATACAGTGACACCAGGAATAGGTGCTCCATCCTCTGAGGAGATGACCTTTCCTTCTATTGAGAACCCCTCTTGTGCATCAACAATATTTGGAATTAACCAAATTACCAAAAGTGTAATACAAAAGCTAGGCGTACAACAATAAAGGACAGCGTTAAGTAAATGTTTCATCATGGCATAATTTTAATTTTTCATCAATATTAATTAAAATCCAAATAGATATTTGTCGACCAAAAATATATTTTTTTGTTTACAAAAACAATAATAAAATTCAAATTAATTTATAAAATTTAATATATCACTTTTAATTTTAAAAATATTTTTAACTTTTAATTAAGCTTTTACGTATTTTATCAATTATAAAGTACTTAAAAAAATAAACAATAATAGTATCAATTACTCAAATTTTTAATTAATGAACTGCCATTTCATAGATCATATACAAATATAAATTCATTATTTAGTAAATTTTTTGCTTAGAATATTTAAATCATAAAATATATTAATTTATAAACCAAATTTTTTACTCAATCTATAGTGAATTTTTAGGGCTACTTCCGGTTAAATCAAAGAATTCTGTATATTCAAAATTGAGGGAAAGTGTAAAACACGTGGATGATTTGGTGTTCAATAAGGAGCAAATGCTTTATCGGAAACCTGGTGCTTCCAATGACCTGGTAAAAAAATTTCATAACGATTATGAATCATTCCTGCCTGGGAATTCAATTTACTAGAGGTGGTTCGGGAGGGAGAAACTCAATCAATTTTTGAAAAAACAATAATTATTGGATAAAGAAGGAAAAATCACTTAAACCATCTATCTTTTCTCCCTATTATACCCATTTGCTGTAGAAAAATAAATCGAAATCAGGTTTTTAGCTGTCCAATTCCAGCGTAGTCATTTCCCCACGAACCAGGTGCTTGGTCAATGTTTCTTCTGCTTTTGCCAGGTCTCCAGACTTTATTGAAGAGACAATTCGCCGGTGTTCTTCATCTGTCAGCTCATAATCCTTCATATGCACCTGGCTCTTGCCCAGTTTTTGGTGGAATAGCGGAATATTTCCAACCTGGTACAGTCCTTTTAATTTTGGATTGCCGGAAAGATCAATGATCGTTTCATGAAACCGAACATCCGCCTCTAAGGCACCATCAAAATATCCCCTTTGAACCATATTGGTGAAATCATCGCAAATTTCTTCCAACTGCTTTATATCCTCATTGGAATTTCTTTTAAAAATCAGCCTCAAGGCACCCAATTCTAATATCTCCCTGATTTCCCTGATCTCTTTTACTTCTTCAACCGTCAAGGATTTCACGAAATGCCCTCCATTAGAACCATATTCTATTAAATTTTCCCCTAATAGCCTCGTCAATGCCTCTCTCACCGCAATTCTGTTGACACCCATCTTATCAGCCCAGTAGCCTTCTTTGAGCCGCATTCCTGAAAACAATTGGTTAGAAAGAATTTTTCTTCTTAGTTCCTCATAAACTTTATTGGCAAGAGAATCCTTTTTCATAATAATAAGCTAGTTTGAATTTCCGTTAATCATCTAATTGGGTTAATTACTGTATAAAAACAATTGAAATAAGGCTCCCTCATCTTTATAGATAATATTAAAAAGGCCCAAAATCACCACTTTAAACCCAACCATTAAATATTTTGTTCTTGTTTGTAATAAATTATAACTTTTGTAAAAATTT
This sequence comes from Cyclobacteriaceae bacterium, assembly GCA_040905205.1. GTDB lineage: Bacteria > Bacteroidota > Bacteroidia > Cytophagales > Cyclobacteriaceae > Cyclobacterium. Next base: position 23,982 of record JBBDSB010000456.1, read on the forward strand.
TGGGCTGTAAAAATACACAAAAAAAATTAACGGATAACCCACAGAATTAATTATCATCTAATTTAATAGGAGGGCTATTTTGATCCCCTCTCTTTTAAACCGTCCAAAAATCAAACTGTTGTCCCCTGGAAAACCTGGTTGATACTTTCTTTAAAGTCTGCTTTTACACAAAGTAAGGTGTAGCAATAACCAGGGTAAAAAATGGACTTGCTTTTTCAGGGCAAAAAAAATGCCCCCCCATAAAAAATTATTTTCTTTAGGGCTCGCTTTCCGGATGAAGGTCCATTGCGCCATCAAGTAAGCATATGGAAAATCATTCCTCCTTGCCTGAACCTTTGAAATATATTTTATAAAAGGAAGCATCCATTTCCACAACCACACCGATTCCAAATTTGGGATGCTTGACTTGGCTCCCAACTCCTAAAGTTGTTGTCATACAATATAGTGATATAAATGTCTTATATCACGGGATCCTTTCACCAACCTTTCATTTTTCCATTCAGGTTTTCCAAGGACCTGTAATGGCAAAAGTAAGGCCAGGCCCCATTATATTTACAAAATACGTTTTCCCTGAGGGTGAAAAAACACCTCCGGCCAGTTCGGATTCGAATCCTACATTTTCTGCCAGATGATATAATTCCCCCTGCGGGTTTATACCTACCAAAAAGGGGTGTTTGTGGTCTTCGCATAAAATCACATCGCCCCAGGGGGCAATGGCCAGGTTGTCACAATTCTTCAGGATTTCCCTATCATTCGGCTCTGCAAAAAGAACCAGTTTTCCCGGGGAGTTTCTTTCTTCCGAAGTACCTTCATTGGGACTTGGCTGATACCTGAAAACCTGTCCAGCTCCTATTTTACCGCCATTGGTACAGGCAAAGTAAAGTTCTCCATCTCCGAACCAAATACCTTCACCCCTTGCAAATAGAGCAGCTCCTTTATTATGACCCTGCATCCTTAAATCATCTTCTGGTGAATCAATATTCTCCAAATCAATCCAGGCCACTTTCTGGACTTCCATTTTTGGGAGTATGGGACCTTCACTTTCTTCCCAATTACGGGTATCTTTTCCGTTTTCGCCCAAAATACTCAGTGCCTGAAGCCGGCCACCACTTTGAAGCTTACCTGGTCTATTGGGTATGAATCTGTAAAATATCCCATCACCACGATCTTCCGTGAGATAAACAATTCCGGTGGCAGGATCTACAGCCACCGCTTCATGGTTAAACCTGCCCATACCTTTTATTGGTACCGGATCAGATAATCGGGCCTTTTCTGTCGCCGGAACTTCAAAAACATATCCGTGATCCTGTTCGGCACTTCCTTCATAAGATCCTTTTGTAATGGTACTTTCTTCACAGGTGAGCCAAGAATTCCAAGGAGTTACCCCTCCTGCACAATTTCTCACCGTTCCTGCCAGGCTCAGGAATTGATTTTCAATGGCTCCCGAATCTTCATTATATATAAAAGTAGTGGTTCCACCCAGGGAAGGCATTTTACCGTTTCCAAAATCATAAAAGTCTTTGGATCTTATGTTGCTTACCAGTTCGTTATTTGAACCAAAACCTCCCAAATTCAAGGAATCAGGACTGATTTCATGATTTCTAATTATTATGGTCCTGTTATTTTTTCCCCTAAAGGTACCCATACCGTCTGGAGCTCCCGGGAGGAATAAACCATCATTCATCTGCTCACCCATTTGGGAAATGATCTTGTAACTAAAGCCTTTCGGTAAATTAAGAATCCCTTTTGCGTCCTTTTGAAGTGGACCATAGCCCAATGAAGGTTTTACTGAAGCCTGGGATAATGTGGGGTTAATGAATTGGTAGAGGCCCATAAAACCAATGGTGGCCATACCTGAAGATTTGATAAATTCCCGTCTGGACTTATTTGATGATATATTCATTTTATTTTACTAATTATAATAACAACGTTGAATTTACAATGAAAGGCTTGATCTGGAAATCAAGGAGCAGTTTATTTAAATCCGCCCAAAATTCCTAATGATATCGGATAGAAGATCTTTAACAAATAGTTAATTTTTTATTTATACCCCTCCATTGATCGGAACGATTCGTGACAATTCCTGCAAAATATTGCCGAAAATTTCCCCTTCCCAAAAAAAAATCAGATTATTTTTTATTAAAAAAACATGGCCATTTGGCCAATTTGAAAGGATTTTTTTAAATCTCCGGGAGATTTAAAAGTTTTAAATGCGTAAAAATGTTTTTTAAATTATTAAAAATGTTTTTTATTTTAATTTTCTTTACTAATTTAGCATCCGGTAACAGCAAAGGTTTTAATAAAATCAGGCCTATTAAAGATAAAAATAATTCTTTCATCTAAACAACAGCTAAAATGTTAAAGTACACATTCGAAACACAGGATCAGGAATTGAAAACTTGGGTTGATCCGGAAAACGGTTCATTAAACATCCAGATAGGAGGAGAAACCGTCCATCTTCCCAACGAAATCGGTATGGAGTTAATTGCTGTATTAAGGCAAAAGCAATCCATTTTCAAAGACATTGAAAGGAAAAAGGTCAGCGCTTGGAACAGATTTTTAGAGTCCATTTCAGGAGAAGAGGTTGGTACGAGCAGGGAAATGAGCAAGAGGCAATTCAAAGCTGCCTAACATAATTTTCAACTAATTAGGCATTGACCAAAAAAGATACCCCAGGGTATCTTTTTTTTATGCCTTTTTTTCCGCTTTACTTTTCATTGCAGGTAATAGGCAGCTCTCAATACTATAAATATTTTCTGATTTCATTAAAGCCTATTTTAAGTACAGCTTTAAACAGGAAAATGTCAAATCCTATTTAAACCCACAAAAATGCACTTTAGATTTACACATTATGTTTTTTGTTTTTTAAATATTATTTTTTGTTTTTTATTATAAAAAATATACTTACCTTAGTGCCAGATAACAGAAACATGATAAGATTAAAATTTCTTTTCTATCAGCAAATGTTATCCTTGGTATAATTCTTTAATTTAAATAACAGCTAAAATGTTAAAGTATAC
>JBBDSB010000457.1:0-4628 GCA_040905205.1 Cyclobacteriaceae bacterium
CCTATCTCAAAATCCACTACCGCCTTACCCGTCATTCAAGCGTTGACATGACACTGGCCTTCTTTTCTAAGTTTTTTTTTTGTTCGGAATGGCTACAGACTGGAAAGGAGGCTTTTAAATTCCCGAACAAGGTCTTCATCCACGGTTAGAAAACGCCCCTCCAAATCGGGTAAATAAGCAGGTTTCAGGTGCTTATTAAAATTGCGGGCTGAAGCACTTACTTTTTTACAACTGGCATGTATTTCGCAAAGCTGATGGTTTTGGTTCAATTCAAGGAGGTGCCTGGTTTGGGTACCTCCCCCCGGAATAATGATGATTTTATTATGGGCCAATTCCAGGAGCCTGATGATTTTCTGAATACCTTCACCTACTGAATTTTCGCCACCTGAAGTAAGCACCCTTTGAAAACCCAGAGAAATAAGGGTATCAAGCGCCTCTTCCATGTCTCTGGTCAGATCAAATGCCCTGTGAAAGGTACAGGGTTTGTCTTTAGCCAGGGACAGCAATTCCCGGCAGGCCGCTTCATTGACCCTTCCGCTCTCATCCAATATACCAAATACAAATCCGTCCGCGCCATGATCCATAAAAAATTTAATATCTTCCTTCATGGCTTCAAGCTCCAAATCAGAATAGATATAATCCCCTCCCCTGGGCCTAATCATTACAAAGACCGGAATTTCAATGTTCTTTTTTATGGTCCGAAACACCCCTAAACTGGGTGTGGTTCCGCCCTCCCCAAAATCCGCACACAGCTCCAGCCTGTCCACACCACCTGCAAAGGCTTTCAAAGCAGCTTCAATAGTATACACCGGGGCCTCAAAAATAATTGCTTGACGGTTCATTTTTTAAACCAACTTTTCGCATCGATCAGGGCTTTTCCCTGCTCATGATGCCTGGCAAAATTAAATCCGGGATGTACGGCAAAGGCGCCGAAATCGCCGGCTTTATTTAAGGCGATAAATCCGATTTGAACATCCCTGATATTTTTGGTTTTCCCTACCACTCTCCTGACTGCTTCCTCACAGGCTTCCTGGGGATTCCTTCCCTGACGCATCAACTCCACAATAAGAAATGCCCCGCAGATTCGGATCACTTCCTCACCCATCCCTGTGGCGGTAGCGGCGCCTACTTCTTCATCGACAAAGAGGCCGGCGCCTATAATGGGGCTGTCTCCCACTCTCCCATGCATCTTGTAGGCCAAACCACTGGTAGTACAGGAACCTGCAATATTACCTTCTGCATTGATGCCCACCATACCGATGGTGTCGTGATTCTCCCTGTTGATTACCGGTTTGTATTCAGCTGTCTTTTTCCATTTTTCGTAAGCCATCTTTGCCTTTGGGCTCAGGATTTCTTCTTTCAGTGGCATTCCTTCCGCTTTCGCAAACAACCTGGCACCTTCTCCAACCAACATTACATGAGGGGTTTTTTCCATCACCTTTCTTGCCAGAGAAATGGGGTGTTGGACTTGCCTTACAAAGGCTACTGAGCCGCAGGAGCCATCTCCCTTCATGATGGAGGCATCCAGGGTGACAATACCTTCTCTGTCAGGCAATCCCTGTAATCCTACCGATAAATTGGAAAGATCGGATTCTGTGACCATGACACCTTTTTCTACGGCATCGACAATGCATCCTCCATTACGAAGTACTTTCATCGCCATATCATTGGCTGCCATCCCGTGATTCCAGGTAGATAATACCAATGGCTTATGCCCTTTGTTAAACTTTGTATCACTTATTCCCAGAGACATGGCGGGTGAAACCATAGGAAAGGCGGCAAAAGTAGAATAAAGTGATTGTTTTATAAATTTTCTTCTTCCTCCCATATTATGGTGGGTTAATTTTGACTTGAATTCCAATTCAATAACAAACATGCTAAAATATTTTCAAAAAATACCTTGGCTTTATATATTTTTATAGATAACTTAAGGTTTCTTTAAGCATATTATACCATTTTAATACCTATCAGATTTTGCTTAAGCATTCAATGCATGTCTGACCAACGATTAATGCAGGATTTGCCAATGAAATCCATAAAAAAAAGTAAATTTTTTTAAATAAGTCTGTGTAATTTTACAAATTTTTCAATTAACTTGCGGTAAATTTATTGTTATGAATCTTATAAACCCTCAAATAGTTCTTGACGAAAAAGAAGGTGTTGTAGAGATCAAAAACTACATCAACAAACTTAAAATAGTAAAGGAACTGTATACGCTCGGCAACAATACGGCCAGTAATATCTGCCAGTTGGTGGGTATTAGCCTTCCCACAGTCAATCTTTTATTGTCTGATTTGTTGGAGGAGCAAATAATAGTGAAGGAGGGGCGGGGAAAATCCCAGGGGGGCAGAAAGCCGGATTTATACGGTTTGTCTCCGGATTCTTTTTACATTTTAGGAATTGACCTGAGCCGGTATAACGCAAAAGTTGCCCTGTACAACACCAAAAATGAAAGGGTCGGCAAAATTAAAAACATCAGGTTATCCTTAAATAATGAAGCCGGCACGCTGGATGAAATCCACAATTTTTCTATGGAGGTGATCCATTCCTCGGGAATTCCTGATGAAAAGGTGATTGCGGTGGGGATCAGCATGCCCGGCCTGGTGGATGGGGTTTCCGGTGTCAATCACACTTATTTAAAGGTTGGCAAAATGCCCCTCAAAGAACAGCTGGAAAATAAATTTGGCCGGAAAGTATTCATAGAAAATGATGCCCGCGCCAAGACTTTGGCGGAATTCAAGTTCGGGAACCATACGTCTTTCAAAAATGTACTGGGTATATTCGTGGATTGGGGAATCGGGCTTGGCATCATCATTGACGGTAAATTGTATCGCGGATATTCCGGTTTTGCTGGAGAGTTCAGCCATTCCCCACTTTTTGATGCAAAAGAAATCAGTTGTTCCTGTGGAAAGAGGGGATGTCTTGAATCTGTAGCTTCCGGCGGTGCCGTGGTAAGGTTGGCCAAGGAAACTTTGGAACTGGATCGGGATTCCATATTGGCAAGAATGGCCAAAGGATTGGAAGAAAATCTGGAACCCTCGATAGTGGTGGATGCGGCCATGGCCGGGGATCAGCGGGCCATCAGCATTTTGTCGGATGTGGGTTTGGATTTAGGCCGGGGAATTGCCATTCTCATCCAATTACTGAATCCGGAACTGATTATTTTAGGAGGGGCGATAGCCGATGCCAAACAATACATTACCACACCCATCCAACAAGCCCTTAACGTCTACAGCATGGCCAAATTAAGAGAAAAAACACAAATTGAATTATCAAAACTTGGCAATGAAGTGGGGTTGAAGGGAGCTGTTGCCATTGTCAATGAGCATATATTCGAGGAAACCATCAATTTCCATTAAATGGAATTTCAAAAAATAGAATCATGTTAGCAAATTATCCATTATCAAAAACTGAAGAAGCCTTTTTAAAAGATTCCGGCATCAAAAAAATCACCACCAGGATTCCCTATCTTACCGTTGATAATTTCCCGAAACTGGGTCTACTCGCCGCCTGCAGGTTTTTAGAATGGGCATCCAGTCATCCTGAAGGGGTGATCAGCCTTCCCACAGGTAAAACACCGGAATATTTCATCAAATGGACCCAATTTCTATTGGAAAACTGGGACAAAAAAAAGGGTTTGGAGATCCGAGAAAAATATGCCCTTACCGAAACCAAAAAACCAGTGTTAAAAGGGCTTCAATTTGTACAAATTGATGAATTTTACCCCATTGCCTCGCAGCAAAACAATAGTTTTTTCCATTATGTCAATACGTTTTATATAGAAGGATTTGGACTGGACCCTCACAAAGCCTTACTGATCAACTCTGATGAAATCCCTTTAGCGGGCGGCAGGAGCTATAAAGAAATATTCCCCGATTTGAAAGTGGATCTTTCTTTAAGGTTCCGTGAATATACCAACGAACAGGAAAAACTACAGCAGGAGTCAATATATCTGATTGATCAATGGTGTGGGGAATATGAGGCAAAAATCAGAGAAAAAGGAGGTATCGGGTTTTTCCTCGGCGGGATTGGCCCTGATGGCCATATTGCTTTTAATACCCGGGGATCAGATTTGTTTTCCACTACCCGGCTTACTGAAACCAACTTTGAGACCCAGGCTGTGGCAGCAGGAGACCTTGGGGGCATTGAAATTTCGGCCAACAGGCTGGTGATAACGATTGGTTTGGATACCATCGTCCATAATCGGGAGGCCGTAGCCATTATTATCGCAGCAGGAGAGGCAAAAGCGCCCATCGTCAAACAATCATTGGAATCAGATATGACCAATGTATATCCAGCCACCGTTCTACAGAAATTGAAAAACGGAAGGTTTTACCTTACGAAAGGGGGCGCTTCCAAATTGGAAGACAGTGTGGATAATTACTATGGTTCTGGGGAATGGACGGATACCAAGACTGAAAAGTCGGTCTTGGACCTGTGCAAAAAACTTCAAAAATATGGCCACAGGTTAACCATTGAAGACCTCAAAGCCGATAAATACACCAGCCAAATTCCAGATCTGAATGAAAATACGGTCAACAAGGTCATTGAAAGTATCAATTCAAAAATTGATAAGGGTATGGAGGAAGAAAAAAATGAAATCCTTCTGCATACCGGCCCCCACCATG
>JBBDSB010000458.1:0-15642 GCA_040905205.1 Cyclobacteriaceae bacterium
ATCCAGGAATTTGTACTCCGTCACGGGTAGTGAAGAATCTCTAATCAGATTGATCCATTTATAAAATTTAAAAAACCATTTCACCCTTTTTGAAATCATGCCATGGCTAAAATAGGCATAAAGGTAAGGATGTAAAGCAATGGTAATCTTTGATTCATTTTGGTTGACTGCAAGATGTTCCAAATCTTTCTCCAATTTATCAGCAACTAAAATGGAAGCCTGGATTTTCCCGGTTCCGTTGCATGATGGGCAGATTTCTTTGGTGACAATGTTCATTTCGGGCCTGACACGCTGCCGGGTAATTTGCATCAAACCAAATTTGGTCAGTGGCAATACCGTGTTTTTGGACCTATCCTCCCTCATTTCGTTCTTCATGGCCTCAAAAATCGCTCGTTTATTATCGGCTTTTTTCATGTCAATGAAGTCAATGACGATGATTCCGCCCATGTCGCGGAGCCTTAATTGTCTAGCAATTTCTTTTACTGCTACCAGATTGGTCTTAAGACCGGTGTTTTCCTGGTCACTTTCCTGATTGGATTTATTGCCACTATTGACATCTACTACATGGAGGGCCTCGGTATGTTCAATGATAAGGTACCCCCCTTGTGGCAAGCTGATGGTGGAACCAAAAAGGCTTTTAATCTGCTTTTCAATACCAAAATTTTCAAAGAGCTTTGCTTTTCCGTTGTAAAGCCTAACAATTTTTTCTTTTTCTGGAGCAATGGATCTTATATAAGACCGCATCTGATCGTAAATTACTTCATCCTCTACTGTGATTGCGTCGAATGATTCGTTGAGCAGGTCTCTAATGATAGAGGATGCCATGCCCATTTCTCCGATGATTTTGTCTTTAACCTTAGCTTTGAGAAGTTTTTTCATTCCTTCATCCCAGCTATCCAACAAGTTCCTTAAATCCTTATCCAGCTCTGTAACAGACTGTGTTTCAGCAACTGTTCGGATAATTACCCCAAAATTGGGGGGTTTAATGGAACTGATCAGCCTGGAAAGCCTCCTTCTTTCTTCAGCGCTCCTGATTTTTTTGGAAACGTTGACAGTATCAGAAAAAGGTACCAAAACAAGGTATCGACCAGCAAGGGAGAGCTCACAGGATAGTCTTGGCCCTTTGGTGGATATCGGCTCTTTGACCACTTGTACCAGCACCTGAGTGTTTTTTGAAAGCACCTGGGATATTTTTCCCAGTTTATCTATTTCCGGTGCTTTTTCAAATCCTTTCAGATTATAGCCATTATAATTGGCATTCTTTGTCAATTTCACCAATTTAACCAGACTATTGATACGGGGTCCTAGGTCCTGATAATGTAAAAACGCATCCTTTTCGTATCCTACATCGATAAAGGCGGCATTCAGTCCATTGACTATTTTTTTTACAGAACCCAGATAAATATCCCCAACTTTAAACTTGCTGTCTTCCTCTTCTACGTGAAGCTCAACCAAGCTTTTGTTTTTTAAAAGGGCAATCCGACTACCGTTTTGAGATGAATCAATTAATAATTCTGAACTCAAAATGTGTCTCTTTTAATATGAAAATAAAGAACGTATTCAATTTAAAAAAAGAAGAGGTAAGCTTACTTCTTCTTGTGTCTGTTTTTCCTGAGTCTTTTCTTACGCTTGTGCGTAGCAATCTTATGTCTTTTTCTTTTTTTACCGCAAGGCATAATTTTTTTGGTTTAAAGTTTAACAATATTCTAATTACAATCTTTCTAAATAATTTTCTATTCCCGAAAGAATCTGCGGATCATCAGTCATCCCTTTCAACAATTCCAATTGCTTTCTGGATTTGCTTTTTTGATTCGACTCAAAATAACTCACTCCCAGATAAAACCGGCCCTGTATGTGATCAGGATGATTGGCTATCAACATTTCAAAGCGTTCCACAGCCTTTTTATATTGGCCGGATTGCATCGACAAAACCCCCATATTAAACAGGGCATCTTTATTATCAGGATCTTTTTCCAAAATATCCCTTAACATGGTGATGCCTTGCATGGGATTGGAGGTTGATACGTAGGTCATGGCCACTTTGGTTTTTAAATCCAAACGGTCAGGTGCTTCGTTCAAAACCCTGTTTAAATAATCCCTTGCCCTAAGGGCCAGCATTTGGGTCTTTTCATCCTCCATGGAAAAGCCAAATGCTTCATAATACAGCTCTCCTGCTTTTTCCCAGTTTTCAGGACGGGGATCCTTTTCTGCCACCAACCCATAAAAATAAGCTGCTGAATCCAATTTTCCTCCACTTTCATAAACTTTGGCAAGAGAATCTGCAAAGATAACAAAATTTTTGTTATCTGGTTCACCCTCCATCTCAGACATCAGGTCATCAATTACCTTCTGGTCTTCTGCGGATAGCGAACTGCCATGTGATTCTTCCTCAACCATAGAAGATCCCAAATCACCTTCAGCTGTTCCCATATTGTCTCCCGAATTTTCAACAACAATCATGGGAAGGCTGTAAAGAAAATATAGGAGTAACAATCCTGAAACAACGAAAACAATTTGGGATCTTTTCATAGGCTTAACCAATCATGAATTCTTGAATTACTCCTGAGGAGCCAATTCTTTCACCCTTTGGCTGTTTTTGATTTTTTCGATAAAAGATTTTGATGGTTTAAAAGCTGGAACATAGTGTTCATCAATCACAATAGCCGTATTTTTGGAAATGTTTCTAGCAATTTTTTTAGCCCTTTTCTTATTGATAAAACTGCCAAAACCTCTGACATAGATGTTGTCTCCTTCTGCCATTGAATCCTTCACTACTTTGAAGAATGCTTCCACTGCTTGTGTTACATCATCCTTCTGAATTCCTGTCTTCTCCGAAATCTTTGTGATTACCTCTGCTTTAGTCACTGTCTTTTAAATTTAATTGTGTAGTAATACAATTTTAAGAGGCTTAACCTCCTATTAACCAAGTAATTTTGGGAGTGCAAATTTACAAGAACCATTCCAATTAAAAAATAAATTCAACAATTTTAGCTTGTTTTGTTAAATAATTGTAAAATAACTGAAATTTAAATGTTTTGAACATTCCCTATTTTACCGAGAATCTGCTCCAATGGTATCCTGAAAATAAAAGAGATTTGCCTTGGAGAAACACCAATGATCCATATATCATTTGGTTGTCTGAGATCATCCTACAACAGACACGGGTTGCTCAGGGTTTGCCTTATTTTGATTTGTTTTTAGAAAAATTCCCCACAATTTTTGATTTGGCTAAAGCACCTGAATCGGAGGTATTGCGGGCATGGCAGGGCCTGGGTTATTACAGCAGGGCCAGAAACCTACACCGTTGTGCACAGGATATTGTGTCACAATATCAAGGGGTGTTTCCGGACAATTATATGGAACTGACCAAATTAACTGGGATCGGGACTTATACTGCCGCTGCCATTGCTTCCTTTGCCTATAAGGAAAAAATAGCCGTTTTAGATGGTAATGTTTTCCGGGTTTTATCCAGATTCTTTGGCATTAAAGAGGATATTTCTTCCTCCAAAGGAAAAAAAAGCTTTCAAATTCTGGCCAATAAAATTATTCCATCAGAAGTGCCAGACACCTATAACCAGGCCATCATGGAATTTGGCGCTTTGCAATGTGTACCCAAAAACCCTGATTGTGCCTGCTGCCCTCTTCAGCTGGGATGTTGGGCATACCATCATAAAATGGTGAGTCTCCTCCCCCTCAAAAACAAAAAAACAAAAACCAGAGAAAGGTATTTTATTTATTTTCATATCCGCTGTGGAGACTGGACGGTCATAAATAAAAGAGAAAAAAAAGATATTTGGAACGGACTGGTGGATTTCCCACTTAAAGAGGTGGAAAGCTACCAGGAATTATTGGAAGCCACTCCTGAAAACATGTCAGGAGTGGACAGGCTTCGTGAGATTGGAGCAGTTTTTGATTTTGAAAACGAAAAGCCCAGGAAGCATTTACTTACCCATCAAAGGATCTATGCTTCATTTGCGAAATTATATCTGCCGATAAGCGGGGTGGAAAACCTGAAAGACTGGGCATATAGAAACCAATATGATTTGGCGACGGATACCCAACTGGAGGTTTTGGGAAAACCAAAACTGATCGTAGAATATTTGAATCAAATAAAATAATTCATTAAATTTAAAAAGATTTTTTAACCAAAAAACCGACTGAAATTATGGCAGGAGTAAACAAAGTAATATTATTGGGTAATTTAGGAGCAGATCCTGAGGTTAAACACCTGGAAGGTGATAAAGTGGTTGCCAATTTACGTCTCGCTACAACCGAGACCTATAAAGACAGAAGCGGAAACAGGGTGGAGAACACCGAATGGCATGATCTTGAATTATGGGACGGTCAGGCCAGGGTGGCAGAGCAATACCTTAAAAAAGGCAGTCAGATTTATGTGGAAGGAAAAATTAAATCCGATACCTGGCAGGATGACCAGGGAAATAACCGCAAAAGAATGAAAATAAGGGTTTTGAGCTTCACCATGCTTGGGTCTCGAAATACCGACCCACAGGGAAGCAGCCCTGACAACAACACCAACCAGGCCTCCTCATCCGGCTCAACCACCAGCTATCAGGATAGTCCTGATGTCGGGGAAGAAGAAACCGATGATTTACCATTTTAATTATGGTAACTTCCAAAGTTAAAATGCTTATGTTTTGTAAAAATTGTAATTGAATTAATGGACGACCCTTTCCCGAGTTTGCTGCTTCTGGCTGAGCTGGCACCAGTTTCCCCAGTTTATGTTTTAGCCAATGCGGTTTTATTTATCATCTTGTTGATTTCATCCGCTTTGGTTTCTGGCTCAGAAGTGGCTTTTTTTTCCCTTAATCATGAAGATATTGAATATATCCAGGGTAGCACGGACAAAAAATCGGAAACAGTAATCGAACTGATTAAAACTCCCCGAAAACTATTGAGCACCATCCTGATATTGAACAACTTGATCAACATCAGCATTGTCACTCTAACCACTTTTTTTACCTGGACCGTATTTGGAACCGACACCACTGGAATTTTGATCATTTTATTCCAAACCGTGGGCATCACCTTTGCCATTGTTTTTATTGGGGAAATTGTGCCAAAAGTTTATGCCAATAATGCCAGAATTCCCTTTTCGAGGTTCATGGCCTCTTTTCTACAATTTTTCTCCCTCATTTTTAGACCACTTTCTTACCTTCTGATTGCCATGAGCGATGTCATTGAAAAGAAAATCGAACGGAAAGGTTATTCCCTCTCTGTGGGGGAGCTCCACCAGGCTTTGGAGATCACCTCCATGGACACGAGCAATAAGGAAAAGGATATTTTAAAAGGGATTGTGAATTTCGGGACTTTGTCCGTAAAGCAGGTAATGCAATCCAGAATGGACATCACAGCGGTGGATTATGAAATGGATTTTCATGAACTCATGGACAAAATCAACAAAAACGGCTATTCACGGATTCCCGTCTATGAGGACACTATTGATCAGATCAGAGGGATCTTGTACATTAAAGATCTTCTGGATCATATTGAAAATGATGAACACTTCAAATGGCAGGATTTGATAAGAAAGGGATATTTCATTCCTGAAAATAAAAAATTGGCGGACCTATTGAAAAATTTTAAAAACAGAAGGGTCCACATGGCCATCGTGGTGGATGAATACGGAGGAACCTCCGGACTGGTCACCTTGGAAGACTTGATCGAAGAAATCATTGGAGATATCAATGATGAATTTGATGAAGTGGACGAATTGTTATTCAAGAAATTAGATGATAAAACATATGTTTTTGAAGGAAAAATTTCACTTAATGATTTTTGTAAGAAACTTGACCTGGACATGCAGGTCTTTGACGAAGTCAAAGGTGAAAGTGAATCATTGGGTGGACTATTATTGGAATTGAATTCCAATTTACCAAACAACGGGACAAAAATCAGATTTGAAAATTTTGAATTTATCATTCTAGCAGTGGATACACGTAAAATAAAAAAAGTCAAAGTCATTATTGATGATCCGATTGACAAGAATCTATCAGATCACGCAGATTAATCCTTTTTCAGTAGTTTCCGTAATATTTTAAATTCTCTTAAATCCGCAAACCTTTCAGTCTTTTTTGATAATCAGCTTGTTGTTAAAATCAATCGGGTGAAACCTGGAAGGTTTTCCCCCATAAGGATCACCTGACTATAGGAATGTACTGCGGATTTTAGGAATTCAATTTAACTTTTAAATGTTGAAGTTTACTTTGTGATTTTTTTTTTGTAGATTTAAAATTGCAAAATTTGAACCAAATTGGGTAAACCTGCATATTGTGCTTATAAAATGAGGGTGAATATTTAATTAATATATTCATTTAATGCACAGATTTGACTTAAGGAGGCTATAAAATAAACTAAAAGCCTTATTCTATAAATCATAATTATTTAGCCACTCCTCAGCTATTCTTTCATTTTTGTTTTACCTTTATTGTTTGGATTTTAAAAAAAGAAAAATTAATTGTGAATTTTTCAAACCAAATACTATATCTATTACCAATAAAAAGAACAGAATGAATCAAGGATTATATCGTTCAGAGTTTGAGCATGATGCCTGCGGAATTGGGGCGGTCGTAAATGTGAAAGGCCAAAAAAGCCACGAAACGATTAGTGACGCCCTACTGATGCTGAGTAACATGGAGCATAGAGGAGGAAGAGGCAGCGATCCGAAAACAGGTGATGGGGCTGGAATTTTGATCCAGTTGCCGCATTCCTTCCTAAGCGAAGTGACCCAACGTCTGGGTTTCAATCTTCCCGAAGAAGGTAGTTATGGTGTGGGCATGGTGTTTTTCCCAAGAAATAAGCAGCTTTACAAAAAAAGCAAAGAACATTTAAATAAAATCATCAAAGACCTGAATTTTGAATTGTTGGGCTATCGGTCCATCCCCACGGATGAAACAGTTCCGGGATCCGGAGCATTGGAGGTGATGCCCAATATTGAGCAGGTATTTGTAAAACACAATGATAATCTTGCCGGCCTGGATCTGGAAAGGAAACTTTATGTGCTAAGAAATTTTGCCACCAGGATCATCAACTCAACCATTCCAGGTGTTAATGATGCTTTTTATTTTGCAAGTTTTAGCGGACAAACCCTGATTTATAAGGGGCAGTTGAGAACTGATCAGGTTTTGACCTTTTATAAAGACCTTCAAAACAATAAACTGACTTCCGCCATCGCCCTGGTGCACTCAAGGTTTTCTACCAATACCTTTCCAAACTGGCGCTTGGCACAGCCCTTCAGGTTCCTCTCTCATAATGGCGAAATCAATACCATAAGGGGAAACCTCAATAAAATGAGATCCAAAGAAACCCTGATGAAATCCTCCTTATTCAATGATGAGGAGCTTCAGATGTTGATGCCGATCACCAATGCCAAACATTCTGATTCAGCTAATTTGGATGCCATGGTAGAATTGCTGACGCTTAGCGGAAGGAGTTTACCCCACGTCTTGATGATGTTGGTGCCGGAAGCCTGGCAGGACAACAAGACCATGGATAAAAATAAAAAAGCCTTTTACAAATTCCATGCCTCCCTGGTAGAGCCTTGGGATGGTCCTGCTGCCCTACTGTTTACAGATGGAAAATCTTTAGGAGCCACCTTGGACAGGAATGGTTTAAGGCCATTGCGGTATTTTGTGACTTCGGACGACCGGTTGATATTGTCCTCCGAAGCAGGTGCTTTGCCTATCAGAGATGCCACTATTGTGGAAAAAGGCAGAATTAGTCCGGGAAGAATGCTTCTTGCTGACTTATCCAAAGGAAAAGTTGCATTTGATGAGGAAGTAAAACAGGAAGTCTGTTGTAAAAAACCATATAATTCCTGGATCAGGAAAGAACGCCTGAAGCTCAGGCTGATTCCTACACCAAAAACACTTTCGCTTCCCTATAGCACGGAGATGATCAAGAAAAGACAAACCATATTCGGCTATAGTCAGGAGGATCTGAAAGTAATTTTATCCCCTATGGGAGATACGGCATATGAACCCATTGGCTCCATGGGGGCAGATACCCCTTTGGCGGTATTGTCCAAGCAAAGCCAACACATTTCCAATTATTTCAAACAACTCTTTGCCCAGGTAAGTAATCCGCCAATTGATCCCATTCGGGAAAGGTTGGTCATGTCTTTATTTACCAGAATCGGAGAAAGTCACAATATTTTGGAAGAAAGTCCCAAACATACGCGGCAAATCCATATTTCCCAGCCTGTATTGTTAAATGAAGACTTGGAGAAATTGAGGAACCTGGAGGATAAAGGGTACCGAACCGAAACTTTGCATTCCCACTTTTTGGCAGACCGTCAGCCGGGGCGGCTTTTGGAGGCTTTGAACCAACTTTGCACGGATGCAGAAAATGCCATTAAAAACGGAAAAAATATTCTGATCATTTCAGACCGAAGCTGCCAGGAGGATACAGCGCCAATACCTTCACTCCTGGCCGTTGGGGCAGTCCACCATCACCTGGTCAATCAAAAAATGAGAACCAAGGCGGGGATTGTCGTAGAGGCGGGAGACATCAGGGAAACTCATCATTTTGCCACCGTTATCGGCTTTGGTGCCAGTGCCATCAACCCATACCTGGCTTTGGAAACCTTGATGCATCTCAGTGAAAAGGAATTGCTCACCAAAAAACTGCCACAGAAAAAGCTTTTTGAAAACTATAAAGAAGCCATCGGCAAAGGTCTGCTGAAGGTCCTCTCAAAAATGGGAATCAGCACCCTGCAATCCTACCAGGGAGCTCAGATTTTTGAGGCCATCGGTTTGGGTCCGGAGGTGATAGAAAGGTGCTTTAAAGGTACCATAAGTAGGATAAGCGGTGTTTCCTTTGATGAGTTGGCAGATGAGGTGTTGGTGCGTCACCATGCGGCCTACGAAACAGACAGTCCTTTGTTGGAAGCCGGGGGTGTTTACCAATGGAAGCGAAGGGGCGAAAAACACCTTTTTAATCCTGAAACCATTCATTTACTTCAAAAGTCCACTCGTTTGGGGGACTATCAAATCTATAAAAAATTTGCCCAAAAGATCAATGATCAGACTAAGGATGCCCTGACATTGCGGGGATTACTGGAATTCAAAAAGCGGATTTCCATTCCCTTAGAAGAAGTGGAGCCGATAGAAAATATTCTTAAACGCTTTGCCACGGGAGCCATGTCCTTTGGGGCCATTTCCCACGAGGCCCACAGTACCCTTGCCATTGCCATGAACCGCATTGGTGCAAAAAGCAACAGTGGGGAAGGCGGGGAAGATGAGGTCAGATTTGAAAAAAACCCCAATGGCGATTGGGAAAATTCGGCCATTAAACAAGTCGCTTCAGGAAGATTTGGGGTCACCAGTAATTACCTGGCCAACGCCACTGAACTGCAGATTAAAATGGCCCAGGGTGCAAAGCCCGGAGAAGGAGGTCAATTGCCCGGGCATAAAGTAGATGATTGGATTGGCCGGGTGAGGTATTCCACGCCAGGGGTAGGTTTAATTTCTCCCCCACCCCACCACGATATCTATTCCATTGAGGATTTGGCCCAATTGATATATGATCTGAAGAATGCCAATAGAAAAGCTAGAATTAACGTCAAACTGGTTGCTCAGGCTGGTGTAGGAACGGTAGCCGCAGGTGTGGCGAAGGCCCAATCAGATGTGATTTTGATTTCCGGTGCGGATGGAGGGACTGGGGCTTCTCCTTTAAGTTCAATACGCCATGCAGGGTTGCCCTGGGAACTTGGATTATCCGAAGCCCATCAAACCCTGGTAAAAAACAATCTTAGGAGCAGGGTAACCCTACAAACAGACGGTCAGCTCCGAACAGGAAGGGATTTGGCCATAGCCACTTTGTTAGGGGCAGAGGAATGGGGTATCTCCACTGGGGCATTGGTGGTAGAAGGTTGCATCATGATGCGAAAATGCCATTTGAATACTTGCCCGGTGGGTGTGGCTACTCAAAACCCGGAACTCCGTAAACTCTTCACGGGTGAGGCAGACCATGTGGTCAATTACTTCAGGTTCCTTGCCGAAGATCTTCGTGAAATCATGGCTTCCCTGGGATTCCGAACCGTAAATGAAATGGTAGGACAAAGTGATGTGCTCAAAGCAGCCAATGGGCAGATGAACCACTGGAAATGGGATAAATTGGATTTGAGTCCTATTTTCCATAAAGTGGAAGTTCCGGATCATGTCGGCATTTATAAGCAAATCGACCAAGACTTTAGGTTGAAAAGAGTACTTGACAGAAGATTGATTGAAGTAGCCACCCCTGCATTGGAACAAGCCAATCCGGTAAAAGGCAATTTTGATATAAGGAATGTAGACCGAACTGTAGGGGCCATGCTTTCCTACGAAGTTTCCAAATTCTATGGGAGTCCCGGGCTTCCGGACAATACCATACACTTCAAATTCAAGGGTTCGGCCGGCCAGACCTTTGGAGGTTTTCTGGCAAAAGGAATCACCTTTAATTTGGAGGGAGAGGCAAATGATTATTTCGGTAAAGGACTTTCGGGAGGCAAGCTGGTCATTTATCCCAACAGGAACGCCAATTTTATTGCTGAGGATAACATCATTATCGGAAATGTTGCATTTTACGGCGCCACCTCTGGTATGGCCTATATCAAGGGCAAAGCGGGAGAGCGTTTCTGTGTAAGGAACTCCGGAGTAGAAGCCGTGGTTGAAGGTATTGGAGACCATGGTTGTGAATACATGACAGGCGGGTTAGCGATCATTCTGGGCGAAATCGGCAGAAATTTTGCAGCAGGTATGAGTGGTGGTATTGCCTATATATTCAAAGAAAACCTCGGTAATATTAACAAAGAAATGGTGGACATCGATCCTTTAAACGAGGATGACTTTGCTACCATCAAAAATGCTTTGAATGAGCATGTGGAATATACTTCAAGTAATATTGGGGATAGACTCCTTAAAAACTGGGAAGAAAGCAAAGAACGTTTCATAAAAGTTATTCCTAGAGATTACAAAGAGGTATTGAGAAAAAAAGCATTGGAACAAACAAAAACATTAGTATAAGATGACGGATAAAGAAGGCTTCTTAAAATATAAAAGACAGTTACCCCACTCCAGGTCCCCTGAGGATCGGAAAAACGATTACAAAGAAATTTATAAACCTTTGGATCCCAAGGTGCTTAACCAACAGGCTGCCAGATGTATGGATTGCGGGATACCTTTCTGTCATAATGGTTGTCCATTGGGGAATGTCATTCCCGATTTTAATGAGGCGGTGTACCATAAAGAATGGGAACTGGCCTACCAGATTCTTAGGGGAACGAATAATTTCCCTGAATTCACAGGTAGAATATGCCCGGCCCCCTGTGAAGCTAGCTGTGTTTTGGGAATCAATAAAGACCCTGTGGCCATTGAATTGATTGAAAAAAGCATTGCGGAAAAAGCATTCGAGCTGGATCTGGTGAAACCCAAAATCCCCAAAGAAAGATCGGGCAAAAAGGTCGCCGTGATTGGAGCCGGATCGGCAGGTTTAGCTGCAGCTGATCAGTTGAACCAAGCTGGCCATGAAGTGACGGTTTTCGAAAAGGACAAAGAAGTGGGAGGATTATTGCGATATGGTATTCCCGACTTCAAATTGGAAAAATGGGTGATCGATCGAAGGGTGGATGTGATGAATGAAGAAGGAGTGATTTTCAGTAAGGATACCGAAGTGGGCTTCAATATCAAAGCGGAAAACATCCTTCATAATTTTGATGCCGTGGTCTTATCTACAGGTGCACAACACCCCAGAGACCTCAAAATTCATGGAAGGGATGCCAAAGGCGTACATTTTGCCATGGAGTTTTTAAGCAGGCAAAATCAGGTCATCGCCGGAGAACTGGATGAAAATCCCATCAGTGCCAAAGGTAAACATGTATTGGTCATCGGTGGTGGAGATACTGGAAGTGATTGTATCGGTACCTCCAACCGTCACGGGGCAGCTTCCATCATCCAATTGGAACTGTTGCCCAAACCTCCTCAAGCCAGAACCAACCTAAACCCCTGGCCGGAATGGCCCATGACGCTCAGGACATCCAGTTCCCATGAAGAAGGAGCGGAAAGAGTTTGGTCGGTTTTGACAAAAGAGTTCACTAAGGACAAGGATGGCAATGTCACAGGTTTGAATATTGTGGATATTGAATGGAAGGAAGTAGATGGACGAATGCAGTTTTTTGAAATTGATAACTCGGAAAAAACACTTCCCTGTGACCTGGCTTTGTTAGCCATAGGCTATCTGGGGCCCAAATCGGGACTACTGGAAGCTTTTGATGTGGAGTTGATGGAAAACGGCCTGCCAAAATCCAAAAATTACCAGAGCTCAGTCCAAAAAGTTTTCCTGGCAGGTGACATGAGAAGGGGCCAATCGCTGGTCGTTTGGGCCATTGCCGAAGGCAGGGAATGTGCAGTGGAAGTGGATAAATTCCTACAAGGTGGTAATTCCTCTCTGGCCAGAAGAGACCAGTCTTTCTATTCCTATGAGGAAAGTGAAACGAGTATTTAAATACCAATGAATTTTCTTTTGATCTAAAAAATCAAGGTTGCCCTAATCCATAAGATTGAGGCAACCTTTTTTTGTTCCTCCTCTTTAAACGCTTTCCATTAAGCTTGGCGAAGCTGGCGAAACAGTATACTGAATCAATGGGTGGAAGATATGGGGCTTATCATCGAGGAAACCCAGCCGCAAGCCTTGTTGGGCGCATTTTATTGTGCCTGGTTCCCTGAAGACCATGGTGGGGCTTTGTACAGAAATCTGGGAATAGATGTGCCTTCCTTGGCAAAGCGGGTGGATGTACTGGCCCCCATGCTCTTTCACCGGATGTTGGACCGTCCGGTAAGCTGGTCAGGTGACTACCTTGATTGGCTAAATGGAATACTGCCTGAACCAAAACCCTTGGCTTGGCCCATTGTTCAGGCGCACAATAAGCCTGGGATCATATCAGCAGAGGAATTCAGGAAAGCGCTGGAAGAAGGCTCCCGTCCACCAGCCTCTGGGATCATGATGTTTTCAGAGCAGGCACTTTTGGAAAATCCGGAAAAATTAAACGTTATGAAAAACTTTTACCAAGAAAAAAAGCCATCCAACTGATTTAATCAGCCAATTGACGGATCAGGAATTTACAATTGATGACTTTTTCCATCAGGTCTTGAGGAACGTAATAATACTGATTGGAAGCCTCAAACCCCACCCTACTATCTCTCCGGCTGATTTCAAACAGATCAAGTGCAGTCTGGATTTCCTGCTCCAGGATGGCACGCATTTGTTTCCGGATAAGTGTTGCATTGGACGGTTTCGCTTTCAGCCTATCCCGAAGCAATATAAAATGAGCCTGCTGGGCTACGGAAAGAAAATGCAGGTAAGCCGCCTTGGCCAATAGAAGGTCAGAAGCAATATTATTCCTATTTTCTCCGGACGAACTGCCGGCAAAGGCCTCTTCCATCAATTTCAGACCTTTTTCCCAACCCTCGGCAACTTTCGCAAATTGCCCGGCCAAAACTTTAGGGGGAAAGGGACCTGACCAGCCTTGAAGGTCATCATAGGGAAATCCGACCATGGTGGCATTGTATCCAGTCGGCTGAAGGAATAGCAGGTTGGCAGGGCCATATTGTTGGGGGGCAGAATAGACCACTTTTTGGTGGTAGGGATACTCCTGAAAAGCCTCACTGAAGGCCGTCCAGGCTTTTCTGATAGCAGGCATTGCCTCAGCCCCGTACCTTTCTAAAGCCAGCTCATTTAGTACCTCATCCACATTTGCCTTTGGATTTTTCGTAAATTTCCTGGCAATTTCCAGGTTGGGGGAGGGATAGGCACCCAAAGTCCAACTTAACATATACCCGTCAATATCTATTTGGGCAAGTTTGGATGCATGTTGCGCCACCAGATCCATAACCGGCAGCCAGGGTAGGGCAGAAAGCTCCCAGGTATTGTTGAACTGAACCTTGGCTACGGTTTTGAGGCCTCTGCTCCTGGCCGCTTCCCAGTGATTTTGAGCCCTTGGACCCGGTCCTACCGCAGAAATGGAATATTCACCCACAGTGGTGGCTACACCTCCTCTTTCCAGTTTTTTGCCCCATTCACTGACGGACATCAACCAAACATCTTCCGGCAATTTTTCTATCACATCCCTGGCATCGCCATGGCCATGCCAACCCCAATCCCAGGCAATTACCTTTGCCGCTGGCTTGCTCCGGTGAACCCCATCTGCAATAACCTGGTTAACTTCGGCCAGAATGTCGGCATAAGCTCTTTTACTGCAGCGTGGACAGTCATCTATACCTCCATGGGATACGCAATTGGTCAGATTTTCTGATGCGGTAATGGTAAATACCCCACCCAATTCAGGAACTTGTTCAAAAACATGGCTAAGGGATTCGCTGATCCAGTTTCTTACCCTTTCATCACTGGTACAAAGCGTCATCACATCTCCTTTTTGTATGCCTGCCAACTCCTTTCTTTTGTCAAAAAAGGAAAGCGGCATTGCCCTGGGCTCGTTGATGTACAGGTATATATCAATACCATATCTTTTTGCCCTTTGGGCAATCTTTTTCAGGTTGGCCAGCCGAACCTTGTGATTTTCTCCGAATTCGGGGAAATGCTTCCCTCCTGGTGCCAATTGATTGAGCACCACATGCATCCAGACCCCATTGATTCCTTTTGCAGACAGTTTTTGCAACAGCCCATCCGGAAATGGATCATGATCCTGGCTTAGTAGCGGATCTCCAAATACACCAAAATAGGAATAGATAAAACGCAGGCCTCCTTGTCCAGAGGGTTTTTCCATCTTGTCCTTTTCAAGGGAATTCACCTCACTTAAATCTTTAATAAAATGAAACAAAGGTTCAATTGATTCGTCCCCGCTATTATTATTAACATGTTGATGAACCAGCTTTTTGATTTCCTGCGCTCTTGCAAGTTCCCGTTCATTGGGAGGATGGAATGTGACTTTGGGGGAGTTGGGTTTTAGGTTTCCGAATTTATAGAACAGAAAGTCATCTTCCTTTAAAGCAAATTCCAATTCTCTTACCTCCATGTCCACCAGGGTCAGCAGTTGTTCATAAGGCAGCAGGTGCCAGTTTCTCCGCAATAAGGTAATATAGATTTGCTTTTTGTATTGGTCCGGTAAAACATCTACCTGATCCAAGCCCATTGCTGAAGCGATTTCCAGGATTTTTTCTGGTTGGCAACCCAGGGTTTCCCCCATTTTTTCAGGGCTTACCAGGTTCCAGTTGCGCCAAACAAAGGCAAAAAGACGATTGGGGAAATGTTCGAATTGAAGGGCAGGTGGGTGGGAACCCAAGGGGAGTTCGTTTTGGGCAAAAAGATTTTTTGCCCAAAATAGGGAGATTAAAACCAACAATACTGGAAAAAATTTCATGGGCAAAGGAAAGAACTAAAGAAATCCACCTTATATTAATCAAAAAGGTACTTGGTCAATAAATCTTTTCCCTGTTTAATTGCCTCTCGCCCGGTAGATTCAATTCCATACCATCCTCTATAACCGGAATCTTTACTTAAAGCGATCATTTTAGCAGTAATTTCCTCTGTGGGTTGGTTCCTATAGGACATACCCCCAGCAAAGGGAAGCATTTTAAGTAAATAATCATAGTTATCAAAATCATCAGCAGGCTCCCTCCAATCCGGATAAGA
>JBBDSB010000458.1:15742-18899 GCA_040905205.1 Cyclobacteriaceae bacterium
TTATTTAATAATTGGGATTTTGTGATATTTCATCATTAATTTCAATTTCAGCTTGTGGAATTGGCCAGAGGTAATCCCTATCGGATCTGAATCTCCGTTCAAAACCCCCGTTCCAGATTTGCCATTCCCCTGTATTTTCATCCTGGTAATACATGCCCTCCACAATTCCTACTTTTTCCTCTCCTATTTCCCATCTATTCATATCGAAAAGACGAAGTCCTTCGAAGGCCAATTCAACAGCACGCTCATTCCTGATTATTTCCCTTAATTCCATCTGGGATTTACCTGGCGTAATCGGAGGCATTTCTACACTTGTACGTCCACGTACCTCATTGATGGCATCATACAAGGATTGGTCGAGTTCATTGAGTTCAATTTTGGCTTCGGCATACATCAAAAAAACGTCTGCATAACGCATCAGAATCATATTAATGGATCCAATATTCGGGTTGGCATTATCCCCCTCATAATCCACCCATTTTTTGAGATTATAGCCATTGTCCGTTGCAAACTCACTTCCAGCTACCCGGTCAGGGGTGGAACTATTTGGCCAGGAATTATAAACCGTGTTTCCAATAGGTTGGCCGGTGTAATAAACGGTAAAATCCCATCTTGGATCGAGGTTTTCATAGGGATCATTTGGATTTACCGCACCTTTGTATTCGTATTTTTGGTATAAATTATGAATAGGTTCTACCACCGAACTCCCACCAATGGAAGCTGCCGAATAACCAAACCCGTTATAAGTATCACCCCCAACTGCATACTGCCTGTCAAAAATCACCTCGCTTGAATTTTGTCCGGCATATTGAAACAATTGACCATAATGGGGAAACAATTCATAAACACCCAGATCCATCACCTGTTGGGCAGCATCCCGTGTCATTTCATATCTCCCATTCCTAAGTGCTACTCTGGCCTTTAATGTCAAGGCTGCACCATGGGTAGCCCTGCCGATTTCATTGGAATAACTAACGGGAAGATAATTGGCATTAATAATGCCATCCAATTCCGTAATGACGAAATCCACTACTTCACTTTTAGGGTTTCGGGGCCTATGATCATTGATTTCCAACGGTTCTAAAATCAAGGGCACGTCCCCCCATAGGCTGGTAAGTTGGGTATAGTAAAATGCCCTCAGAAATCTTGCCTCAGCCTCCAACCTTTCCAGCAATTGCGGATCACCCTGTTCAATGCGCCCAATATTGGTAATGACATCGTTGGCCTTCCGGACCCCTCTATAATAACGGTCCCATTGTGAACCGATGGCCGTATTGGTAGGATCAATGGTTCCTGAACCCACATCATGTAAGGTTCCAGGGCCTGATGAGGCCCTATAGGCTATATCCGTGACTGCATCAAGTTCTTTTACCATCAATGGTCCATCCAACTCACCGTATGCGGCATTTACAGCCAATATGGCATCTCTTTCCTGTTGCCAAAAAATCGATTCGGATACTTCACCAAGGGGAATAAAATCCAACCCATTATCACATCCCTGAAAAACGAATATATAAACCAATAATAGGCTTTTGAAAATTTTATTTAGTTTCATAACTCAGTATAATATTTTTTTTATGACTAAAACCTAACATTCAACCCACCACTGATGATTTTAGAATGGGGAAAAAATTGACTCCTACCTCTTGGGGTTTCGGGGTCAAAAAGTACTGTTGGGGTAAAGGTTAACATATTTTCACCCGAGATATATATGCGTAGGCTCGAAAACAAATTTTGGGTAAAGGTGTATCCAAGCTGGAAATTTTTCAACCTGATGTATTTCGTGTCCTGAAGCCAAAAATCGGCCTCCACAAGATTCCAGGTATTGCCAGCAGTTACGATAGGCCAGCCACCATTTGGGTTTCTTTCAGGGTGGTAAGTTTCCCTGGCCATCTCTTCATGAATGAAATTCTGCCAGTTTGGTCCCTCCATCAATGCTCCATCAAGGGTATGTTGCTGCCTCATTACCCCTTGCCAAAACATCCCAAAATCGAACCCACGAAAGGTGGCATTAAATCTGATCCCAAATTCATACCTTGGATCTTCATTTCCCATCACATATTGATCACCGGCGGGAAAAAGCGATTGCGAAATTTCCCCGTCTCCGTTTAAGTCTTCATAAATGATATCCCCAATTCCGACATTGGGATTGATGATGGCAGGATAATTGTCCAAATCCTGCTGGGACCGATATATTCCAGGAGATTTAAGACCCCGCAAGGAATTAATCGATTCTCCCTCTGTCCAGACAGTGAATTTATCCGGGAAAAATGGGCCTGCTCCTTTAAGGTCTTCAATTTTGTTGACAACATCCGAAAAATTCACCCCAACGGTATATTGGAAAGCTCTATCTACTCTTGAGGAACCATGGTAGTTGATGGCCAGTTCCCAGCCATTATTGGAAACAGCCGCAGCATTCTGCACCGGTGCAGCAACACCAATGGTTCTTGGTATAGGTAAACTAAGTAATATATCGTCCGTATATTTCCAAAAATATTCCGCTACCAGCTCAAGCCTGTCATCCAAAATACCCAAATCAAGCCCTATATTGGTCATCGTGGAGGTTTCCCAGGTAATGTCAGGATTTCCCGCTCTTGTAACCGCCGCTCCCTGAACAAGTTCATCGTCAAATTGGTACCCCTGTCCCAGGTTGTAGGTATTCAAATACCTGTAGAGTCCATTATCAGGAGGGATTCCTATTCGCTGATTTCCCAACTGCCCCCAGGAAGCCCTTAGCCTCATGGTGCTGAACAGTCCATTGTCTAGCATAAAATTTTCTTCTGATATTCGCCACCCGCCAGAAAATGAAGGAAATATCCCCCATCGATTGCCTTCTCCAAATCTTGAGGACCCATCATATCTCATGTTGGCCTGCAATAAATACTTGTCTTTAAACGAATAATTTACCCTTCCAAAAAAGGACCGAAGCCTCCATTCCTCATTATATCCTCCAGTGGTTTGGTTTTGGATATTCCCGGCACTCAAATTCCTCAGCTGATTGCTGAAAAAGTTATCCCTGGAAGCAGAGATTTGTTTAATGTTGGTATATATCTCCTCATACCCAATTGTAGCCTGGACCAGATGGTCTCCGAAGCCCTTATCGTAATTTAAATAGGCCCTTTGACTCAATTCCCTTCTATTCAATTGTGTCTCTGTT
>JBBDSB010000458.1:18999-26959 GCA_040905205.1 Cyclobacteriaceae bacterium
TTATAATTAAAAATTCCCTCTTCCCAATTGGCAAAAGGGTATTCCAATGGATTGGTACCTGCAGCTACATTTTCAATATAAGTATCGCTGTAGGTTGGAGACCCACCTGCATTTACCTGTGCCTCATTTTCAAGCCTCATCCAAGATACCGGATCTGCTTTTTCAGGAAAGAAAGTCGGATTTTGCCAGCCCACAAAATTGTCGTAGGATACCACTACTCCACTTTCCCCACCCCGTTTTGTGGTTACCAATATAACGCCATTTGCTGCCCTTGATCCATAAATAGCAGAAGAAGCAGCATCTTTCAAAACAGTTATTGATTCAATATTCTGGGGCTCAACCGTACCCAATGACTGTTCCACCCCATCTACCAATACCAATGGATTCGCATTGTTTAAAGTCCCGACACCCCTAATCCTTACAGATACATTTTCCTCCCCTGGAGCACCTCCTTGATTTTTTATGGTTAAGCCGGGAGTCGTTCCCTGTAAGGCAGATGCCGCATTGGTCAAAGGCCGACGTGCGATATCTTCTCCCGCCACGGTACTGACAGCCCCTGTTACATTGGCCCTCTTTTGGGTCCCGAATCCGACAACCACCACTTCTTCCAATCCTTGTACATCTTCTTCCATGACTACATCAATAACTGCCCTTCCATTAACTTCCACTTCCAGGGTCGCATAACCAATGGAAGAGAAAACCAATATGCCATCCTGGTTGGGTACATCAATTTCATAATCCCCTTCTACGTTGGTTACAGTTCCTGTCGTAGTGCCTTTTATCAAGATGCTTACACCGGGAATACCCATTTTATCTGAGGAAGAAGTTACCTTACCCCTAACGGTGATGAAAGCTTTGACCTCCTCACCTTCGGTGGGTAAAGCATTTTTCACTGAAAGTATGGTGTTCCTTTCATTCTTGTCCAAGTTTTTCGGGTGCCCTTCATCTTTCGCCAGGCAAAGATTACCCCATAGAAACTGAACTAAAAGAACAGCGCAGAAGTACCTGGTCGAATTTAACAGTTGCTTGTAAAGTGATTTTTTCATACTTAGGTGGTTGTTGTTAAGACATATATACTATTTTCCAAGCCTATGTGGCCGGGAATATTTGGTTATTAAAATGTTTTGGTTATGGGGTAGCTGCGCACCATGCCTTGGTTTTTAATATTCCTATTTTAAGCATTGTTTTCACTGAATCTTTTTAAAAAACAAAACAGTTTATTATGAATATTCTATCTTTTACCTTGTAATATCCATTCTTAAAATAATAATTTGACTTCACCAAAAGGTTCAGAAACTTCACTCAAATGAGGTAAACCATATATGAATGAACAATTTAAAAATATTTTTAATAAACTCCTATATTTTTTTCCCTCACTAAAATAAACAAAGGAATTTATTGTATAAACCATGTTAATAAATGTATAAACCGGATTAATCAAGAATTTCTTATTACAAGGAATACGGATTGATGATAGGCTGTTGGAGAGCTGCTTTTATTCTAGGTTTAAGGCAATTTGCCAATAAGGCTTGGATATCAATCCACCTTGCAACCGGTAGACCCTACTTTTCTTGGTTGAAATCTGTAATTTCCAGATTAATGATTATGAAAATAGGGCCCAGGTGAATTAAAATATCCCGTTTATTTATTGGGACATTCCCCTGGCCAAAATCGGTATTACCGACTCCACTTTTCCCTTTCGGATACCGTACATTTGATTATATAGGTTCACCACCGGATCACAATGGGGGACGATAACTTCCAGGGGATCCCCCACCTTATAGGATTTGGAGGCATTTTCAAAGGTGATGGTCCCATATTCATCAGATCCGGCATTATATTGAAAGTCAGGTTCACCGACCACTATGCCGGAAGGCTTGTTGATGGTAAGGGATTTGGCTCCTGAATCGGTAATCAGGCGATTGGGATGGTTGGTGTTGATGATGGTAGTCATTACGGTTAACGAAGGGGCAAAATCATCAAAAACCTTTTCATTTTTTGCTCCCCCTATGGCCATATACTGGGCATCCATAAAAAGGTAACTGCCAGCCTGCACATCTGTAAATCCAGGTATTTCGCTCATCATATCATAGGTTCCCGTACCGCCCCCGCTGAAGATTTCCATGTTCAAACCCGCCTTATCCATCATTTCATAAGTTTCCATTACCGGTTCAAAAGTTTTCAGGGCCTGTTGTTTTCTAGCCTTAAAACCCATTACGTGTTGTACGCCCCCATCATAGGCTAAAATTCCCCTGAACCTAAGATTCGGAAATTGATCCACCATTTGAGCCAGGGCCAAAGCAGGTTGACCGGGAATCGTTCCGGATCTTCGGATTACATCGAGGTCTACCACCACATCGGCAACGATACCTGCCTCCTTGGCCGCATCCTGAAGATCTTGTGCATTTTTGGGATTGTCCACGGCCTGTATAAAACCCGGGTATTCCTTTTTTATGGCCATGGCTTTTTTTATTTTAGATGGGGTGACATTTACACCCGTCATCAAAACATCCTTTATCCCATTTTGGAGCATCACTTCCGCCTCTGTCAATTTAGCAGCGCATATCCCTACCGCTCCTGCCTCCATCTGCATTTTAGCCAAAGCTGGACATTTATGGGTTTTAACGTGGGGCCTGACGCCTACACCGGTGCCACGAAGTGGAATATGAACGGCATTGAGGTTGCTTTCCAATCTGTCCAGGTCAAGGCAAAGGGCAGGAGTGTCCAACTCCCATTTTAATTTGCCGATTTCATCGGAAAATTCAGGGGTATTGGCTTTTGCCCTTGACGGGATGATTATGGCCGCCCCTACAAGGGAGGATGTCTGTAAGAATTTTCGGCGATTTATTATATTGGACATGATAGTGTTGATTAGAGGATTTCATTAAAATTAACAATAAATTTCAGAAAACATTTAAATATCTAAGATTTGGTTAAGAAATTGAGGATGGATAAATAAGAATTGTTTGTTTCTATGTATGGAGGTCATAATCTTGAGCAGAGAGGGGAATTTATATTTGGTTTATTAACTTATATGGTGAAATAACTATTAAACCCATGAAAAAAATAGCCATTGTCCGATACGGAAATGCCCTGGAAGCCTTTCAATTTGAAAATCAGGCTGAACCCCTGCCCAATGATGCCGAAATATTGGTAAAAGTAGAAGGTTTTGGGTTGAATTATGCTGATGTGATGGCCAGAAACGGGCTGTATAAAGAAGCTCCTCCAATTCCATTTGTTCCAGGATATGAAATTGTTGGTACGGTGGTGAAGCAGGGAAAGGCAGTTCCTGAACATTTTAAGGGCAAACGGGTAGTTGCATTAACACGATTTGGAGGCTATGCGGGTTGGGCAGTTGCAGACTACAGGGGGGCTGCTCTCATCGGTAAGGATGTTCCGGGAGGGGAGGCCTGTGCTTTGGCCACCCAATATTGCACCGCTTATTACATGACAGATTATGTTTCCCGAATGCACGCTGGAGAAACTGCCTTGATCCATGCGGGCGCGGGAGGGGTAGGAACCGCCCTGACCCAATTGTGTAAGCGCAATGGGGTGAAAACGGTAGGGCTTTGCAGTTCTGAAGAAAAAATCGACTATTTGGAAAAAATGGGTGTAGACCTTCCCATCAACTACAAAAAAGAGAATTATAAAAGCACCATTGAAGCAAAATTTGGAAAGCGTAAAATGGATTATATTTTCAACACAGTTGCGGGAAGAAGTTTTAAAAACGACTTGAAGCTGTTGGGGTATGGTGGTCGGATGTTTTGCTTTGGGGGGGCTGCTAGAAGCGGAAAGAAAAATCATATCATCAACGATTTGGCATTTTTATTGAAAACAGGCTTTGTAAGCCCTCTGTTTATGATGATGAAGTCACAAGGGATCATTGGAGTGAACATGCTGAGGATTGCAGATCACCAGGTTGAAATCATCGGCCATTGTCTTCATGCCCTGGAGGACTTATTGAGGAAAGGGGAAATTAAACCCCATGTTGGTGCTGTTTTTCAGGCAAGTGAAATTGCAGATGCCCATGCCTTATTGGAATCCGGAAAAAGTAAAGGAAAAATTTATGTTCATTGGTAAATGTCAAAAACAGCGTTATCATAATCAATTTATATTTCATTGACGATTGGAATCGTTAATCTATATATAAACCAAAAATCCCAGATTCCTGCAGCATTCTATTGGCATTTATATAAAAACCAAACCATGATTTTATTGTTTTTTTATTTGTTTTTAGCCATTGGCGTATCCTTTATTTGCTCCACTTTAGAGGCTTCCCTACTCAGCATCACCCCCTCTTACATAGAATCTTTAGAGCAATCCGGAAAAAATTATGCCAAGAATTTAAGGAAGCTAAAGCAGAATGTCGACAGACCATTGGCCGCCATCCTTAGCTACAACACCATAGCGCACACGGTAGGGGCAGCGGGGGTGGGCGCCCAGGCCACCCGGATATTTGGTGAAGCCTATTTTGGCATCATCTCCGCCCTTTTGACATTAGCCATCCTGGTATTATCTGAAATATTTCCCAAATCTCTTGGAGCAACTTATTGGAAGCAAATGGCACCGTTTTTAGGGAAAATCCTCAATTTTATGATCATTTCCATCTATCCCCTGGTAAAGGTTTCAGAATGGATGACCCGGTTTTTTAAAAAAAACGCCGAAAATACAACCAGTAGGGAGGAAGTTGCGGCCCTTACCAATATGGCTACCCGGGATGGAGTATTCGAAGAAAGTGAATCAAAAATTATTTACAACCTGATTCGGTTCAAGTCCATATATGTTCACAACGTGATGACCCCAAGAACGGTCACTGTGGCATTGGATGAAAACATGGGAATAAAGGAATTTTTGCTTAATAAAGAAATAAAAAAGTTTTCCAGGATTCCAATTTATGAGGATTCCATTGATCAGGTAACCGGCTACATATTAAAATATGATGTGTTGGAAAAGCTCGCCCAGGATCAATACGGATATACCCTTAAAGACCTTAAAAGAAATATTTTGGTGGTCCATTCCAGCAATCCCATTCCGGAGGTTTTGGAAAAACTGATGCAGGCCAGGGAACACCTGGCCATGGTGGCCGATGAATATGGAGGGCTGGCCGGTATTGTGACCATGGAAGACATTCTGGAAACCCTGCTGGGTCTCGAGATTCAGGATGAAACGGACAGTGTTGAGGACATGCAGGAATTGGCCCGGAACCAATGGAGAGAGCGGGCATTAAAAATGGGCCTTTTTCCCTCAGGTGAAAATATCGATTAAATTTATTTTCGCAGTTGAATTTTAATCGAATTAGGGAGGATAAGCCTATATTTATAAATTATGAATATGGTTCATTATGATTTATCCTTCCTGCCTTCCTGAAATATATGATCACCCTGGTATAAATGATAAGGATTTAAAGACCACCTATGATGCCCATGAGCAAGTGGTTTTCAGAAAAGGGGATTTTATTTTAAAATAAGGTCAGCAGTCTAATGCCTATTATTGCCTGGAAAAAGGCTTGGTCAGGGCATTTGCCAAAAGTATAGAGGGCAATGATATTACTACCGGTTTTTCCAGTGCCAATGAAATCCAGAAAAACTGAACTTAAATGGGCCCTCATTTTTTTGCTAATGAGATTGGTTTGCCTGATATTGGTTTAAATCACCTATCTTTATTTTTAAAGCTTCATGGCCGGTCTCTTTTCAATTTAACGTGGGAAAATAATGAAAAAAATACTTTTTTTTTGGAGTGAATTAACTTCTACATTTTGGTTTATCCCTGTATTTATCATAATCATCTCCCTGTTTTTCGCCTTTGGATTACTCTATTGGGATAGCCGGGTGACCATTGAACCGGAAGGTATTTACCAATACCTGCTTACCAGCAGTCCTGATTCTGCAAGAAGTATCCTCACCACCGTTTCAGGAGCCATGATTGGGGTAGCCGGAACTGTTTTTTCCATTACTTTGGTTGCACTTACCTTGGCTTCTTCCCAATTCGGTCCCAGATTGATCAAAAACTTCATGTACGACAGGTTGAACCAGGTGGTTTTGGGGGCTTATATATCTACTTTTATGTATTGTATGGTGGTCCTGAGCGCAATGAAAGAATCTGATAAAACCACCTTCATCCCTTCTATCTCGATATTTTTTGTAGTCATAGTGACCTTAGGCAACATTATTTTACTTATTTTTTTTATCCACCACATTTCCTCCAGTATTCAGGCCGATAAAATAATAGCGGATGTTTCAGACACGCTGTCGAAGACCATAAAAACCCAATTCCCCTCAAGAATGGGAAAAGGATTGGAAAGTGAAGCGCCGGATTTCTCCGATATTAAAACTAGATATACCGTTCAAATGGGTTTAAAATGTAATAGAGGAGGTTATTTACAATATGTGGACAGTGAGGCTTTGATGAAATTGGCGGTCAATGAGAATGTATTATTGGAATTGCATTTCAGGCCCGGCAAATTTTTGGTGGAGGGACAAGAGTTGGTCTCCATCAGTTCCCTGACGAATATTTCCCAGGAGCTAATGAAGAAAATTCAAAGTCATTTTATTTTTGGCAAAACACGAACTCCCCAACAGGATGTGGAACATTCTATATATCAAATGGTAGAAATTGCCTCAAGAGCGCTTTCTCCAGGCATTAACGATCCCTTTACGGCCATCGCCTGCATTGACAATTTAAGTTCCAATATGGCCGCCTTAACAAAAGTGGAGTTCCCCTCTAAATACAGGCTTGATAAAGAGGGTCAACTCCGGGTGATTACAGACACTTTCTCTTTTGCAGGTTTAATGGATGCTGCATTTAACCAAATTCGACAATTCTCAGCAGCTAATCCTTCGGTAGCCATAAGATTGATGGATGGCCTGGTCACGATCCAGCAGTTTTCCGAAAAGGAAGAACACCGAAAAGAAGTGAAAAAACATGGACAAATGATTTTGGATGCCGCCAAAGCAAAATTTTTGGAGGACAGGGATTTTCAGGATTTGAAAATGCGTTTTAAAACCTTAGAAAAATGACCCTCATTTTGGAGCCCAGAAATTGCTGTGAATCACTTTTTAGCAGTAATAAATTGGACCCAAAGCCAGGGCATGGTAATCATCAAAAGCTTTTATGACCGTTGGTATTTCAAGGGTAAAACCAGGTTTTTCGTCACAAATATGGTTTTGTTGGATAACCGTATTACTTTTATAATCGAGTTGCTGAACCTTACTGTTGGACCGCTTAGTTTTTACATCAGCTTTTTTGGTTATATTTATGCTAAAAGCTAATTTATGCAAGAAGTGAGGATTTTTGTCGAATATTGCAAAATTGCGTTGGAGATATTAGGCGTAATGACGATAATTGTCGGGACTTTTTTGGCAATAGGGAAATTTATATTCGAAACTCAAATAGTAAAACCTCGTTCATATAGAATTTTGCGTCAGGAACTTGGTAAAGCCATTTTATTAGGTTTGGAAATATTGGTTGCTGGTGACATTATTGCCACCGTTGCTACTGTACCAACATTGGAAAGTGTAATTATATTAGCAATAATCGTTTTGATTAGAACATTCCTCAGTTTATCAATCCAAGTTGAAATTGAAGGAAAATTTCCTTGGCAAAAAGAAAAGGCGAAATAGTAACGATAGCATAACCCGGGTAAGGGGCATCCGCTGGCTTTTGGAAAAAGAACAATTATTTTTCCTAACTTAATTGAATATTCTTCTTGGTTTATCATCTATTAAATTGAATTAGCCAAAATTGGAGCGGGTTCCGGACAATTGGAAGAAGGCGATTACATCCCGGTTCCGTTGAGTATCGACCCTGAAGGTCAGTGGGCCTTTCCAGATGGAAAAGAAGCAATAGATCAAAAAGTACAGAAAAGAATCCGTATACTTTTTGCTTAATTTATTTTGAATAGCTTAATTCATAAAGTTTAATCGTACTCAATACCTGAAAAGTGTCGCAATCAAATAATAAT
>JBBDSB010000459.1:0-8490 GCA_040905205.1 Cyclobacteriaceae bacterium
CTGGAAGGAAGTTGGCGCAAAACTTTCTTTTTGGTCCTTCGGATCATGATGTCCGACAAAATTTTCCCTACCTGGTTGAGGTCCTTGTAACCGATAACTTTACCGGTTTCCGGATCACAAACCTGGTGATTGTATAAAAACCGGAACAATGCACCCAGTCGGAACCGATCGATAAACTGGACTACCGAATAGAGCTCTTCCAGTTTGTTTTCCAGGGGCGTTCCGGAGAGGACGATGGCATAGGGAGAGTCCAGTTTTTTAATGTTTTGTGAAATCTTTGTTTTCCAGTTCTTTATCCGTTGAGCCTCATCTAAAATAATCAGGTCAAATTCCTGCCGGTTGATGGTCTCCAAATCATTGCCTATGGTATGGTGACTGGCAATTTTATAAAAGTAGTTGTCATCTGCATACTGCGCTGCCCTTTTTAGAGGGTTCCCTTCAATAACCTGAACAGAAGTATCGGTAAATTTTTCGATCTCCGACTTCCACTGATATTTAAGGGAAGTAGGGCATACCACAAGCGTCTTCTGTATGCCGAATTCCTTTTTGAATACCTCTGCTGCCGCAATGGCCTGAAGGGTTTTTCCCAGCCCCATTTCATCGGCAATCATCACCCTTCCTGCGACTATGGCAAAGCAGACCCCTTCTTTTTGATAGGGGTGTAGGTCGGCTTGAATGTAATCAGATAGCCTGTTTTCCTGAAGCTCCTTTTTATTCCTGTCCACCCAATCCATTCTGCGGCGCTTTTCCCGAATGGTGATGATATAGGAAAGGGCATCTTCGTAACACCTAAAACCGGGGTCGATTTCCCTGGCCTCATCCAACAACAAATCAAACTTGTCAAAAGAGCTGTCTTTAAGTGTGCCGTCGTTGGTGAAATATAACTTCCTAAAGCTTTTAAATTTCGGGGCGTTGAAGCTCCCTATCCGTAGCTTGACAATCCTTTTCTGAGGACTATATTTTAGGTAAACCGAGCTGTATGGCGGGTTGAAGGTCTCCCTGGTAATTATTTTTTTAAGCTCCCTTTTTTTGCTGATATGAAGCAGCACCGACTCTATATGTTTGCAAGTGCCGAGTCCATTGGTCTTAAAATCATAGCAGGAACAGAAATTTTGGTTTTGTCCTTCCTGGATTTGTTTCAGGTTACTCCGGATAGCTACTTTGTAGGTGTTTTCGCTTTGGGGATTATGAACCTCGAAATCTGAAAACACAGGCTCTACTCCAACATTTTCTATATTAAAGTGCTGCATTTGGGCAAATTGCTTTCGAAGGGCAGCTTGCCACTCGTCCAGGCTGAGGTTATCCGGTTTCCTATGGTAGGGGACTTCGGGTTTCTTTTTTCGGCTTTTCGATTTGCTTTTTTTAGCTTTGGTGGTTGTTGGCATGGGATGCGGTATTTAATCAGGTATCTTTTAAACAGGTTGATCTGGCCAAAGTTATAGAGAAATGCAGGTAAATACCAAAAACGGATTTAATCTATTCGAATTAAGCTCTTTCTCAATACCAATTTCTGCCCCAAAAAAAACTTGATTCTTAATCATTTTTCACTTCTTTTCCTAGCCACATGCTGCTTGAGTTTGTCAGTATGCCAAGGTTTCGATTTTGACAAAGCCAAAATGGACAGCTTGTTTTCCCTGGTGCATTGAGTATTTATTTCAACAAGAAATATGACCTTCCCGAATTCAGGGAAAGCCTGCAACTTTCCAGCGAAGAGCTAGATGTTTATTTAGGCACCTGCAGCAGCCCGGAATTACCCTTGAAGATCACTATTTCCAAAGAGGGTAATAACCTGATGGGGCAGGCCACCGGGCAGTCCGCCTTTCGACTGGAAGCGTATGGTGACCATGTATTCAAATTCAACCAGGCTGGGTTGACCCTGGAGTTTGATCCCGAAAGCCAAACCATGATGTTGCTGCAAGGGATGGGGAAATTTAAATTATCGAAGGAAATTGAGTCTACAAATTGAGATCCTTTTCTTTGGCCTCGGGAACTTGTCCTTTAGCACATTGAAACAGCCGAATTAACAAAGAAGAAATCTGTTGGTTTAATGTAGGACCCACGTTGGTGATGAAGCGGAATATATAAAGTGCCATCCTCTTTCACCCCAACGATCCATCGCTTCACTTCTTCTTCCAAAATGTCCAACGGCAAAGCACCGCCGCTCAGGACGGTGTTGTGGAAACTGCGCAGGTCAAATTGATCGCCTAGTTCCTCTTCGGCCAAAGCCCGGAGTTCCTGGATTTGGAGCATGCCAATTTTGTAACCGGTGGCCTGTCCAGGCATCACCATGTAGCGGCGTACCTCGGCTTTGATGGCTCCTTGGGAAATGGAGGAATTGTCGGTAAAATACTGTATGGCTTGTTCCTCATCAATTTTTCCGGCTGTTTTTAGACTATCTATTTTGGTATTGGCATCGGTCCAGAGCGGTGATCCCTCTTCTTGGGTATCGAATGGTTTTCCCTTTATTAGCGCCTCCGCTTGAGGAATAACCATTTCATAGGCGAATCTCGGAGGCCTGATGCCTTCTTTTGACTGTTTTTTTGCCCGTTCCAGCAATTGCCGTATCGCTCTTCCAGTCTCTCTGATCCTGCTGATCAATGCTTCCATATCAGCAGGTTCATCCACCTTATGGTAATTGATAAGTGTATTGGGCAGCCCGGTGTGGTTCCCTCCCATTTGATGAAAAATATAATAATGGTTGCGAAAGTCAGCTTCGCCTTTGGCCATATCATACTGGTATTGCCACAGGTCGAACGAAACCCGGACTTCTGGATTGAGTTGGTCTTTAGGAAATTTTTCCTGCATTTCTTTCACACTGCCTTCAAGCCAGGCCAGCTTTTGGCCCAACGCCTCCTCGCTCATATCATCAATTTGGTCATACAAATCCTTCCGACCTTCTGCGGTCAGTTCCAGCGGGTTTTGCTGCAGCCATTCCTCGTATTGCACATCCAGCCATTCGTTCAATTCGGTGCTCAGTTCTTCTTTTTCATTGGTTTCGGAGGTACAAGCCAGAAACAAGGCTAAGGAAATGGGCCAAAGTAAGGTGAGGTGCTTGTTCATGGAATAATGAGAGTTAATGGTTCATTGATTTAAAACTCAAGATACTGGTTTTTTTTCCGGCATTTATAATATTTAACTTCCCTCTGCCTTCCTGAATAATTTTTTAAGCTGTATAACAAGACCAATTTATTACCCTATGACAAGTTCATTTTCCAAAGGAAAAGCTTAAATTTATGTTTGTACCATACAATACCCAAGCACCATTACAACAATCAACACCTATCTCACTTTCAATGGCAATTGCCGGGAAGCTTTGAATTCTACCGCTCCGTTTTTGGAGGCGAATTTTCCTTTATCAGTAATTTTGGCAAAATGCCAGCCCAGGAGGGTTATAAAATGTCCGAAAAGGACAAAGACAAGATCATGCATGTGACCCTGCCCATAAGTGAGGAAACGGCCTTAATGGGCTCTGATACCAGTGAACATTATAAAAAAGTCTCCTTGGGAGACAATTTTTCCATTTCAATCCATACAGATTTAAAGGAAGAAGCGGATGAACTTTTCGCTGCCCTTCCTCAAAATGGAAAATTGACCATGCCTATGGAAAACACCTTTTGGGGTTCTTATTTCGGCATGTTAAATGATCAATTCGAGATAACCTGGATAATTAGTTATGAGACTCCCTCTTAATAACCTGTGATAGAAAGACCGACTCCTATTTTAAGGGAAGAAAAAGTTATAATTTAACCAGAAAAAAACAGCAGCACCATGGACCAGGCCACACAGACCATGATTGAAAACCTGCACAAAAACACAGGGAAAACATTGGATCAATGGATAGAAATAGTAGGTAAGGAGCCACTTGCAAAGCATGGGGAAATGATCAGCTTTCTAAAGAAAAAACACGGATTGACCCACGGCTTTGCCAACATGATTGCCCTCAAGGCCAGGGGTTCTGATGCCGGTTCAGCCGAAAATCCCAATGACCTTATCATCGATCAATACAAAGGCAAAGAACACTTGAAGCCCATATATGATAAGCTGATCGCCGAGATCAAGCTTTTTGGAAAGGATGTAGAAATTGCTCCCAAAAAAGCCAACGTAAGCCTCAGGAGGACAAAGCAATTTGCCTTGCTCCAGCCTGCCACGAAAACCCGTTTTGAAATCGGTATCAACCTGAAAGGGCAGGCTCCAGAAGGGAAATTGGAAGCGATCAACTCCGCCAATGCCATGTGTTCTCATAAAATTAACCTCTTCCAACCCGACATATTGACCAGGAGGTGATGGACTGGCTCAAAAAGGCTTATGAAAATGCGGGTTAGACCTTTGTAGTGCACCTGGTTTCGTAATATGGGTATATTAATAGCATCTCAGGTATGTAACAAACCATTATTTAGCATTTTTTTTATGTAACCTGTATCGAATCCCCTTTTCTATAGAAACGATGACAAACAAAACCAAAGAAGCACCCAGGATCCTGTACCAGGTTTCCAGGCCTATTGGACTGGAATGGAACAGGGTGTTCATCACAGGGGTATAGATGTACAATAACTGAAAAAAGGTCATTGCTCCTATGCCATAATAAACCCAGGGATTGGAAAAGTAGCCAATATTTTTTAGTGGCTTTAAGGTGGACCGGCAATTGATCAGGTAGGCGGCTTCCATAAAAACAAATACAGAAGTAGCCACTGTTTGTCCATAGGATGGGGATTTTTGCAACACATCTACCTCATAAAGATAAAGGCCAAAAGCGGCCAACATGATCAAAAAACCAACCAATAGGGTGCGCATCACCAGGTCGGTGGTCAGTATGGGCAAACTGGCCGGTCGAGGAGGCCGGTCCATGATGCCCGGTTCCTTGGGTTCAAAGGCCAACATCAAGCCCAGCAATATTGCCGTGGTCATGTTGATCCAGAGCAACTGAACAGGCAAAATGGGAAGTTGGGTACCCAGTACGACTGCGGCAAGAATCACCAGTCCCTCTCCCAGGTTGGTGGGCAGGGTCCAGACTATAAATTTGGTGAGGTTGTCAAATACACCCCGGCCTTCTTCCACTGCTCCTTCTATAGAAGAGAAGTTGTCATCTGTTAAAACCATGTCCGATGCATCCTTGGCCACATCTGTTCCGGTAATGCCCATGGCCACGCCGATATTGGCCTGCTTCAATGCCGGACCATCATTGACGCCATCGCCGGTCATGGCCACGATGCTTCCCTTTTCCTGCAATGCCTTTACCAGCCTCAACTTCTGGTCAGGGGATACCCTTGCGAATACAGCTATGGCACTGGCAGCTTCGGCAAATTGTGAATCATTAAGTTCTTGCAGTTCCTTGCCTGTTATAGCCAGGAGCTCGTTATTTTTCCTTTTTCCCTGAAGCCCTATTTCTTCTGCGATGGCAGCGGCGGTTACAGCATGGTCCCCAGTGATCATTTTGACATCGATACCCGCCTTCAGGCAAAGGGCCACCGCTTCGACGGCCTCCTTTCGCGGGGGATCGATCATGCCTTGAAACCCCAGAAACACCATCCCAGTACTAATATCCCTGTGTTCGAGACGTCCTATATTTTCTTCGGCCTCTGCCATGGCAAAGCCCAAAACCCTTAATCCCTGTGAGGCCATGTTTTCTACCTTAGCCAACAAATCTTCCTGGTCCAGCCTGGTCAGTTGGCCATCCTTATCGATGGTCCGGGAACACCTTTCCATTACGGCTTCAGCAGCCCCTTTCAAATAGATCATCGTTGGTTCCCCTCCATTCAGCGTGGCCATGTATTGGTTTTCGGATTCGAAGGGGAGCGTGCTGGTCCTTGGAAAGGACTGTTCCAATTCTTCTTTTTGGTAACCTGCTTTCTGGGCAGCCACCAATAAGGCCCCTTCCGTGGGGTCACCTTCCACATCCCAAGCCCCGCTTTTTTCGACCACGGCACTATCATTACAAAGCATTCCTGCCTGAAGGCAATCTGCCAAAGCAGGAAAATGGGATGGATCTATCTTTTTTCCCTCAAACATTATTTCTCCTGAGGGTTGGTAGCCCAGACCGGAAACATCAAAAAGTTGGTTGCCGGCATAGATTTTCTGTACCGTCATTTGGTTTTCCGTGAGGGTCCCTGTTTTATCCGAACAGATCACATTGGTGCTGCCCAGGGTTTCTACTGCCACCAATTTTCGGATAATGGCTTTCCTTTTGGCCATCTTGGAAACCCCTAAAGCCAGCATGATGGTCACAGCTACCGGCAAACCCTCCGGAATAGCCCCTACGGCAAGGGCTACAGCCACCATAAATATTTCCGCGAAAGTTTCGCCCCGCCACCAACCCACCAACATCAAAATAGCTGCCAGACCGATAATCACCCAGAGCAGCAAATGGCTGAAGGACTTTATTTTTAAGGTAAGTGGTGTATCAAGGTCCTGTGCGCTATCAATTGATTGTTGGATTTTTCCTACTTCGGTTCCGTCCCCGGTGGCCACGACTATTCCTTTACCTTGTCCATAGGTGACATTGGTGGAGGAATAGCCCATGCAAAATCGGTCGCCCAGAACATTTTCCTTGGGTACGGCAACTGTATTTTTTTCCACTGCCACAGATTCGCCGGTCAGGGCAGACTCATCCACTTTTAGGTCCCGTTGTTCAAAAATCCTGAGATCCGCAGGAAATTTATCCCCTGACTGGATAAGGACAATGTCACCTGGCACCAGGTCAATGGCATTGATTCGCTTTTTCTTCCCATCCCTTATTACGGTGCAGTGGCTCGTCATGCTTTTTGACAGGGCATCTATGGCTGCCAAAGCCCGTGTTTCCTGTATGTAGCCAATGATGGCGTTGATGAGCACCACCCCGAAAATGACAGCGGCATCAATATATTCTTCCAACGCCAGCGTCACTGCCGTGGCACCCAGTAAGATATAGATCAATGGTTGGTGAAACTGCAGTAAAAACCGCATTAGTGCACTTTGTTGTTTTTTTTGGGTCAGTGCATTCTTACCGTAGCTTTCCCTTCTTTTCCCAATTTCCGAATTAGCTAAGCCGGTTTTTGGAGAAACATCCAGAATTTCTGTTACTTTCGCGGCCTCCAGGTGGTGCCAGTCCTCCCTATATTCCGCAACCATTTGATCGTATCTTGGACATTGATGTAGTATGTTTTTTTGATTGGATGATTCCCATGAAATTCCTCTTCAGGATATAGGGACAAATTAATAACTTTTTATGGAA
Source organism: Cyclobacteriaceae bacterium (assembly GCA_040905205.1). Lineage (GTDB taxonomy): Bacteria > Bacteroidota > Bacteroidia > Cytophagales > Cyclobacteriaceae > Cyclobacterium. The sequence continues at coordinate 7,208 of JBBDSB010000459.1, forward strand.
ATCCCCTAACAGCGTTCATTCAATATTTTGTATTGACACGGAACTTAAAGAAAAGTCATCGGTGATTAATTTTTCAAGTTTTTTTATTGCTGCCCAATCCGGTTACTACTAGTTCCTCGAACTCCCTAAAAATATAACCTTCACCAACCATGTAATGAAAAAAACATGCGTCATTTGACCCTAATGGCACTATTTTATGCTTTGATAGCAGGGTTTTTGATGTCCTGTGATGAAATTTTTGACAAAATTCCGATTAAAAAATCCCTTTGTAATGGCACCTGGTGTTTTGTTCACGGCCTTGACAGCCGATAACCAAATCGCCTGGTACGTTGCCCAAAACCTGGGAAATCTAAAGAAAACCCTATCCATTTCAGGATTGCCTTCCGGAGAACAGGTGATCAGCATTGATTATCGACCAGCTATCGGCCAACTTTATGGTATTGGAATTTCCAGTAGGCTCTACATTATCAACGAGCAACCTGGTATGGCCACGGTTTTTACAATTTAACTTTCCCTAATTAATATCCCACCACAAATGGGTAGCCCCTTCATCTCCTCCAATTGCTTGTCCGGCCGCAGTGCGATTTGTGCCATTGAGCGTTTGCTCATTGATCGGATAAATCACTCTTTTTGGAATAACCAGGTTGCTTACCCCTTCCACATCCGGGGGTTGTAAATCCGGCGCATCCAATCTTCTCCAGGCCAACCATGCATCATACCCGCGGTTGTAAAAAGCAATCCATTTTTGAGTTCCAACCTTTTGACGCCAATCTCCCTGAGCGGATGAGTAATTAACATCCGGTTGTCCAAGATAGGCTGTAGCCTCTTCAGAATTTCCTCCCCAGTAGTCTATTGAAGCAGCAATACCTTTATTATAATGCTCTTCCGCAGACCCTTCCACATTAAAACCCCTTTCAACAGCTTCAGCAAGGAGAAATTCAACTTCAGAATAATCCAACAACAAGGCTTCAAAAGTCGGGTCAGTGATCGTTGGGTTAACTTTTGAGAAATCCGTGTATGAATTTGAAAAACCATACTTACCTCCTACAAATTCTCCGCTTACCCGGGTAAAATAAAAGGATCTTCTGGGATCATTCAGTTCATTCATCACATCAACTAAAGTATTGGCCACAATATAATCCTGCCGGGAAGTAAATAACGAATTGATCTCCTCAGAAACAGGGTTGTTATTGGGCGGGGCATTCAGGTAAGGAAACGCTCCATTATCCATATTGCTGGTGAACACGTTTGGCGCAGCGGCCTCTACCAACCCCTGTGCTATA
>JBBDSB010000459.1:8590-22965 GCA_040905205.1 Cyclobacteriaceae bacterium
TAAATCTGCCAAAACATCCCGATAAAGGGCTTGCCATACGTTCTGAGGAATAAGGCGGGTGGTCATATTATACCTGGGCTCATCCAAATATTGGGTGGTGGTCCAATGCTGTACATAGAACCTATAATTATTGATGTTAACATCAGGAGTGGTTATCACATCGGTAAGTTCCTTAACTGCGCCTGTAAATAAGGTGGCGGGCGGAACCTGTGTGGCACGTTTCTTATCTACATTATAATCATCCAAACTACCTACGCATGATACCATCAGCATCACGGAGACGAAACTTATAAGAATCTTTTTCATTTTTTTTCTTTTAGAAATTTAACCGTACGTTGAAACCATAATTTTTTAACGCAGGATAAGCACCTGACTGGTAGCCTCTACCGGCGTTTCCGGAACTCAAACCTTCTTCCGGATCGGAAAATTCCATGTTCTTATGGATAATCCATAAATTACGGCCTATCAGCTGCAGGTCGACATTCTGTAAAAACCCTATTTTCTGAACCAATGATGCTGGAAGGGAGTAAGTCAATGCCAGCTCCCTTAATTTTACAAAGCTTCCATCAAATGTATATAGGGAACGTGGCGTCTCCCCATAGTTATTGGCAGCATAACCAAAGGGGGTTACCCCATCTCCATTCAGGTTTTCTGCATATAGATCATTGGGACTACCGTCTTCTTTTACTCCAGGTAGTAATACTCCCCCACCATCTTCAACCGGAATGCGGGAAGGGTTCCCCCGTTGATTCAAACCAGCTGTTACGGGATATAGACCAGTGCCTTCCCCATAATATTGATCTAGGGAGAAGATGTCACCTCCACTACGGATATCGATGAGAAAACCTAAGGAAATACCTTTATATGCAAGGGAATTGTTGATCCCGCCAATCCAGTCCGGATTGGGGTCCCCAATGATTTCATCTGAATTGGCTGAAGTTAAATAATACCCATCTTCATTGACGGTTCTTTCTCCGTTTGTATAAATAAAGTCTTTGCCCCTGATAACCCCATACGGTTGGCCTACGGCTGCATTGACCGATACTCCCCCTTGGAAAGAAGCAATAGGGACATTTAAAACCTTATTTTCTCCCTCACCAAATTTACTTCTTGTGGTTCAAATCCCAAAAAACTAAAAACCAGGAGGTTGGATCCCTCCGGAACGCCTAAAGAATAGGTACCATCAATATCTGTTATTGATCCTGCCATAGTACCTTTAACTTGAACATTCACGCCCGGTATCCCATTCGGTTCATCCTCAGAGGTTACCCTCCCTGTTACGGTCCTACTCTGCGCAATCAGAGAAAATACAGTACCTATTGCTAGCACAAATAATAGTAAAATATTTTTCATATTTTCATGATTTAGGTTAAAGTATATAAAATAAGTATCAATATAAATGATTTAATTATAATAATATAGAATATACCCATAAAATTATAATTAAAAATCATTCTATAATTTATAATTTCAGATTTTTATTGAAATCTTGTAAACGACCCAACAAAAATTTCACGTGGTGTAGGTATTGCAACAAAATCTTCTATAATTATGTAAATCCTGTGGCTTTCCCCTTATTTGGCATTGGTGCCTTCGCAGAGATTTCGGCTGGTATAGTATCGATATCAATTGAAACAGCGGGACTAGGAAATCAACAAGGAACTCATGGGGCCGGGGATGCTACTGCCTGTGAATCGTACTGGCCAGCATGGTTTTCAAGGCCTTTTTTGGGTTTGTAGGAAAGTAGTCCCCTCTTTAGGTGCCTCAAAAATCCCTGATGTACAAGGGTATGAAACGGCACCGTTGAATAATTCTTCAATTTTTTTTACTCCTGCCCAATCCAGTTACTACCCTTCCCTCGTAGCTCCCTAAAAATATAACCTTAACCAACAATGTGATGAAAAAAAACATGCGCAATTCAACCCTATTGGCACTATTTTATGCCTTGACAGCAGGGTTTTTGATGTCCTGTGAGGAAATTTTTGATAAGATTCCGGTTAAAAACCCCTCTGTAATGGCACCGGATGTATCATTCACGGCCTTGACAGACGAAAACAAAATCTCCTGGTTCAATGCCCAAAACTTGAGAAACCCCGAGAAAACCCTATCCATTACCGGGTTGCATTCCGGAGAACAAGTAATCAGCATTGATTATCGGCCTGCTACCGGCCAACTTTATGGGCTTGGTGCTTCCAGTAGACTCTACATTATCAACGAACAGTCAGGTATGGCCACTCCCTTAGGAGAGGGCTCTTTTTCTCCAGGGATAATGGGTGACAATGCCTCCATTGATTTCAATCCCACTGTGGACAGGGTCAGGTTAGTCACAGAAAGCGGGCAAAACCTCAGGCTGCACCCTGAATTGGGAACGGTAGTGGCCGAGGATGGCAGTATCAACGGAGGAGACCAACCTCAAATAGGTGCTGTGGCCTATACCAATTCAATGGCCGGAGCTACTACCACCCTACTATATGATATCGATTTTTCATCTGACAAACTGTTTTTACAGATTCCGCCCAATGATGGTGGCCTAGAGGAAGTTGGAGACCTTGGAAAGGATTTCATGGGCATGGGAAATCTTGACATCAGTCCTGATAACAGTGTGGCATTTGCAGTCACTTTAAACGAAGGAAAATCCAAATTATACACCGTAGACCTTGAGAAAGGCAGAGCAGATTGGTTGGGTGATTTTTCCATTCCGGTTTTTGGCATTGCCTTTAAGACCCATCCTGTGGCTTATGCCACCTGTTTAAATGATTATCTGTACAGATTTAACCCCATGAATCCAGGGGAAAATAAGGTATCTCTTACCGGTCTGATGAACGGAGAACACATCGTTGGGTTGGATTTTCGTCCTGCGAACGGTTCACTTTTTGCCATAAGTAGTGAAAGTAGATTATACACGGTAAATACCTCAAACGGTGCCTTGACCCAGGTCGGTGCACAATTAGATCCAATGTTCAAGTCAGACCAGAGTATCGGATTTGATTTTAACCCCACAGTGGACAGAATCAGGTTGGTAACCAATACTGGAAACAATTTCAGGCTTCATCCTGATTTGGGTGCCGTTGTGGCCATAGATGGTGACCTGAAACCTGGTGATCCATGGATTAATGGTACCGCCTATGCCAATAATATTCCAAATGCTGCCACCACTGAATTATTTGTTTTGGACAGTAAGATCAACAAATTGTTCACGCAAGATCCACTTAATGATGGTGTATTAGTGGAAATAGGGGACTTGGGAACCAGTATCAACTCAGGCAATGGATTTGATATAGGGGGTGATTCCGGCATGGCTTATGCCCTCGTTAAAGCCGATGGGTCTTATGGAATCTATACGGTTAACCTGCATACGGGGAAAATTACCAGAGCTGCTGATTTTAAATTTGATGTCGTTTCCATGGCAGTTGGATTAGGATTTTAACAGGCTTATTTTTTTCTCCCCCCTGAAATCAAATGCGACTTAGGTTTACCGGGGGTTTCAATAATTTTTGGTTGATTAAATAATTTTTTTGAGGTGCTCAATGGTGCCTCCTTTATTTTCCAAAGGGAAAGGCTGTTCATTTTTAGGGCAGCCTTTCCGTTTAAACTTAATTGCATTTTCCATTGCTTACCATATCCTCACCCTGTCTTCAGGGTCAATGTACATTTCATCACCTTCTGTAACCTCAAAGGCCTTATAAAAGGCATCCACATTGACCAATGGACCGTTGGCCCGGTATTGGGCGGGGGAATGGGGATCAGTTTGGATTTGGGTACGCAGGGCTTCCTCTCTGCTTTTGGTTCTCCATACCGTGGCCCATGAAAGGAAAAAGCGTTGTTCAGGCGTAAATCCATCGATTTTTTCCGGCCGTCCATTTTCCTTCAAATGCTTCTGTAAACCATCAAAGGCCACTAAAACGCCACCCAAATCACCGATATTTTCCCCTAGTGTCAAGGCACCCTTAACCCTTAGGTCTTCGAGAGGTTCATATTGGTCAAATTGGTGGACCAATTTCCCGGTCCTTTCACCGAAATTCTCCAGGTCTTCCTCCTGCCACCAATTTTCCAAATTGCCCTGGGCATCATAACGGCTGCCCTGGTCATCAAAGCCATGGGAAATCTCATGTCCGATTACGGCACCTATTCCTCCATAGTTCACTGCAGCATCCGCTTTGTAATTATAAAATGGCGGTTGAAGAATACCGGCCGGAAAAACAATCTCATTCCAGGTGGGATTATAATAGGCATTTACCGTTTGAGGCGTCATAAACCATTCTTCCCTGTCAACAGGTTGGTCCAACTTGCTCAGGTTCTCCTCAAACCTGAATTGGGAAGCGTTCAATACATTTTCGATATAGGATGCGGTTTCGGGATCGCCATTGACCTCCAAACCCTTGTAATCCTTCCACTCATCCGGAAAGCCGATTTTTACCGAAAAAGTGGACAGTTTCTCCATGGCCCTGTTTTTGGTACTGTCGGTCATCCACTCCAGATTCATGATGCGTTCTCCCATGGCCTCCAGAATGTTGTCCACCATTTCCAAGGCTTTGTCTTTGGCTTCCTGGGGGAAATATTCTTTGGTATACAAAATGCCGATGGCCTCACCTGCGGCAGCTTCGGTACTGGCCAATACCCTTTTCCACCGGGCCCTCATCTCTTCCGTTCCCTGCAATTCCCTGCCATAAAAATCAAAATTGGTTTTCACCATTTCATGGTTCAAATAAGAGGCAGAGCGGTCAATCACCTTCCAGGAAAGATAGGCTTTCCAAGCGTCCAGTGGCATGGTAGTAATGATGTCTTCCAATTCCTCCATAAATTTTGGCGTGGAAACGATCAATTCTTCGGTATCGGCCTTGATTTCCCTCAGATAAGCCAGCCAGTCGATGGAAGGGGTCAGTTCATTTAATTCCTCTGCGGTGAACTTGTTGTACCTTCCCTCAGCATCCCGCATTTCTATTCTGGTTTTGCTGGCCCTTGCCAGTCTGGTTTCCAGTTCCAGAATTTGAGAAGCGGCTGTTTCCGCCTCCTCTTTATTCCAACCTGCCAGTTGGAACATCTTTTCAATATGCTGTTCGTATTTGGCTTTTATTTCTTTGAATTTTTCATTGGTGTCATCCACATAATAATCCCTGTCTGGCAGACCCAGGCCGCCTTGGGAAAGGTATAGCGCATTCTTTTCCGAGTCTTTGGCATCTGTATTCACCCCCAATCCAAAAAATGCCCCCATACCATAGGGCTGTTGCCATTCCAGGTAATCCTGTAGGCTCGCCTTGTCCTGAATGTTTTCTATGGCATCCAACCAGGGTTGTAGAGGTACCATGCCTTTTTCTTCTGCCAACAGTGAGTCCAGTCCAATGGTATAAAAATCAATGGCTTTCCTTTGATCGGATCCGGCTGGATAGGCTTCCGGATTCTCTTTGGCTTTTTCCAGGACCGTAAGTACGGCATCAAGGTTGAATTCACGGAGTTCATGGAAGCTTCCCCATCTTCCCTGATCCCCTGGTATCTCGGTTTCTTTGATCCAGTTGCCATTTACAAAAAGGAAAAAATCATCCTGAGGACGGATGGTCGAATCCATATGGGCCAGGTTGATGGCTTCCACCTCTTCTTCTTTTTGGTTCTCCCCATCAGGAGTGCAGGCCAATAAGAGGCAAACTGCCACTAAATGGCCCCATTGTGTTGTGATTGTCGATTTCATATGTTTATAATTGTCTTTTGGCGGCCATATGGAATCTCGCATACTTTATAATCATCCCTCCGTGTGTCGCTCGCGTCATGCTCGATTTCATCTGTTATAGTAATCGTTGGTTTGTTTTGATCTGGTTGATCCTGGTTATAAAGGGGCAGGTGTACACCATTACACCATAGGGATAATATGTCAGGAAAACAGTATCTATCTAATCATCCTTGATCCAGATGAAAAGCTCCTGATCCCAAATTCACAATTCCAGGTTTTATGCCGAAGGCCGTAAATAATTACCTTAGGCGTTTCCTGCCACCCATTTCTCAACCTCTTCCTTGCTTGGATTCGGTGCTTCCAGTTTCATTTTCTTCCTTTTACCACAAACATCGTTGAACAGCTTGTTGGGGTTTTGGGATTTGAGTTGCTCCATGGTATGGATATTCAGTTCCCTAATGGCCGGAACCAGTCCGGGATGGATCCCCAAAGCGATGAAATCATCATCTGTGGCCACCTGGATTTTTTTCTCGGGTTTCATCTGTGGGAAGAACAGTACTTCCTGGATGGTACTTTTGTTGGTCATTAACATGCATAACCGGTCAATACCTATCCCCAGACCTGAAGTAGGTGGCATGCCGTATTCCAGGGACCGGAGAAAGTCTTCGTCCATGGCCATGGCTTCATCATCTCCCCTTGCCGCCAATTTGAGTTGCTCCTCAAACCGTTCCCTTTGATCGATGGGGTCATTCAGTTCCGTATAGGCATTGGCGATTTCTTTTCCGTTTACAAAGAGCTCGAATCGTTCCACCAAACCCTCTTTTTCTCTGTGTTTTTTGGCCAGGGGGGTCATTTCGATGGGGTAATCGGTGATATAGGTGGGTTGGATGAGGTGGTCCTCCACTTTTTCCCCGAAGATCTCATCAATCAATTTTCCTTTGCCCATGGAGTCGTCCACTTCCACGCCCAGGTCCGAACAGACCACCCTTAGATCGGCTTCTTCCAGTTGGCTGACATCTACACCCGTATATTCCTGAATGGACTCAAAAAGGGTTAACCTGCGGTAAGGACCGGCAAATTCCAAAGTATGCTCACCCATTTTAACCTGGGTGGTGCCCAAAACCGTAGCGGCAATATTTCCGAGTAATTCTTCCACCATCTCCATCATCCAAACGTAGTCCTTGTAAGCCACATATATCTCCATAGAAGTGAATTCCGGATTATGGGTCCTGTCCATCCCTTCGTTTCGGAACATTTTACCGATTTCATACACGCCTTCAAAGCCACCCACAATCAATCGTTTCAGGTAAAGCTCATTGGCGATCCTCAAGAACAAAGGGATGTCAAGGGCATTATGGTGGGTGTCGAATGGCTTGGCGGCAGCACCTCCATGAACCTGTTGGAGGATGGGGGTCTCCACCTCCAGCCAACCATGGTCATCAAAGTACCTCCTCATGGACGAGATAATTTTGGACCGGATGACAAAGGTATCTTTAACGGATGGATTGACCACCAGATCCACATAGCGTTGCCTGTAGCGGAGTTCAGTGTCTGTGAAGCCATCGTACACATTCCCCTCCTCATCCCTTTTAACGATGGGGAGGGGTTTTAAAGATTTGGAAAGCAACATTAATTCCTGCACATGCAAGGAAATCTCACCGGTTTGAGTGGTGAAAATAAAACCTTTTACGCCGATGAAGTCACCTATTCCCAGCATTTTTTTAAAGACGGTATTGTATAGGGTCTTGTCCTCTTCGGGGCAGATGTCATCCCTTCTCACGTAAATCTGCAGGCGGCCGGTGCTATCCTGGATTTCCGCGAAACTGGCAGAACCCATGATCCGGCGGCTCATCATCCTACCCGCTATGGATATGCCTTTGTAATCTGTTTTACGGTTTTCATAATTCCGGTGTATGTCATCAGCGGAAGCATTGATGGGAAAAGAAATGGCCGGGTAGGGGTCGATCCCCAGGTTCATCAGTGCCTCTCTGTCTTTTCTTCTTTCTATTTCTTGTTCGCTCAATAATTGCATGTACAAATATGGTTATGCTATTTTTGGAAGTTGGGGCAGGGTTTTTCTCCTGCGGATTTCTTGTTGGATCAATTTTAATTCACGGCCGGTCTGGCCGGTAATACTTGAATTTTCCTTTGCCCTCCTGGAAAGATAAGGAATGACTTCTTGGACAGGGCCATAGGGAAGGTATTTAACTACATTATATCCTGCCTTGGCCAAATTAAATGAAATATGGTCGCTCATCCCGTACAATTGGGAAAAGCAGACCCGTTTATCTGATCGTGAAAGGCCGTGAAGGTCCACCAACTCTGAAAGGATAAGGTTGCTGTTTTCATTATGGGAACCGCTGACCAGATAAACCCTTTGCTTGTTATTGATACAAAACTGCAAGGCCTGGTCATAATCTTTGTCGGTAGCGGCTTTGTTGGGTTGGATGGGATCCGGGTAGCTCATTTCATTGGCCCTGTTCCTTTCTTTATCCATATAGGCGCCCCTCACCAATTTGGCCCCGAGAAAATAACCTTTGGCCACTGCATCATGATGGGCATCCTTCAGCAACCTTAACATGTCCTTTCGGTAAAGTTGAAAAGTATTGAATACAATGGCCGTTTCCTTATTGAACTTTTCCATGGCTTCATAGACCATTTCATCAATAACATCCTGAAACCAACTTTCTTCCCCATCCACCATGATACCCACATTGTATTGGTGGGCCGCTTCACAGAGGCTCATCACCCTTTCCTTTGCCTTTTGAAATTTTTCAGACTCTATGTTAGTCAGGGTTTTTCCTTCCTGCACTTTGGTTAACAAATTGGTGTCGGCAATCCCTGAAACCTTAAAAACGGCAAAAGAGCCTCCTCCCACTTTTCCGGCATTTTCAATGGTTTTCAGGATTTCTCCATGGGTATGCACAAAACTCCTTTCATCTCTTTTCCTTTCCAATGCATAATCCAGAACAGCATCCACCCCGTATTTTTCCAATTGTTTAACGGTAGCAGCACATTCTTCGATCGTTTCTCCTCCACAAAACTGCCTGAACAGGGTATTCTTTACCGGTGTATGAATCGGTAATCCCCATCTAAAACCTACTTTCATTGCCCAAACACCTATTTTGACCAACCAGGGAGCATGCATAAACCTGAAGATCGCATACGTTTCTTTCAGCGCTTCGTCCGTTTTATGGGCAAAGGCAACTGCGATATTATCAAAAGAAACTGCGGGATTGGTCTTCATGGAATTGAATTTAAGGCGCAAAGATATTAAAAAAACAAGTATTGAGGTGCTTTTGTTCTTTAGATTTCAAACCAGACCCTGAATTTTCAAGTGCCAAAAAATTCAGAGAAGTTTTTCTGGATTCAGCAAATCATTCTTATTGGTGGTCCAAAAACTGGCTGATGAATAAGCCAGGTTAGCTAAACTAAAGATTTTATTATTCCCTATGGCGACTTTCTAATCTAAGTAGATGGGTAGGTTTTTTGAAATCAAGACTTTCATCTTATCAATTTTTTGCAGTTTTTTGTAGGAACGGCAAATGAGATTTTATTTAAGATTTGAAAAAGCCGAAGTTACCTTTTTGGACCATGATCAAAAAATAATTTCATGCGGAACAATATTCATTTTACCAATTTCCTAAAAGGCATATGGTTGCTGCCTTTCTTATCCATTTGGGCTATTCCCCTTTATTCCCAAATAAAAATGAAGGAGCCTTTTTTGCCGGAAGAAGAGATGTGCTTTTTAGACGAAATGACCAAAGATGTCCTGGAGCAATCAAAAATATATCCGGGACAATTTATTTCGGAAGAATTTGGTTCCAACCAGACCGGAGGCACTTTGATCAGGCCAGGGGGAAGGGATGCTTATCCTTCCTTCTGGATCAGGGATTATGCCATGTCTTTAGAAACCGGGTTGGTACCTGTAGAGGATCAGCGGCACATGCTTTTATTGACGGCAAGCACCCAGGCAGATCAATCCTGGATCACAGGGGGCGGAAGTTTAGTGCCGTTTGGTACCATTGCGGATCACATCAGAATAGATAACAGCCTGCCGATTTATTTCCCGGGAACTTATAGTTATGAAGGGCAAGGCACTTCAGAATGGGGAACTTTGCCACCTTTTGGAGATCAGTTTTTCTTTATCCACATGGCCAAAAGCTATATCCAACAAACTGGGGATAAGAAAATTCTTTTAAAGGAGATCAACGGACTCCGGATGATTGACAGGCTTATTATTGCTTTTCATGTACCTCCTTCTAGAAAAGAAAATCATTTGGTTTATACCACCGAAAATTTTCGGGGAGTGGATTTTGGATTTAGGGATGCCATTAAGATTACAGGTGACCTCTTATTTCCTTCCGTGCTTAAATACCGGGCTGCTCAGGAACTGTCATCCCTATTGGAAGGGACGGGGCGCAATGAATCCGCACAAAAATACACCGCCATTGCAAAATCCATAAAAAAGGCCCTTCCCGAAGTTTTCATGGATAAAAGTGGTCTGCTAAAAGCCTCTACCGGCACCAGTAACCAACCTGATGTTTGGGGCACCGCTTTGGCCATTTATTTCGGTATGCTGGATGGGGATGTTCTACAAAGGGCCTGTCATAATTTGGCGGATGCCTACACAGAAGGTACTTTAAGTTATAAGGGTAACATCCGGCATGTATTGACTTCCCATGACTATGACCAGGATCGGGTATGGGAGCAATCCATGGCCCCCAAAAACAGGTACCAAAATGGGGCCTACTGGGGTACTCCCGCCGGATGGGTGAGCTATGCCATCCATCAGGTAAATCCGGGTATTGCCAAAGAATTGGCTATATCCTACATTGAAGAGCTGAAGGAAAATGATTTTAGAAAAGGGGAATCTTTTGGTGCGCCCTATGAATGTTTTTTTCCGGATGGTTACAGCCAAAATCCTGTTTATCTGACTTCTGTAACTTGCCCGTTGGCGGCTTTCAGGAAAATCAATAAAGCCGTAATTTCGGAGCCATAATTCTAAAGAAAATGCTTGGGACCAAGCCTTAATAGTATGCTAGTTCTGAACCTGAACAAGTTTACTGGCAAGCGAGAAAGAACCAAAAATGGATCCGAAGATGAAATCCCCTAAGAAAAAAAAATCAATAACTATTTGATTTTTAAAATGACAAGGTTAAATTTGACGCATGAAAAAATTCGCAGCTATTTATTTTAGCTTTTTTTACTTTTACTTTCGTCCCCAAGGCCGAATCGGAGCTGCGTATTGTCTGGTAAAAAAATAAACTAAAGATAAACATACACAGGAGCCCGGTTCGAGAGAATCGGGCTTTTTTATTAACCACAATTAGAAAAATGGAAAATCACTTACAAACGAAAGACTGGGGCCTGGGGCTTGAAAAAGAGCATCTGATCATTGCCGGACCTTGCAGTGCAGAAACCCCCGAACAAATTGAAAAAGTATGTCAGGACATGATAGCCGCCAATGTGGTACCTGATATTTTCAGGGCAGGCATCTGGAAACCAAGAACCAGACCCGGAAGTTTTGAAGGTATCGGTGAGGATGGATTGAAATGGATGGAAATCGTACGCCATCATCTGAATATTCCCATTACCACAGAAGTAGGCAACGCCTCCCATGTAGAGTCTGCCCTTAGACATGGTGTAGATGTGCTTTGGATCGGTGCCAGAACGACGGTAAATCCATTTGCCGTTCAGGAAATAGCGGAGGCATTACGGGGGGTGGATATTCCGGTGATGGTAAAAAACCCAATGAATCCGGACCTGGAACTATGGAGAGGTGCTTTGGAAAGGCTTCAGGCTGTGGGGGTCAATAAATTGGCCGCCATTCACAGGGGATTCAGTGACGCTTACGATAAGAAATTCAGGAACAAGCCCAACTGGTCCATGCCTATCCATTTGAAGCGGATTTGGAAGGGAATGCAGGTCATCAATGACCCCAGTCATATCGTGGGAAACAGAACAGGGATTCTGGAAACAGCGCAGCGGGCCATCAATTTTGGTCTGGATGGTTTGATGATAGAGACCCACCATGATCCGGATAATGCCTGGAGTGATGCCAAGCAACAGGTGACGCCAAGACAACTTAGGGAAATATTGGATCAAATTGATTTCAAGCATACGCTACAAACTGAAAATCCCTCAGAGAAGCTTAAAGACTTAAGGAATGCCGTTGATCATTTGGATGACCAATTGTTGGACCTTTTGTCAGAGCGGTTTTCTTTGATCGATCAGATCGGCACGCATAAAAGGGAGCATAACCTAACCGTGTTTCAGGCTGATAGGTGGAAGCAGGTTATGGACAGCAGGACACAAAAGGGAGTGGCCAAAAACCTTAGCGAAAAATTTATGAAAGAGTTGCTTTATTGCATTCATGAAGAGTCCGTAAAAAGACAGGAGAAGAAGTTGAGGGAAGAAGTTACAGACAAAAAGTCAATCTAAAAGTTTAAATATTATCTTTACCAAAAAAACCAGGTTTGGAAACGATTATATTTACAGCAGACATTGCGCAAGACCTCCAGAGGTTTCTTAAAACCAAAAAATATTCCAAGCTCGGGGTGATCATGGACAGCAACACCATAAAAAGTTGCTATCCCATTATTACCAATGATCTCCCTGAGCATTTGATGCATGCTTTTCCTGCCGGTGAACCCCATAAAAACCTGGATACCTGTAACAGTATCTGGCAATGGATGACCGACAGTGGTTTTGACCGCAAAGCCATGATCATCAATATTGGCGGAGGAGTAGCCGGAGATATGGGGGGGTTTTGTGCCAGCACCTATAAAAGAGGGGTCAGGTTTATCAATGTCCCCACTTCCCTTCTTTCACAGGTAGATGCCAGTGTCGGCGGGAAATTGGGAATTGATTTTAACGGTTATAAAAATCATATCGGTGTTTTTAACCAGCCGGAAGGCGTGTTGATAGCCGATGAATTTTTAAATACCCTACCGGAGGAGGAGCTCAGGTCAGGTTATGCAGAAGTGATCAAGCATGGACTCATCAGAAATGAGAATTATTTCAACAGCCTGAAAACCGAAAACTGGCAAAAGCAATTGTGGAAAGACATCATTGAGGTTTCCGTGGCCATCAAAAGAGAGGTGGTGGAAAAAGATCCAAAGGAGGATGGATTAAGAAAAATCCTGAATTTTGGCCATACCATAGGCCATGCCATAGAATCCTACTATCTGGAAACGTCCTATCATCTTTTACATGGAGAGGCCATTGCTATAGGCATGATTTCCGAAGCTTTCCTTTCCCATAAATTTTTAAGGTTGCGCCAGCAAGATCTTGATACCATACAGAAGATGCTCATTACCATTTTTGGCAAAGTTTCCATTTCGGCGAAAGACTTTGAAGGCATCATCCAACTTTGTTTTCAGGACAAAAAAAATGATGGCAACGTTTTGAATTTTTCCTTGCTAAGAAAAATCGGAGAATGTGATTACAATATCAACGTGGGTAAAGAAGCGGTAATTGAAGCCTTGGAATATTACAACAGTTTAGAAGATTGAATGAAAACAGTAGACTTGCCCCGCCGGGAAATATTTGGCCAGGTGCATATCCCTTTACCAGCCTCAAAAAGTGAAAGCAACAGGGTATTGGTAATCGATGCCCTGACCAAGGGAACCAATATGATCACCAATCTTGCTGAAGCCAGAGATACCCAGACGATGATAAGGTTGCTGAAGGAGGATCCCCCTACTTATGATGTGCTGGACGCTGGCACCACCATGCGGTTTTTAACCGCCTATTTGGCCCTTTCCGGTAAGGAAAGGATGTTGACCGGAACGCCCAGGATGTGTGAGCGACCGATAGGGGTTTTGGTGGATGCCCTACGTGAAATTGGACCTGAAATCGAATACCTTGAAAAGGCCGGATATCCACCGATAAAAACCAAAGGTTTTGTGGGTCAGAAAAAACATAGGCTAAAAATCAGGGGGGATGTCAGCAGCCAATATATTTCTGCCTTGCTAATGAATGCCCCTTTGCTCCCAAAAGGACTTGTCCTGGAATTGACGGGAAAAATCGGGTCCAGGTCCTATATCCTGATGACCTTGGAATTAATGAAGACATTTGGGGTGGAATACCGATTTGAGGACCATGTCATCAGCATTCAACCCCAGGAATACCAGCCAACTTCCTTTGCGGTAGAAAGTGATTGGTCCGGGGCCAGTTACTGGTTTAGTTTACTGGCCTGTGCCAGGGAAGGTGAATTCTTTCTCCAAGGTTTGAAAGCGGACAGCCTGCAGGGTGATGCCAAGATTGTGGAGATTATGGATCAACTGGGAATTGACAGCCAGTTCGAAGAAAATGGCATCCGGCTTAAGAAGAAAGCCATTAAAGGATTAAAGCATTTTGATTTCACCCATTGCCCTGATCTGGCCCAGACGGTTGCTGTAACCTGTGCTGTTTTGGGTAAAAAAAGTGTATTTACAGGTTTGGAAAGCCTCAGAATCAAGGAAACCGATAGGATTTTGGCTTTACAGCAGGAGCTGGCAAAGATAGGTGCAAAACTGGATGAGGGAGAAAACGGGGAGTTTATACTGATCCCGGCTACTGATATTCCCGAAAAAGTGCAGGTTCATACCTATGATGATCACCGGATGGCCATGGCCTTTATGCCTTTGATGTCCCGAACCCATGTGGTCATTGAAGATCCTGAGGTGGTAAACAAGTCCTATCCCAGCTTTTGGAAACATTGTGATAT
>JBBDSB010000459.1:23065-26934 GCA_040905205.1 Cyclobacteriaceae bacterium
ATCAGTTGGGGCATTGCCCTTTTTGAATATTTCTTTCAAGTACCTGCCAATCGGATAGGTTACAAGGGATACGGAGGCCCTTTTTCATTGGTGGAGTTGAAGGTATTGCAGGAGGTGATCACCTTGATTGTCTTTATGCTGTTTACTTTCCTATTCTTCAAAAACGAAACCATTAGATGGAATCACCTGGTCGGTTTTCTTTTTTTGATAGGGGCCGTATATTTTATCTTTAAAAAATAATTGATTCATACCATAATCAGTCCATCATATTGGAAAAGCAATTAAAAGTAGCAATTCAGGGCGTTTTGGGATCCTTTCACCATCAGGTGGCTCAAAATATCTTTGGCGAGAACATTGAAGTAGTGGGGCTCAATACCTTTGAAGAGGTGGGAAAGAGCGTATCCGGCGGGGGGGTTGATTTTGCCGTTATGGCCATTGAAAACTCCATAGCTGGTGCCATTTTACCCAATTACGATATCATTGACCGGTATGATTTGTTTGTTAGGGAGGAGTATTACCTGCCCATCTCCCACAACCTGATGGCCCTACCGGGGCAACAATTGGCCGATATCAAAGAAGCCAGGTCCCATCCCATGGCCTTATTGCAATGTAAAGTGTTTTTCTCCAACCTCCCTGATATCAAAATGGTAGATGATGTGGATACCGCATATGTGGCCAAGGTGATTGCCGAGAACAAGTCAAAGGGGCTGGCTGCTGTGGCAAGCAAAAAGGCGGCGGATTTTTATGGGTTGGAAATTTTGGCCTCGGACATTCAGACCGTAAAGAATAATTTTACCCGGTTTATTGTATTGCAGAAGGAAAAGCCTCCTCAGCTAGCCCTTCCTACCAAAGCAAGTTTGAAGATTTCCATTCACAATGAAAAAGGGGTTTTGGCCAAGATGCTTTCTATTCTGAGTGAGCATGATTTGGACCTGACCAAGATCCAATCTATTCCCGTCATGAATCAACCATGGGAATATGCCTTTTTTATTGATACTATAATTGAGGATTATGCCCAATTTAAATTGGCCATGGCCAAAATCACCCAATTGTATGGGGATGTGAAAATTTTCGGGGAATACCAAAACCAAAAACGATGAAATCGAGCATGACGAGAATGTCACACGTAGGAATGATTATAACAGCGAGATTCTCCCGAAGGTCGGGACAGGCTATCCCGACATTCGGTACGGGACAAGTTGTGTCCATTGAAGAACAAATTATAAACACATGAAAGGCTTTTCAAACCGGCTTGGGAAAGTGGAGGAATATTATTTTTCCAAAAAGCTGAAAGAAGTTCAAAAACTAAGAGCAGCAGGCCAACCCATTATCAATATGGGAATAGGCAGTCCGGATCTGCCCCCCCACCCTACGGTGATCAAAGCCCTGCAATTATCTGCTGAAGCCCCTTCCTCTCATGGGTATCAACCCTACCAGGGAAGTTCCCAATTGAGGTCGGCCATTGCGGGATTTTACCAGCGACAATACGGGGTGAGATTAAACCCTGATGCGGAAGTATTGCCACTTATGGGTTCAAAAGAGGGGATCATGCATATTTCCATGGCATTTTTGAATATGGGGGACGAGGTTTTAATTCCCAATCCCGGCTATCCCACCTACACTTCTGTTACCCGTCTGCTGGAGGCAAAACCTGTGTATTATGATCTGCTGGAAAATGAGCAATGGGAGCCTGATTGGGAGGCTTTGGAAAACTTGGAACTTTCAAAGGTAAAACTGATGTGGGTGAATTACCCTCATATGCCTACCGGCGCCAGAGGAAGCAAGGCACTTTTTACAAAGCTGGTGCATTTTGCCAAAAGGAACAATATCCTTTTGGTAAATGATAATCCCTATAGCATGATCCTAAACCCGGATCCAATCAGCCTACTCTCTGTTTTGGAGGCCAGAGACCATGCCCTGGAATTGAATTCCCTGAGCAAAACCTTTAATATTCCCGGTTGGCGGGTGGGGATGGTGCTGGGCCGTGAAGATTATTTACAGGCCGTACTTCGGGTCAAGAGCAATATGGACTCCGGTATGTTTTTGGGCATTCAGGAAGGTGCTGTTGCGGCGTTTGCCTTAGGCAATTCCTGGATTTTGGAGAACAACAGGGTTTATGCCAAAAGGAGGACCCTTATTTTGGAGCTGGCTGGAAAACTGGGTTTAAAATGTCAAAAAGAAAGCAGCGGCCTCTTTGTTTGGGCCAAAGCACCAGAAGACAGCAACGCTTTGGAATTGGTGGATTATCTGCTGTATGAAAAGCATATCTTTGTGACACCGGGCCTAATATTTGGAAGCAGGGGTCAGCAGTATATCCGCTTTTCTTTATGTGTGGAGGAAAAGCTGATTTTGGAGGCAATAAACAGAATGGACACTAAATACTGATAAGTATATGAAAAAAATACACGTTATAGGTTTGGGGCTATTGGGGGGATCCTTTGCGCTGGCCATAAAAAAGAGTCAACCTGACTGGGTGCTGACAGGTTACGATAACCAACCGAAGCACTTGGAAACGGCATTGGAACTGGGTATGATTGCGGAAAAAAAGGAGGTGCCGGATTCCGATACGGATGCGGTGATTTTGGCGACACCGGTTGATGCCCTTTTTGGATTGCTAACCCGCACATTGGATCAGGTAGGACCCGGGACTTTGGTGATGGATTTTGGTTCCACCAAACATGAAATCTGCCGAAAAATGGGAGATCACCCCAAGCGGGCTCAATACCTGGCCGTTCATCCTATTGCAGGCACCGAAAATTCGGGACCCAAGGCGGCAGAGTTGAACCTGTTTGATGGTAAGGTGATGATTATTTGTGAGATGGAGAAGACCGATGTACACCTTAAAGGACTGGGTTATGAAATTTTTGAAGCCTTGAATTTAAAACTCCGGTTTATGGATCCCAAAGAGCACGACCTGCACCTGGCCTTTGTCTCCCATCTTTCCCATATCTCCTCATTTGTCTTGGGAAAAACGGTTTTGGATAAGACGGAGGATGAAAAAAATATTTTTGATATGGCCGGCAGCGGCTTTACCTCTACGGTAAGGTTGGCAAAAAGCTCACCCGCCATGTGGGGGCCTATATTCATGGAAAACAAGACCAATGTATTGGAGGCCCTGGAGAGTTATATCAGCCATCTCAGCCAGTTTAGGGATTTTATTGTAAATAACGATGCTGAGGGTTTGAAATCTCAAATGAGGGAAGCCAATAGAATAAGAGATATTTTAAATTTAAAAGAATAAAAAGAATAGTATATAACCTTATTTTTTTAATTTAAAGAGATTATTTTTATTAAGAATATGAGTTTATCCATTGATTCGGAGTTCGGAACACTTGAAATGGTGTTGATGCACCGGCCAGGAAAAGAAATTGACAGGTTGACACCTTACAATAAGAAGTTATTGTTGTTTGAGGATGTTCCTTTCCTGGAAGAAATGCAGCGGGAGCATGATGTTTTTACCCGTTTGATCCGGGAAAGTTGTGGGGCCACCGTTTATTTTTTTCATGAGTTGTTGTTGGAAGTCATTTCCGATAAGAATTTGTTACGGGAATTGATGCACGAGGCACTTATGGTCTCCCGTCTATCTCACCTTACGGAGGAGTTATTGGGCGTTTTATCGATGGAGGAATGTGCTTTGGCCTTAGTGGCGGGCATCAAGGTGCATGAGGTAAGGGGAAAGGTTAGTTCCACTGCCCTTGCCGACCTTATGGATGTGGCCTTTCTGATCCCCCCCTGTCCCAACCTGTATTTTCAAAGGGATGCTGCGGCGGTGGTTCCAGGTGGCATGCTTTTTTCGAGTATGCGTTTGCCGGAACGGCAGCGGGAGGCCAATATGGTGCGCCGTATTTTTGAAAACCATCCCCTTTTCA
>JBBDSB010000460.1:0-3313 GCA_040905205.1 Cyclobacteriaceae bacterium
CAAAAACTTCGTGGCTTTTGTGGAATAGCACCTATTTTTGTGTCATCAAATATAAACAGGAAAACATCAATTTTTCAATGAATACGGTAGAATGAAGTTCAATCTCCTACACAAAGACAAAAATTCCAAGGCAAGGACCGGATTGATCACAACGGATCACGGTGAAATACCTACCCCTATTTTTATGCCTGTGGGAACCGCCGGATCTGTAAAAGCGGTCCACCAAAGAGAATTAATTAATGACGTGCATGCCAGAATAATTCTTGGAAATACCTATCACCTTTACCTGAGACCAGGGCTGGAAATCCTTGAAAATGCCGGAGGCCTGCATAAATTTATGGGTTGGTCAGGTCCCCTTTTAACAGACAGCGGAGGCTATCAGGTTTTTTCCCTTTCGGATAACCGAAAAATTTCGGAAGAAGGCGTGGTTTTCAAATCTCATATCGATGGATCCAAACACCAGTTTAGCCCCGAAACGGTGATGGATATACAGCGGACGATCGGAGCTGATATTATCATGGCATTTGACGAATGCACCCCCTACCCCTGTGATTGGCAGTATGCAAAAAACTCGATGGACCTCACACATAGATGGCTCCAGCGGTGTATGGCCCGTTTTGACAGTACTGAGGGAAAATATGGATACCAGCAAACATTTTTTCCAATTGTACAGGGATCTACCTTCAAGGAACTTAGGAAGGAATCTGCTACTTTTATTGCTGAGCAGGGAAGAGAGGGGAATGCAATCGGGGGATTATCTGTTGGAGAACCCGTCGAGTTGATGTATGAAATGACGGATTTGGTCACAGACATTTTACCTCAGGAAAAGCCAAGGTATTTAATGGGTGTGGGCACACCGGCCAATATATTGGAGGCAATTGCATTGGGAATAGATATGTTCGATTGTGTGATGCCTACAAGAAATGCCAGAAATGGCATGCTCTTTACCAGTCAGGGCATCATCAATATAAGAAATGAACGTTGGAAAAATGACTTTTCCCCTATTGATTCAGGGTTTAAAGGTCATGTTAGCAACTTTTATTCTAAAGCCTATTTGCGCCATTTGGTCATCAGCAAAGAAATGCTCGCCGCCCAAATTGCCAGTATACACAACCTTTCATTTTACCTTTGGCTGGTTGATGAGGCCCGTGAACAAATCCGCAAAGGCACATTTTTAGCTTGGAAAAATGAAATGGTGGAGAAAGTAAGTAGAAGATTATGATCAGGTTTTTGATATCATAAACCAAACCTGTAAAATTAATCGTTAACTATAAATAAGAATGGCAGGAACGAAATGAAATTATTGGATAAATTAATCATAAAAGATTTCCTTAAGACCTATTTATTTGTGGTCCTGATGCTCATTTTAATCGTATTGGTACTGGATTTCACGGAAAAAAACGATACCTATATCAGGAATGAGGTGCCCACGTCGGAGGTTCTTCAGTACATGCTCAATTATGGCCTGTACCTCAACAACCTGTTAACCCCCATTACGGTTTTTATTTCCGTTATTTTCATCACTTCAAAAATGGCCGGGAGGACTGAGATCATTGCCATTTTAAGCAGTGGGGTAAGTTTTGTAAGAATGCTGGTGCCATTTATTCTTTCAGCCCTCCTGATTGCTCTGATCAGTTTTTTTCTGAATGGATGGGTGTTACCCGTTGCCACCGCCGGCGTTTCTGAATTTAAAGTGGAATATTTGGACAAACAACAAAACCTTAACCAACAAAACATTCACATCAAGGTAGCCCCGGAGGTTTATGCTTACATACAAAGGTATTATACCTCTGCCAATACTGGTTACAGTTTTACTTTGGAAGAAATTTCCGATGGTCAGTTACTTTCCAAATTCTCCGCTGACAGGATCATCTGGGACACTACCAATAATGCGTGGAGTGCCAGAAATTGGAAATTACGGGAGTTGGAGGATATGAGGGAGAAATGGTCATCTGGTGAAGAAATGGATACGGTGCTGTCCATCACCCCGGCCGATTTTGACCTTCCCTTGAATCACCATGAAACCCTCACACTTCCAAAATTAAGTGAACAAATATTGATTTTAGAGGAAAGGGGTGCAGACAACATCAATTTCTACAGGATTGAAAAATATGTACGGTATATGTCCCCATTTGCAGCTATTTTACTCACATTTATTGGGGTGATCGTTTCCGCAAAAAAGACCAGGGGAGGATCTGGATTCAAAATTGCGTTGGGATTTTTATTGGCATTTGTTTATATCATTCTTTTTTTACTTTCAAGGACCTTTGCAGAGGCAGGAACTTCCAACCCAGTTTTATCCGTCTGGATCCCCAACATCGTTTTTGCCATCACCGGCATGATCTTGTACAAAACAGTGCCTAGATAAAATGGAAAACCACCAGGTAATTAAAGATTATATTTGGTTACATCTGATTGTGCTTATATGGGGATTTACAGCTATACTTGGGGTACTCATCAATTTACCCTCTTTGGAAATCGTGTTTTTCAGAACCCTGATGGCCAGTTTGGGGTTATTTGTTTTCCTTTATGTAAGACAAGCCACGGTTAAAATTGATTTCAGGGTTTTGTTGAAATTTTTGTTCACCGGAGGCCTTATCGCTGCCCATTGGATTTTATTTTTTTTGGCGGCCCAAGTCTCCACTGTTTCTGTTTGTCTGGCAGGTATGGCCACCTGTTCTCTATGGACGGCGTTGGTAGAACCTGCTCTAAACAGGAGCAAGGTCATTTGGTATGAATTGTTGTTGGGGATATTGGTGGTTTTTGGATTGTCCATCATTTACAAATTCGAATCCAATTATGGGTTAGGCTTGAGCTTAGCAGTGGCATCTGCAGTATTTGGGGCTTTTTTCATGGTGATTAATGGGAAGTTGACCAAAAAACACAATCCCTATGTCATCACCTTTTACGAAATGACAGGAGCCTGCCTTTTATCCCTCCTACTTATGCCCATCTATTCAGCGTATTATCCAGAAGCAAAACTCAATCTCTCACCATCCCCCTGGGATTGGTTTTGGTTGCTGGTATTGTCACAGGTGTGTACGGTTTTTGCATTTTCGATTTCTGTAGAGCTGATGAAAAGACTTTCTGCATTTGCCATAAACCTTACCACCAATATGGAACCTGTATATGGAATTCTACTGGCATTGATAATTTTTGGGGAACAGGAAAAAATGACCGGGCCATTTTACCTGGGCACCTTTATCATCTTATTGTCCGTCTGTTTTTATCCCATCATTCATTATATCCATAAAAAGAAGGTCACCAGACATTTAAGAAGATTGCAGTAAAACGCAAGTTTCATCTGTTTATA
>JBBDSB010000460.1:3413-4622 GCA_040905205.1 Cyclobacteriaceae bacterium
GATAATCATCCCTCCGTGTGACGTTCTCGTCATGCCTGTCTGCCTCAGGCAGGCTCGATTTCATCAATCCATTTGCTTACAAAATTGGAATAATCCGTCCTCCAGATAAATCCCGGAAGGTTTTTCTTCAAACAACCCATAAACCGCAGATCCGGATCCGGACATAGCGGCATAAAAGGCACCCTGTTTATAATACATCCTTTTAATTTCTCCAATTTGGGGATGTATTTTGAAAACACTTTCTTCAAAATCGTTGAACAAATGATTTTTCCATAATTCCTTTTCAGATAGAATAGCTT
Organism: Cyclobacteriaceae bacterium; assembly: GCA_040905205.1. Lineage (GTDB taxonomy): Bacteria > Bacteroidota > Bacteroidia > Cytophagales > Cyclobacteriaceae > Cyclobacterium. The sequence goes on from JBBDSB010000460.1 coordinate 3,713, forward strand.
TTAATTCCCCCCCTGGAAATTTTGGTTTAACACCCGCATAAGCTTCCTTCGTGCCGATGTGTATGTTTGGATGAACCAAATAAAGCCAAATCCCTTTCAAATCCACCGCAAAGGGGGACATTTGCTCCCCCCTACCACTTACCAGTTTGGGCTGATTTTGAATAAAGAACGGACAATCGCTACCCAACTGTATCGCATAGGATTCAAGTTTTTCATCATCAAGTTCAAGTTCAAAAAGTTGGTTCAATAATTTTAAAGCAAATGCAGCATCCGCAGATCCCCCACCCAAACCGGCCCCCATGGGTATGACCTTATGCAGGTGAACGGCCACCGGCGGCAGTTTTGGAAAGTCCATTTTAAGCCGTTCATAGGCCTGGAGGATAAGATTATCCGATTTTGAACCTGGAATATCCATACCCGAATGATAAAAAGAAAAATGCTTTGAAGGAAGCATCTCTAAGGCATCCAACATGGGGATGGGATAAAGGCAACTTTCAATCTCATGGAAACCATCATTCCTTTTGCTCAATACATGGAGACCAAGGTTGATTTTGGCATTGGGAAACGTGATCATATATTAGGTTTTAATGATCAAATATATAACAAACCCTTCAATTTTTAATTTCAAAGCATTTTATTCAAAAATTCAGGTAAAGAGGGGTTCAGGTTGGGTTTTTTGAAATTAGTACAAGAGAAACCTAAAATTTGTATAAATACCTTAAGTAATCAGTATCAAAATTTTATTTTGATTTTATTGACATAAGTAAAATATTTAGAATTATATTCTTATATTAAAAAAACAATAAACTTAAATTGCCTTATTTCATCAAAACACGTAATATTCATTTTTTTTTTAAATTAAAAAAAGAAATAAAATATTGTAAGTATGGAATAAGGGTTTTAATATTGC
>JBBDSB010000461.1:0-4613 GCA_040905205.1 Cyclobacteriaceae bacterium
TATTGTTATTACTCCGTTGAATTTCTTCTCTCGGAATGGGGAACAGGTAATAATGCTCCCCCGGCCACGGAAACCTGGGATCCACTTCATCAACTTCTCCATAGGTATAGTTCAAAATTCCCATCAAATCGCCTTCCTGTGCTTCGCTCCAATCCATTGTCACCTTACTCAGGCCTCTTATGGGGTCGAGATCAATATTACCAGGTGCCGCCTTCCATCGCAAAAGGTCCCAAAACCGAGAATCTTCCAAATGCAGTTCCACTGCTCGCTCATTTCTATAATCCCGTACCAGATCATCTCCTGAACTGGTAATATCAGGCATGTTTACTGAGGGCCTTTGCCGTACCAAGTTGATGTATTCTCTTGCTACATCCTCATTTCCTAGTGCAATTTGGGTTTCGGCATAATTCAAATAGAATTCCGGCAATCTCATGAAAATCATTAACTGACTATAATCAAAGTCAAAACTAGCACGTGGACCATTAAAATCCAATAACTTCCTAAAGGTATAACCAGTTTGTACCCTCCAATGGAAAGGTGTCAGCCCTTTTACCCAGTAGGTTTCCGAATCCCTTCCAAAGTCAAACAGCTCCTGATTATTCATAGGATCCACTTTATTGGGATTTTCATAGGGAGGAAGATTGTCAGGATTGGGATTGGCATCTTCCCAATATTCATAAAGCCTTTCGGTACTTTTGGATCCATCAATAATGTTTACCGGGCCTGCCCCCGGATATAAGATATAACTGTAATACCGGGGATCCCTATTGACATTGGGATCTTGCGCATCATAGCCTGAAGCGGGATTGACTGTCATTCCATCAGGCAAATAGGGATATTCTCCATTGGCCATCTGGAACATGTTTATGAAAGTCTGTGTAGGCATTACCCTTTGCCTGGCGTCAAATCCACTGGGCCAATAATCATAGTTATAACCCCAATCCGGAATCCGGGACCCAGCTGTAAATGATCTGCCAAAAATGGTTTCATCCGTTTTAAGGGGTTGTAAAAACAAGTCTTCATGGGTAGGGTGCAGGGTATATCCTAAATCGATCACTGCTTTGTTGGCCTCAGCAGCAGCCTGCCATTTGGACATATCATTAGAAGGATTATTCAATGGACTTGCCATATACAATAACATCCTTGCTTTTAATCCCAATGCGGCATCTTTACTTACTTTCCCCGCCGCATGAGGATAACCATCCAAGAGGCCAATAGCGATTTCACATTCATCCAAAACAAATTGCGTACATTCCTCATAACTGTTTCGGGAAACATCAAAGGACTCGTCACTCAAAGTGAAACTATTGGTGATTAAAGGAACTCCTCCAAAAGTCCGGATTAATTCAAAATACATCCAGGCTCTCAAAAAGTGCACTTCGCCTTTCATCCGGTTAAGGGCTTGGTCTTCAATTTGGGAATCAGCCACTTTTTCAAAGAAAATATTGGCCCTTCTAATATAATCATATTCCTCTGCCCAAATGTTAGTCAACTGCGTGACATTATCCGGTGTATTATTGCCTTCCAGGTATTGCCTGATTCCATTTGCACGGTTATGCGTATCCGGAGCGGTAACAGCAATATCTGTCATGCCAATATAACCGCCTGTACCAGGGCTCCAATGTGGCTTTATTCCATTATAAATATTAAACACATAATTTTGAAGGAATACCGGATCGGTGAATACATTTTCCTCAGATATGGCATCTAAAGGTTGAACATCCAGTAGTTCATCGTCACAGCTTGCGAAAACAAAGCCGGTAATCATCAGAATTATTAACTTCCTAATCATATCGATTTTAAATAGGCTATTTTTCATAATTTTAAAAAGTAAGATTAAGTCCGAAACCTAAAGAACGCATATTGGGATAGGTTCCTCCTTTTCCACTCAGAAACTCAGGGTCTCCCGCTCCGAACTTTGCCAGATTATTGTAAATCAGGAAGAGGTTTTCCCCCGACAGGTAAAATCTAACTCCTGAAATCCCAATCTTTCCGGCCAGCGAATTGGGTAAACTGTATCCCAATTCTGCCGATTTAAATCGTAGCCAGGTGGCATTATGGTACCAGAAATCATTATTCTGAGCCGCAAAACCTACTGGCCGGATCCTTGGAAGGACCGCATCGGTGTTTTCCAAATCAAAGGTGTTGTGGGCTACATAGGCAAGCCCGTTACCATTTGCTCCCGAACCAAATCCATTATCCAATCGGAATTTCCCTCCATCCTGGCCCTGTAGCAACATGGTAAGATCAAAATTCTTATAATCAAACCCAATGGTCATACCAAACTGAGACCTTGGAAAAGGATTGGTATTGAAACGATAACGATCGTTGCCATCAATTACACCATCATCATTTAAATCGGCAAAGATCAGCCCTCCAATGGTTGCATTGGGATAATTGACATTGTTGTCCAAATCTGCCTGGGTCCTATAAATACCGATGGCTTTGTATACCAATTCAGAACCAAATTGTCTTCCTTCCTGCTTTTGATAGGGCTCAGCCTGTGGGACTTCATCAAAAAAGATAACAGTATTGTCATTAAAGGAATAATTGCCGCTCACCCTAAAATTTAACTCACCGAAATTTTGTCTGTAGCCTACCTGGAATTCTATACCCTTACTTTCCATCTCACCGATGTTTTCATCCGGAAGGATCAGGCCGGTATAACCTGGAATAGAAGCTTGCCTTGTTCCTAGAATATTGGTGGTTTTGGTCTTATAAATATCTGTTTCAAAGGTGATTCTGTCTCCTAAAAACCCCAGTTCCAACCCTATGTCCGTGGATTCAGATACCTCCCAGGTAATGTTTGGGTTAGGGGTGGTAAGTGCCGCAATTCCCCTAACATCATTTCCATCTACTACCCAGCCAGCGCCATAACCAAATCTTCCGATATATTGAAAAGGATTAACCCGGTCATTGCCCAATTGGCCCCAGGAAGCTCTCAATTTTATATTGCTAAAGAAATCTTCGGAAACGAATGATTCATTACTGACGACCCATCCTGCGGAAACGCCGGGGAAAAATCCCCATCGGGTTTCTTTTGGAAAAATAGGGGAACCATCATACCTGAAATTAAACCCTAATAAATATTTGTTGCTAAAGTCATAATTGACCCGGCCAAAATAATTCCTTCTGGCATTTTGTCCCGCTCCCCCACTGTTGTTCCAATTACTCCTGTTTTCGCTTCCGGCGAATAGCTGATCAATCTGTGGTGAATCAAAACCCAGTCGCTGCGCCCAGAAAAAGTTGTCATCGTAGCTCATTTGTTCATAAGCCAAAAAGCCACTGATTTTATGATCTGTATTAATGGTGGTTTCGTACTTGATTTTGGAATTCAGGGTAACGCGGGTACTTTGTGAAAAATCCTCCCTCAAACCGATATCTTCCACTGTACGGGAAGTCCTTCTAACAATTTCTCCCTGGGAATTTTTTTCGTAGTAATCCCAAACAAAATCAAATGATTTATTGTAATTAAAAGTTTTGACAAGAGAAGCGAAACCATCTATACTTAATCCTTTAACGAACGGCATCTTATATTCATAACGAAAAGTACCATTGGCCACATCGTTGGTAAACCTTCTGTATCCCGGACTCAATAACCTGGCCGCAGGGTTTAAATGGGACCAACCCTCTCCCGGATAACGGTAATCACCATCTATGTAAGCTTCCTGAAGTGGACTGGTGGAGGCAAAAGCCCCGATGGCACCGGAACCTCCCTGAGGGGATTGGGTAAATTTTTCTCTTAAGGAAAGATCCAATCCAATTTCCAAATTATCGGTAACAGTGACATCAAGATTGGCCCTTACATTGTATTGTTTTAACTTCGTAATGTCATCGGCCCGCAGTATACCACCTTGTGATACCGTACCGATCGATGTGAAATACCTTACCCGATCTGAACCTCCACGCATGGTCAAGGATTGCCTTCCGATAATAGCAGGAGGATCTACCAAAGCCTCCCACCAGTCTTCTGCCCTTCTGTCCCCATTTCTAAAGGCCTGAATTAATTCTTCGGGAAAATCAGAGCCTGTGCCATCAAGGGCCCTGCTTCGGTTTAAGATATCCATGTAATCAAAGACATTGGCAGTCTGAACCTTGGTGGTGGGGGACTGGAATAAATGGGAAGTGGAGAAACTGAAAGTGGGCTTTCCTGTTTTCCCCCTTTTGGTGGTAACCAAGATCACCCCACCCGCAGACTGGGCTCCATAGATGGCCGCTGAAGCATCTTTTAATACGGATATTGACTCAATATCATTGGGATCCAAACGGTTCAATCCATCCGGATCGGCATTGGCCACACCATCTATTACAATCAAAGCGGAATTGTCCCGGGTGGTATTGAATCCCCTGACAAGGATCTGAGCATCATCAAATCCAGGGGTAGCACTTCTTTGGTTAACATACAGTCCCGCCAGCCTTCCCGAAAGGGCATTGGAAAGTGAAACAGCAGAAGATTTTTTGATTTCTTCCCCGGAAGTTTGGACCACCGCATTGGTCAGTTCAGATTTTTTAGCGGTTCCATAACCTACCACAATTACCTCGTCCAAAGCCTGTGCACTTTCGGTAAGGACAATATCAATGGTAGTTTGGTTTCCTACTTCCACCGTTTGGCT
>JBBDSB010000462.1:0-3423 GCA_040905205.1 Cyclobacteriaceae bacterium
GGAATCCAGTAAAGTTTTTCAGAAAAATTCCTTTCAGGAGCAGCCTGCACTCTTCTCCAGGTGGTATTTGTAACGCCATCTGTAGTTACTTGCTTGATATCCACGCCGTACAAAAAAAGATCGAAATTCTCTTCCAACATTTTCCACCTTCTCACGTCATACCAGGCAATGTTTTCCGCAAACAACTCCACCTTTCTTTCGTACCTCAAGGCCTCCATAATATCCCCTGTAAAATCAGGCAATCCAGCCCTGTTTCTGACCATGTTGATGTAAGCGGCCCCAGTTTCATTATCTCCCAATTCAATAGAAGCCTCTGCATAATTTAATAAAATTTCCGGATACCGGATCCAAATGAAAATATTCTCATTAAAATCATCTCTGGCTATAATTTCATCATCCATAAATTTTTTCATGACATAACCCGTATAATTTCCGTTTGATGGCGAAATGGGTCCCTGCCTGGTATCGAGTCCAAATCGTTCACTGACAACAATTCCGTTTTCAATTACAATTCTGGTCCTCCTTTCATAAATTCCCAATGGATCGATTCCAGCCAGGTTATCAAATCTTGGTTGCCAAACGGCACTGTCGTATAAAATGGTCCCATAAAATCTGGGCTCCCGATTTTTATAAGGATTTTCATTGGTGAAATCGGAAGATATATTGATATACTCTTCATTTTCATCAATAGAAAAGTGATCGAAAAAAGGCGTTCCATCTTCCATTTGGTAATTATCCACGAAGGTGCCATAAGGGGCATTATTACCCCATGCATCAATGCCATTTGGTCCATTCCGTAAATTGGTCCTGATTCTGGGCCCCACATCCGGTCTGTGCATTTTGCCCCAAATCACCTCTTTACTGGCAAGGTTTCTTGCCTTAAACATGGCAAAATAATTTTCCGAAACAGCATCCAAATCAGGTGCACCAAAATCCTCCAACTCCACGGTCCCAAAGTCAATTAAAGCTTTGGCCGCATCCCTGGCCGCAGTCCATAGAGCAGTTCGATCGGGATTAGAATATCCTACAAATTCATTGGCCACAGTACCATCTGCGGTTAAATCACTGGCTGCAAATATTAAAATACGGGATTTTAGGGCCATGGCTACTTCTTTAGTGGCTCTTCCCATTTCCATTTCGCTTTTGGGAAGAAGTAAATCTGCTGCCCGGTCACAATCCTGACTAATGAAATTTACGGTTTCCTCAAAAGTATTTCTGACTACATCGGAAAACTCCCCACCTAATTCAGCCGTTTCACTCAAGATCGGGACCCCGCCGTAGGACCGGCAGATATCGGTGTAAAATACGGCTCTCAAAAAATAAGCCTCTCCCTTTAAAACATCCACCTCTGCCTGAATCCGGCTTTGGTCTGAGCTGGGATAAGTTTCCGGCATACCGTCAATATTTTCCAGAAATAAATTTAACTTATGGATATTGGAATAATGGTGCCAGGTCAAATGTCCTCTGTCCGTACCGGGATTTCCAGCCCCAATACTCCCCAATCCATATTCTGTCAAAGTTCCTCCTTTAGACATGGTAGATTCTGCCACAAACAGACCTGTTTGATACCCATGAGCCCTTTGATTCCAACCATATTCTACGCTGTTGTACAGATCGTTTAAATAAAACCTGGCCAAATTAATATCTGACCAAACTACCGGATCAGAATAACTGTTCAAAGGACTTCTATCCAAAAAATCCTCATTACAGGCCATATTACAAAGGAATAGGGCCATTGCCAATCCAAGGTTAATAATGTATTTTTTCATGATTAGATTTTTTTATTTAAAATGTAATATTGGCACCCAAAGTGATTACCCGCATGATGGGATAAGACTGCATACCGTATAATTCAGGGTCCATGATTTTATTCCCGGAATACAGCAACAACAGATTTTGTCCGGAAGCATATACCCTTGCAGATTGGACACCCAAAAACGCCATGGAAGAAGCTGGTATGGTATAATTAAGCTGTACATTTCGCAAGCGTGCATAGGAAACATCCGTATAATTATAATCGGTGACATGACTACTTCTCCAATATTCTTCCGTCCACTGGTAAGCCCTGGGTTTGGTTCCATCTGGGTTTTCAGGGGTCCACCTGTCTTCCGCATCAAATTGATAATAATTACCTGCAGTCCCTGCTCTCAGGTCATTGTATATTTGCCTTAAAGCCCTTCCATGTCCTTGTATCAAACCAGTTAAACCCCAGTTTTTATAGGAAAAATTAAAGTTTAACCCGAATGTAATTTCCGGAGTGGTGGTAAGTGGAAACAATTGGCGATCATCCGCAGTTATTTCCCCGTCATCGTCAAAATCTTCAATAATAATATCCCCGGGTCTTGCACCAGGAACATGTGCCATTGAATTGACCTGTTCTTCATCTCTGAAGATCCCAAGGGATCTGTATAATAGCAAGGCTCCCTGCGGTCTTCCGGTTCGAACTTGCCATGGAACCGGTCTTTCCGGTTCATCGGATTCGATGATCCTGTTTCTGGCAAAAGCGAGATTTCCGGAAACCCCATAACCCAACTCACCTTTTTGATTCTGATAGTTCAAAACGACCTCAAAACCATAATTATCTACAATTCCGAAATTTTCATCCGGTAGGGTAAACCCAACAAACCTCGGTACAGATACATCTCTTTGAACCAATATGTCACTTCTTCTTTCGTAAAAGAAATCCACATCAAATCCCAACTTGGCATCAAACATAAAAGATTCCCAACCAAAGTTCATCAATTCGGCCTTTTCCCAGGTTATAAAGGGGTTCGGTATTCCCTGTTGGCGCAAGCCCGGGGAATAGGTAACATTTTCTCCTAAATTAATTCCATTAACAAATCCATAATTGGCCAAATATTGGAAAGGGCTTACCAAATCATTACCCATTTGACCCCATGAGGCTTTCAATTTAAATTGGTCAATGAAACCTAATCTGCTTTTCCACCAATCATATTTTGAAGGACGCCATCCTGCCAACACCGAAGGGAAATTACCCCATCTACCACCTTCTTTGGAAAAATTGACTGATCCGTCTCTTCTAAGACTAAACTGGAATAAATAAATCTCATTAAAATTATAGCTGACCCTACCAAAATAATTCTGCCTGGCATCAAATCCTACCGATCCCATATTGTCCTTTTCCTCATCTCCCCCTGCGAAAAGATAGGGAAGTTGTTCAGACACAAAAAATCTTCTGTAAGCCTCAAAATTCTCCCTGAAGGTATCAAACTGCTCATAAGCTACAAAAGCATCCAAATTATGGCCATTGCCAAACGATTTGGTATAATCCAATTTAAAATTGAAAGTTTTGGAAGTGGAATATTGGGCATAGTCGGTTAAGCGGGGATCAGGTGGTCCTTTTTGGCTGCCTACCAGGAAGTCAGAACCATCTTCTACTCCCGTATTTCCGGCATCCAAATA
>JBBDSB010000462.1:3523-9464 GCA_040905205.1 Cyclobacteriaceae bacterium
GGGAAAAGTGCGGGATTGGTAGGATACATTCTACGAATCGTTCGAAACATATTGCTGGTAGGTACACCAGGTGATCGCCGATCTTCCTGGATTCCTGTTAAATCCAATCCCAATGTCAAATATTCATTGACCCTGAAGTCTACGTTTGCCCTCATGTTGTACCGCTTGTAGGAAAGGTTGGAATTGGTGTAAATCCCATCATCCACCTGGGTACCAAAAGAGGTAAAATAACTGACCTTTTCCCCTCCCCCAGTGACGGATATATTGTGATGTTGGGTAGTGCTAAAATCCCTCAAAGCTTCACCATACCAATCTGTATTGGGATGGGTCCAGGGATATGCGCCTGATCTGAATTTTTCCACATCCTCTTCTGAGAATAACATATTGGATTCATCTACGCCCCTATAGGATTGGTTTTCCCGGATCATGGTGGCATATGTAGGCGCATCTGCCATTTCCGGTAACATTGTCGGGGATAGCAACCCGGCGTAAAAACTATAATTGACTTTGGTAGGCATATCGGCCTTACCCCTCTTAGTTGTGACCAGAATCACCCCATTGGCAGCCCTGGCACCGTAAATCGCCGCAGCGGCATCTTTAAGCACTGTAATACTTTCGATGTCGTCCGGATGAAGGGAATTCAAATCCCGCCCCAGGATACCATCTATTACAATAAGAGGGGAATTATTTCCCAAAGTGGCATTTCCCCGGATTCGGATGTTTGCCTGGTCATTTCCCGGTTCGCCACTTTCCTGCATAAATATAGCTCCTGGAAGTCTTCCGGCCAAGGCGTTGGAAATGGCACCAACCGGAGCCGCTGTAATGTCATCACTGCTCACTGTAGTAAGGGAACCAATTACATTTACTTTTTTCTGAGTACCGTAACCTACCACAACCACTTCATCCAAATTGGCAGCATCTTCCGCCAAACTGATGTTAATAACAGAATTGTTTCCTACTTCTCTCCTTTGGCTTTCAAATCCAACAAATGAAAATACCAAAGCATCTTCCTCAGAAACTTCAATGGCATATTTACCATCTATGTCGGTAACAGTGCCAGAAGTTGTTCCTTCAACGATGACCGTTACTCCGGGTAAAGGCTCCCCTTCTTCATCGGTAACGGTTCCCGTTACGGATATAAAAAATATATCTTCCTGGGTTGGGTTTTGGTCAGCCAAATTATCCCTTAACCTGACATGAATATTATTATTCACTTGTTTGAACTCCAAAACCGTCTGTTCGGAAATGGATTGAAGCAGTTTATAAACGGATTGATTTTGGGAATTGATGGAAATAATCGGAATATTAGTCAATTCCTCTGACCGGTATACAAAATTAAAACCAGTTAATTCTTCAATTTTTGAAAAAGCTTTTTCCACTTTGGATTTTTCAAAATCCAGCCTGATCATTACTTCTTCAATGTCTTTAACCTGAGCCTTGCTGTCATTGGCAAACAGGAAGCTCATGGTGAGACTCTGAAACATTAAGGCATAGGTGAACAATTTGGTCATAAATATGACATAGGGTATAAGATTTTTCATATCTTTACTTTGTTTGATTAAGTCTGAACGAATGATTTAATTGACAAACTCCGGAACCAATCGAGTTGGGTCAATTCCGGATGATTCTATGCCGGTGGTGTTGGCGCACTACCGGCTTTTTGGTTGAAAGGGTTTTATTTCATAGGCATAAAATAGTTTTAGTTTTTCTTGATATCATCAAATATTATTGTCGTTTCCTTCTGGTTGATGTTGAATTGAAACCCGCCCACAAAGCTTAATCCTTTAAGAACATTTTCCAGCGATTCATCCTGGTATTTTCCGGAAAAGGTGACTCTTTCATTGGGTACGTTTTTCAAATTTATTTTTACACCATACCAATTTTCAAGAACCTGAGTCGCTTCCTCCAGGGGGGTGTTTTTAAATATTATAATTTTTTTAGTCCAGGCAATAATGGATTCCTCATCAAATAAACTGACCTTTAACTCCTTATTTCTTTTTTGAATCATTTCTCCTGGCTTGAGTGTGTAGGTTTCATCATCCAGGCCCGTATTTTCTACCCTTACTTCTCCGGATACTAAGGCAATGTCCAACTTTCCCTCCTGATATTCCCTAATATTGAAGGCTGTGCCCAACACCGTCGTGGTGACATCTCCGGCATAAACCGTAAATGGCCTTAAGCTGTCACGGGTCACCTCAAAAAAGGCCTCCCCTTCCAAAAACACCTCTCTTTTAAGTTTGCCAAATGACCTTGGAAATTTAAGACGACTGTTGGCATTTAAAATGATCCTTGTGCCATCCTCCAACTTTAAATGATTTTTTACTCCTGGAGGAGTAACCCGTTCATTATAATACTCCTGAACAAGTTCCGGTTCCGCCTCCTTTGAATCCAGTTGATAATAAAGGTAGCTCATACCAATCGCCAACAAGGCCGCACATGCAATCTTTACCCCTAACCATGGATTCCATTTATTTTCCTTTTCTTGCCTGACAAGGATGCTTCTTGCATTCAACGGTATCACCCTTGATCCATCAATTTCAGGAATTTCCAAGGAAATCTCATTTTTTATTTGGTTCCACAAAACAATCTTTTTGCTGCTTTCCAATTCAAAATGTTCAATGGACATATTGATCAATATATCCCTGGCTTCTGAGGCATTTTTTCTTTGATAAGGATACTTTTGAAGCAACTGTTCCCATTTAATGTTAGTAAAGGAATCCGGATTTAAAACCCATCTTTTAAAAGAAGGGTCCAAAACAAAATCTTCTGTGCTATAATCGGAAATATCCATCTTATAATATATGTTGACACATATGAGAAGGAAAGGATGAAAATCTATTCAGTTTTTTTAAAAAAAAATCAAAAAATTTTAGAGTGCCTATAAATAATCAGCCAAAAGTAGTAATATCGAACCCATCATATTTTTTTTTAGTCTGGAGATGGCTTTCCATGCCAGGGTATAAACCGATTGCACATTGATCCCCATCATTTCTGCAATTTCCTCATAGGACTGGCTATCAAAAAAGAAATGTCGAATAACTTCTCTTTGCCGAGGTGAGAGTTTTTTCATTGCAGATAATAAACGGGCAGATTTTTCCTTATCCACCTGATCCTTAATCAGTTCATTTTCAAAGTTATCAGCTAATAAAAGGTGCTCACCCACTTGTGAGGAGTTAAATGAGATTTTTCGCTTTTCCTCCTTTATTTCTTTATAAATCCGATTCCTCAGGCATTTAAAAAGATATAATTTTAGGTTATCAATTTTTTTGATGGACAATCTGTAATTCCATAAGTCTAAAAACACCTCCTGAATGCAATCGGTAACCAATTCCTGGTCCTGGACAATGGACATGCCCAAGCTATAGAGTTCTGAAGAATATCTTTCATATATCTTCTCCAGACCTATAGGATCATTGTTTTCAATCTGCTGCCAATTGAAAAAATCTTCCTCTCCAACCGTGGTAACTGACTGGCTGTATTTTTTGCCCATTGGACTAAAATTGATTTTTCATTTGAAAATATAAATATTTATATATGGAATTAAAAGTATATCAATAAGATATTAATGCATTTCAATTTTTCAGAAAGTCAAATTAACAGGTTAATTGGTTAACGGGTAAATTATTTGATTGCTCATTAAACAGTTTAACAAAAGGTCTTGTCCCCCACAGCCGGGGCATTGCTTAAACTGTTAAATCCGCACTTCCCATCTTTTGAAGCAAAGGATTTGACAAGCTCACCGCGCCCGTTTAGGTTAACTTAACACTAGTGTCATTTTACATCATTTTTGACGCTAAACAATACTCTCTAGATCTACTAAAAGGTCAGTCCCGTGGGCTGTCTTCCCCTTAAGGGGACCGAGGGGCGAACGTTGGCAATAGCCATTTTACGTTAGACATGACACCAGCTATTTATCCCAAGCCTCCACTTTTACATAAAGGTGGGCCGTAGAAGTGATGCCATTAATGGTCCTGTTCACCTTCACCAAATAATCCCCTGGTTGCTCAAACCTATGGCTGATTACCGAATACCCCACCTTGGAATGATTTTCTGTTTCAATATTCGATTTCACCTTTACCTTCTCACTCCCGTCTTTAAAATCCCAAACGTCATAGCCTTCGGTTTCCCATCTGGTCCGCACCTGAAAAAAAACTTTGTCCCCTTCCTTTATATCTTTGGTGGGATAATAGGTAGCGTGAATGTCCGGTATCGCCTCTTCCCCTTTGCTTTCTTTTTCATACACCTTCACCACCGCAAAATCATAATCATAATGGCCTTCAGCATCTGATACCTTCACTATTTCACTATAGGTACCGGGTTGATCATAAATTTTTTCAATTTCCTCTCCGGTGTCACTGGAACCATCGGACAAAGTCCAATCATAACTTCCATCACCGTTTTTAATCCAGGAATTAGCCGCACTGAGAAAAATTTTTTTCCCCACCCGGATTACCTTATGGGGCCGGGCAACTGCCAAAACATGGGGATCAAACTGCCTGAGGTAGGCCTGCCATAAAAAAGCGTATCCTTCCTGGGTTCCCCACTTACCAGAAGGTTGTTTACTATGTGCTTCGAAATGTAGATGGGTCCAACCCCCACTGCCCCCTTCCTTTCCCAACATGCCCAACTTCTGCCCTGCCAGCACTGTTTGCCCCACCTGAAGGTCAGGGTCAATGGAATCAAAATGGCTGTACCTGTAATACCAACCGCGGGCATCCCTCAAATAAACCACATCATATCTGGGTTTGATAGGGTTGTCCGGTTCACCAGAAAGAACATCCCCTCTCACGGATACCACCACGCCGTCAGTGGCTGCAAATACCTCTACCATATCCTCTGCCCCTCCAAAATCCAGACCTGCATGGTAATAAATTTTTCCGTCATTGCGGGGACCTCCCACCACTGGTTCATTACTGAACTGCGTAAAAGAAGCCATCCATTTTTGATTGACGGGGTATACTAAGGACCCAGGCCAAATTAAAGGAGAACCTGCTGGCCATAGCCTTAGCCGCACATCTTTTTCCAGGGCCCACCAATCGGAGCTTGCCCTTTTCATATAATCCTGAGTCACCGGGCAATCGATCTGAACCTCCCCTACCGTAACGGGCAGGTGATAATTACCGGAAAGAACTACTTGCTCCATCCCATTTACCCTTACTGTCACCTTCACCTCTCTCACCGCATCAAAAACGGTATCAAAAGTAGGTTCCACCTTAACCAATTCCACTTCTGCCGTGCTTCCATCATGAAGTTCCACCTGTAGGATTTCTCCACGGTTCATATCCACGGTGCGCAGTAAGGGCTCTAGAGGAACTTCATGTTGGGAAAAAGCCACACCTGTGATCAGGGACATGACTATTGATAAACAAAAGACATTTATTTTTTTCATGGTGGTTAATTTTATACAATAATAGTTAAAAACTTAAGTTTTGCACATTAAATTAAACAAGCTGGGAGCATTATATGCCCCTGTAGCTTGTTTAAAAACCTAAGTTCGGGTAAAGATCGTCTTAAAAAAACGACTTTATCGTCAAGCGAACCCTTTTTGGTAGGTTTAAGAGTTGGGAATGGGTGTGGGAGCCCCGTCTTGCTAGGGATTCCCACGGCTTTCTCCACTCAGCCATTCCCCATAGTCAAGGGGATTGGGGGATTTATTCACGTTCACGGTAGGGAATAACTTTCTGAATTATTATCTAAACGACATTGAATACTATTTTAAAAAATCCCTCACATTTTTCTCAATGGTTTTCTTTACCTTTTTCCAGGTTTGCCCTTTGCGGCTGACGGGGTCTTCACTTTCCTCCGCATCCCCAAAATAAATCAAGGCCTGGGGCACTGAAATCAATAGGTTTTGCCTCTTGTATTTTTCTTGGTGAAACCGGATAAAATCAGCTACTGAAAAATGTTGGAGCAATTCGGCAATATCCCAAAAGTCCTTTTT
>JBBDSB010000462.1:9564-26780 GCA_040905205.1 Cyclobacteriaceae bacterium
AATCAGCTACTGAAAAATGTTGGAGCAATTCGGCAATATCCCAAAAGTCCTTTTTAATATGGAAAAAGTTCCGGGTTCGACTGTCTCAATTTGTAACATCTGAATTCAGTGATGGGTTTATCGATTACCGCAGCTGCTAAATACATGGTCATTTCGGGTAGAAATTTAGCCTTGAGCAAAGCTTCTGAAATTTTCTCATCGCCATAATACCTTCTGCAATTCCGGATATCCTGCACATCGCCACGCTCAAAAACGCGTTCAATTACGAAATTGGCCTTGACATCATAATCCAGTTTTGCAAAATCAACATCCCAAAAAATCCTCTTTTCGAATACCGGCTTTTCTTTTTTATCCATAATGGTTAACAATTTTACCTCAAGTTACAAAAGACCTGCCCAATTTGCGCATTATGGGCATGAAATTGATGATCTGTTTTGTTTTATTGGCGAGGGTTTGGAAAAACACTAACCTTCTCCCTCCACTGCATGTTTCAACCCAGTCTCCAAAGGTTCCCTAAAAATCACCCATCATAATCGAATATATAATTTCAGCCATCTCTTCCGGTTTTTTCTTCAAAACCAGATAGGCATGGCTGGTGGGTTCTTCAGTATCTGGCAGAAATTCTCTTGTTTCCTTAGTCCAAAATGAGCAACTCTTTTACGGAGAATTTTTTACCCAACAGCCTGACCTCATCACCGGGCCGGAATATCCGGGTTTCTGTGTAGTCATCGCCCTGGGGTTTGGAAAAGAATTCAATTTGATTGGTTTCCAGATCAATTATCCAAAATTCCGGAATGCCATGTGCAGCGTATAGGGGGGCTTTCACCTCCCTGTCAAACCTGATGGAAGAACCTGCCACCTCAAAAAGGGCCAGTACATCTGCAGGTCCTGGATGTGCGGAAGAATAATAATCCGACCTATAATTTAATAAAGAGATATCCGGCTCCGGCTCATTGCTATTATCAATTCTAATTGGATTTTGAATTCTAACAATAGCTGTTCCATCGAAAAGTTGATTCATTACCCTTGCAAAATAATCAACTATTGCTGCATGTCTGCTTCCTATCGGGCTCATTTGAAAAATTTCTCCATGAATAAGTTCTACAGGGTCTTCTGCCTTTAGAATCCCTACTTCGGCCATTTTATAATATTCGTCCACATTGATCAAGCGTTTCACTACTTCAGTTGCCATGATATTCAACATTTTACCTTACTAAAGTTAGCCAATTAAACGGCTAAAAGCAATAATTCAAATTTTAAGTCCGGATAACTTGCACATACCCCTCGCAAGAACCTACTAAACCACGAAATTAGCTTTGACATCATAGTCCAGTTTTGCAACATCCACATCCTAAAAAATCCTCTTTTCGAATTCCGATTTTTCCTTTTTCCTTAATGGTTCCGAATTTTATCTCAAGCTACAACAGACCTGTCCAATTTGCAGTAATTGCGGCTAAAAAATAATGTGTTTGAAAAAAAATGGGCTAAATAATACCTCATTTAAAAGTTATCTAGTTGGCCATATAGCCTTTGTTCCTCAAAAGTAGAATGAAAAACAATGTTTTTTAATTTCTTTTCCATATTTGAACCAAAATTGGTACATAAATATAAGGACTCAAATTACAATGAAAAAAATGCCCAGCTAATTTTTTTTAGAAACGTTTCAATGGTTGGGGTTTATTTTATGGGTTTTATAAATGCTGTTCCTCGGATTATTGAACCGCACACCCTTAGCACTGGGTGATAGATTCAAGGGAAAAAGGTGATCAGAAAATTTGGGTAATTTCAATACCTTAGTCCCTGCAAATATTCAATTGATCGGGGTACCTGCTTGTAATAAACCGGACTTTCATCCTCTATGTAAAAATGCTCAATTCCGGCTTCTTTCGCTGCTTTCAGGATAGCCGGAAGGTCCAGTTGGCCTGTACCCAGCACCACATCGTTTTCTTTAGGCGTTCCCCCGGACATGTTCCCCTCTACCCCCTTTTTCAGGTCTTTCAGGTGCATCAATTTAAATCGATCAGGATATTTATTGATCAATGCGGCTGGGTCTACACCGGGAAAAAAGGTCCAAAGGATATCAATTTCAAAGCTTACATATTCCGGATCGGTCTGTTTCATCATGTAATCGAAGAGGGTTCCGTTTTCATGATCATAAAATTCGAACCCATGGTTATGGTAACAGAAGGTGAGATCATGCTCCTCCTTTAATATTTTTCCAGCTTTATTAAAATCAGCAACTGCCTTTTTAGCATCAGAAATGCTAAAAGGAGCCTCATGCGGTATCGAGGCCACCCTTACAAATTTAGCACCCAGTGTTTTGGCATTCTCTGCCACCTCTTGGGTTTTATTGACTAAATCAGAATAGCCAACGCCAAATGAAGAACAAAACATGTCCCTTTCATCAAGTAGTTTCCTCAATTCCGCTGCCGTTTTCCCAAAGAGGTTGGAAAATTCCATGTCTTTGATGCCCATGGCCTGTAGGGTGTCCAGGGTGGCGGCCACATCTTTGGAGAAGCTATCCCGGTAAGTGTAGGAAACCATGCCGGGCATTTCTTCGAATATAGGCCGGTTGCCCTGAGCCAGGAGGCCATCCATGCATACGAGCAGGAGAATTACAAAGGGGATTAATTTTTTCATCTTATTCGGTCCATTTGTTTTTTTTAATCGTAGCTCAATTTAGTTGATTTATCCTGATATTGCCAAATAAATAGGGCGGATAAAGAATTTTCGAAAAAAGAGAAACGGAAATGCGGTTCAGGATTGAATGTCTGGACAATTAAAAATTCCATCCCAGAGCGTTGCCGCAGATTAATGAACATAGAGCGACAGTTATCCGAATATTTGAGTCGTGGCGGTGAGGAGCGAACTTAAATAAATTGTCTTGTCATAAAGTTTGAGAATTTTCTTGTAAAAGGAATATTTTGTATTTTAACTTGTGTTATTAAGATTTACAGGGATTAGATCATTAAGGAATAAAAATTATGTGAACACTACAGGTAAAAATAAGCGAAAATGACTTCCAAAAATTTAATCTAAGTAGCGAGAAGATCAAGTTTACCGAACTAGTGCAAATGATAAGCCGTGAATATGCACGGAAGGCACTTTTGGAGTGTAATGAAATAGCCGAACAAAATGGTCTTTCCAAAATGACAATGGCCGAAATCGATGCTGAAGTAAATGCAGTTAGGGATGCAAAAACTCATTCTTGCCACAAAACGTCATTGTTTCAGCACTGATTTCAAATTCTGTTTCAACCAAAATTTCACCCCCAAGAGAATACTGGGACTTAAACTTATTGGGAACAAATGGTGGTTTCTAAATGAAATCACCTAGATAGATAGCATGTGGACCCTATGCTAAGATAGTATTTCCAAAACAAGGTGAAGATTCTACCCCTGGCTGTCTTTACCACATCTTTTTCAACCCCTCTCACCTTACCTTCCAGGTACCGTCATCGGGAAATCCGGGCAAAGGGTCTTCCGAATCTCCATAATCGGCACTCTTCATGGCCACGGCCGTGAGCAGGGCACCATTCCCGGGTAAATATAAACGCAGCCTTTCGTCCTGATAATTATGTCCATTGGCCAAGAAAATATTGGTGTCTACTTCCATAAATAAAGCATCGAGGGCCTTTTCGGGCATTCCTAACCTTGTGGAGGCCATGGCCGTCATGGGGAAATCTCATCCCCAGGGTTTTGACGAAAATAATCGGCTGCATTTTTCGGCTAAGAAGGCAGGTTAGAAGTTTAGTTTCAAAAATCGTATCAAATGCTAATGCCCCGGATAGGGGTTACACCTCCCCCGTACTTCCTTATGGTGCTTCATCTGAATAATTTCTACCTGGAATGCCGGAAGCATAACTTCTACTTTTAATTGAGAGATAAATAATAAGCGGGATTTATTACTGGAATTCCATCAATACGCTTTTAAGTGCCTGGTTATCCGTTTCTCCGATTTTTCTTGCCACTTTTGAAAGCTCCTTCCTATGGCCTTCATTATTTTTAAACAGTTGGAACACCCTTATGACATACCAATCTTGCTGGTTTTCAATATCCTGAACTATGACATGGAATAATTGGCCAGGTAGGCTAGCTAAATTTTGAAATTCACCTAAAAATTGCATTTTTCCCTCCAAGGGGAAATCCCGGTAAATTTTTGTCAATTCATTAAGAAAAGAAGGATCTGAATAATCGCATTTCGATAATGATTCAATGGCCAGGCTTTGTAATTCCCTGCTATCCTCTTTCAAACTTTCGATTACCAGGGAATTTATCCAATCGGCCGTTTCAATTTTTCGAGATGCGATAAGGCTTAATACAAATTTTTTATATACATCCGATTTACCATAAAGGAGCAAATTATCCAACAAATTTTGATTCTGATTTATTTTTTTTGCGGTTAGATCGGCCAATTGGTTCTTTTCACCGACGTGGACCAAATGCCAAATGGTATGGGTGGTATATACGGCATGCTCTACCGCCTCTTGGGTAATTTCCTGTTTGGTGGCACCTGAAGTACCATCCACTTTGGGGTTTTCTTCATAAACATCATCCACTAATTCAGATAATTCGTACTCTCTCAATTTGGACCAATCGTTATGCAGGATGTCCGTTAACCTTTCATAATCATTGGGGGAAAATACAGTATGATCGGTTTTCGTCAGGTGCTCTCCGTATATTTCAAGACCCAAAAATTCACCGGTGCAGTACCAATATATGCCCAGGTCAATAAGGTTACATTCTCCGGTCAGACACACCGGGGTTCTTAATCTCCTATGCCAATATAGAATTCCATTTTGGTCCCATAAGCCGGTTATTTCAATCTCCTCTCCCTCATCATCCAAAATGACATGTAGGTTTGGCAGAGGCGAAAAATTCAAATCCGCCAAATTTTCGCTTTGGAAGTACACCATGTTCGGATCCGACCCAGCCAAAAACCAAAAGGAAACTAAATAATGAAATGAATACAAAAATGCAATCATTGGATATAATCTGTCATCAATTAAACTTCAAGTGGTTTTTTCAACCTTTTGGGAGATCGGGGATAGGATTGTTCGGATAAGTAATTTTTCCATTTCAGAGGGTTGAAACCAAAATCCTGATAGGTCAATTCCTTTAATTCGGACAAGGCAAATCTTTTGAAATTAAAATGAATATCCTCCAAATACGAATTTAACAAAGCATAGCCACGTTCCGAACCACATCTGGCAAGCGATGCGGCGATAGAAAGTTCCAGAAATCCTCCGTAAACTCTCCATCTCACTTCATCATATTTTACTGTGAGATATCCTCCAATATTTTCATCTCTTGCTATTTTTTCCAATGCAGGAATAAATTTTCTGTCAGGAATTCTATCGGTATAAAAACAAAGATTCAGAATGCGGTTATAAAAAGGTATGATCTTTAAATCGATCCTGCCATTGTAATAATCATTGGTGCGCTCCACCATTCCACCACCTGAAACCGTATGCTCCATAATGAAATTGATCGAATCATTGGCACTGGGATCTCCGGTCATGGCCAATAAACCAATGTTTTGATTGATGCGCCAAAAGAGACCTTCCAATACATTTTTTTCCCTTCCCCTGATAAAATCATAATTATCCACATATCCGTCCGGGTAGCCATCATTCAATTCCTGTCGGAACATTTCCATTAATTCAGCTTCAATGAGGTCCATGCCCTCATTTCCACCAAACCAGGCAATCCCCTTTGCCAACAACAAACGCCTTTCCTGATCCTTTGCCAATTCGAAATATTCCCGTAAAACCGGAAGTGCTTTTTCTTTTGGTAAACGGCTGCATTCATACAGGTATTCTTTCTTTCCCTTTGAAAGCTGTTCAATCCTATTTTTTACTTCATGCTCCTCATACCTTTTGTTCTCACTTCCCTTTTTGCTGTAATCTGTCGGAAGATACCCTTGTTTTGCCCACTCCTTTTGTAGGTTCGACACATCATAATCGCGTGGGCGGATATTATTCCAAGCCTGATCTGCGGCAATTTGCCCGGTAAGATAACCAAGGACGATGATATCCGCAGTCATTCTGGTAAACTGTAAAGCATTATTGGTTTGACTGATCCCCCGGCCTGCAATCAATAAACCATCGAGAGTTTTGGGCACCAAACACCGGTAGGGAATTTCCACGGTCACATCGTTGGAATGGGGAAGCAAAAAACCGCATTTGGAAAATTCCGAGCTGCCCACATTATGGGGGTCAAAGTCACTGCTGGCAAGGGAAACCAAGTCTTCAAAATGAGTGCCTTCCGCCACATCCAACAAATCCAAAATGTAATTTCCTTCTATTCGCCGTGATTCCCTTACGGTAAGCATCGGATGAAAATCGTAGAAGTGCGCTTCATAATGGGATAAAAACAAACCCCTTTGTAATTCAGAAATTTTGGTATTATCGATAATATCATAATCCCGGTTAGGGGGAGAAGAAGGTATTGTTTCTGCTCCTTTAATGTCCCATTGACTGTAATTCTGGGTTTCTCCTGTGCGGGAATTTCCCATTCCATAACTGGCCCCTGCGAAAAAGGCAATATCTCCATCTCCTGTGGCATCAACGGTAATGTCCGCATTAATCGTTAGAAGTTTGCCGTTCCGGCAGATTAATATTCCATTGACCGTATTGTTTTCAACCACAGCACCACAAAATAGGGCTCCTGGAATAAATCTTGCTCCGGTATTTAATACTTCTTTAAGGTGGTAATATTTTCGACCAATTTTCTTGGTCATATTGTTTTCGAAAGCGGTTCTTTCCGCTTCCTCATTTTGTTTTTTAAAAAATCCATTATCAGTCACCCCATGATAGTAGCCCATTACCCCGCCCATGGTCTTGGTACCACCAAGGTCATTAAAATAATCAGTCACAATGGTATTGGCTCCTTTTTCGGCAGCTCCTTTTGTGACGAAAGCTCCTCCAGTCCCCCCTCCCGCTACGGAAACCTGACAATATTCCTTATTAGCAACATATTCCTGATAATCAAAGACCACTTTTTGTAAGGGAATAGAGAACAGGGGTTCTTCCAGTTCAGAGAATTGAAGTTGACTATATGGAATTTTACCTCCAATGGTCAATAAAGTAGTTGCTTTTTTATTTTTCCCCGATAAAGCAAGACCATCTACCAGTTTTTTGGCTTCCTGGTCCATAGCCAGAATATTTTTACTTGCCAGGGGCTTCCCGGGTAATAAATAATGTCCCTTTAGATTTACTTCAGGTAAGCTCTCATCCTCCAGGAACAGGGAAGTCTCCATCCCATATTGATAGATCTGGGCCTTGTTAAGGGAGGGATCCAGGCCTTTGAAGCCTTGTCCCAGATGGGCTGCTATATGCCTTGCCTGGTGTTCAATTTCTTCCAGGGTCTGGCTTTGGACAGCAAATTCGTATTCCAGATACAACTGCTCGTCTGATAGTTTCCCGTTATGAAAAAAGAGTTTGTTTTTATGTAATCCGTATTCAGGGGAAACTGTTACTGCTTTTTTGGCCGGGTTTTGGGCGTCTGTCAATTCCATGGAAAAGCCTGCCCTTTTGATTTTATACGGTTGATTCAGGAGCTCCCTGCTAAACAAAACCTGGTCAGAGGCATCTATAAAATTTTTGCATTTCACGGTATGTAATCCATGCTTACTGGCCAGCAATACACCGCTAACTGCCTTATGATCTGTTAAAACGCCACATACATCTGTCATTAAAAGCACATGAACTTTATCGATCAGCAAATTTCTGAGCATGCCCTTTTTGATACTTCCTGAAAAAAGCAGTATTTCATCCTCCATTCGGCTCGAATTTTTACCTGTTCCACGGGTATTTTTAATTTCCTGGTTTTCCCCTTCAGGTAAAAAAAGTTGAGCTAATTCGAAACTGAATTCCTCAAAACCAGTTGCATCCATCCACATTTTGCGTTTTGCAAAGACTTCAAAGCCAGGGCTGGTCCGTTTCTCAACAATCAATACTTTTTTACCGGACCTGGCTGCATGCAGCGCAGCAAAATAACCCGAAAATCCAGCGCCGTTGATTACTACATCATAGGTATCAAATCCACTTTCTCCTGAAAACTGTTGGTATATTTCTGCATGGGCTTTTAAATTGATCATTCCAGGTGCCAAAAATACGGCCCCGGTAGCCGGCAAACTGATATTTAGAAATTTTCTTCTATTCATGGTATTTTGATTCTAAAGATTCTTATTAATATTATCCTGGGGTAGCCGATGATGAATTGTTTCCGCTACACGATCATAATTATCCCAAACAAATTGAATGGCGTTTTTTACTTTTTCTTTTGCAGGTTGTCAATTATTGTAAAAAAACACCATAGCCTTTCTAAGAATGGCCATATCGCTGTCAATAAATTGGATATTGGTGTCAGTAATAATAAAGTCTTTTCCCTCAACCTAGTGTTTCAATATTGCCAAAAAGGCCCGCTTCCTCACGGACATTTGTCATCGAGCCCCATTGAACTTTACGTACATAATCCATGCCTGATTCCAGATACAATCGCGCCTTGGGGTAATCATCATATACTTCCATCAAGCGGTTAGAAATATCCTTTCCTTCCGTTTGTTCTATTTCAAATACCCAATCACTTAACCCAATATCATACCACATCTGCCCCTTTATGGTATCTTCTGGCTGCCTCAAATAGAAAGCCGGTGTTCCTTTTACGGCTGCCAGTATGGGGGAATGACATTCAAAACTTAAAACAGCTACTGCATTTTTATAGACCGTGGCCGCTTCATCCGTCTCCCAGAAGTATTCCCTTTTAATAACTTTCTTTTTTACATCCGCCGGTAAGGGATCAACCAACAATTCATCAAAAAACTCCATGTTATGGATCATCTCCGGACACAGCAGCACTGGATTACCCGTACGCCGGACCCAGGTGATCATGGCTTCTCTTGCTTTTGCATGATCTTCCTCTTTGTGCTTGTTATTTAATTCATCCACTTCCCTGATTCTTTCTTCGCTCCAGGGCTGGGGATTACTCCTTAAGCTGGGGGGAATCCTATAATAGGGGGTTACCCTAAGGCGGGGAACTACACAGATGAATTGTTTATAGGTAAGTCCGTGCTTGTTCATGAATGCGGAGGCTTTCTGATCATCCTCGACAATGGAGGCAAAGGTAACATCCGGTGCAAACTCCAATATCTTGCATTTCACATTGCCTTTAATAAGGTTTTCCAAAGAATCCGTATCACGGGTAAAGATAAATGATGCTCCATCGGCAATCTCTTTGTGGGATCCGGTGGGTGGACTTCCTATGGTGACCCCATAAGCCCCATATGGCTTCTTATAGTTATTGGCAAGCCATTGTACCCCCTCCATTATTCCTCCTCCTGAGCCTGCAAGAAAAAAATCGGCTTGTTCTGCAGCTTTGTAGATTTCCTTATTATCCGGTTTTCCGTTAGAATCGATTTCCCCTGCTTCGTTTCGCAACCTTGCATTAACAATTTGCACATCCGGCCAATATTTTAGAATTAATTCATCAAATTGCCGTACGTTGATCCTGGGCCAAAGAATTATATTTGAATCGGGTAAATATATATTGAGCAGGTTCAAAATTCCCGTAACATGCCCCACATCACCAATATTACAAAATTGGCGACCAGTACATAATAAAATCGTTTTTTTCTTTTCCAGTAAGCAAAGTGCTTTTCCAAATGAACTTTGGGATAAAGCCATCCCTCCTGATATTAATGCCATACTTCTTAGGTATTTTCTCCTGTTCATTATTGTTTGTAATTATATTTGATAAAGAATTTTAAATGCTAATGCCTACTTCTTTTCTAATATTAGTCATGGATTCCAGTTGCAACTTACGGACATGGTCCATAGCTGATTCTAGATAGATCAACGCTTTGGGATAATCATCATATACTTCCATTAAACGGTTAGAAATATCCTTTCCTTCCGTTTCCTCTATTTCAAATACCCAATCGGTTAGTCCAATGTCGTACCACATTTTCCCTTTAATGGTATCTTCCGGCTGTCTCAAATAAAAAGCTGGTGTACCTTTAACAGATGCCAAAATGGGGGAATGACATTCAAAACTCATTACAGCCACTGCATTTTTGTATATAGTGGCCGCTTCATCCGTTGTCCAGAAATGCTCCCTTTTAATAACCATTTTTTTGACATCCTCAGGTAGTGGGTCCACTAACAATTCATCAAAATACTCCATATTATGGAACATTTCCGGACACACTAGTACAGGATGACCTGTACGCCGGACCCAGGTGATCATAGCCTCTCTTGCTTTTGCATGATCTTTCTCCTTGTGCTGATCATTTAATTCATCCACTTCCTTAATTTTTTCTTCACTCCAAGGCTGAGGATTACTCCTTAAGCTGGGGGGAATTTTATAATAGGGAGTTACCCGAAGGCGAGGAATTACACAGATAAACTTTTTATACCTTAAACCATGCTTGTCCATGAAGGCTGAAGCTTTCTGGTCATCCTCAACAGTAGATGCAAAGGTTGCATCAGGCGCAAAGTTTATAATTTTACATTGAACGTTTGCCTTTCTTAGATTTTCAAGTGACGAGGTTTCCCTTGTAAAAAAGAAGGAAGCATTATCGATAAATTCCTTATACCGATCAGTTGGTGGCCTACTCACTGTTACTCCATAGATCCCATATGGTTTTTTGTAATTCTCAGCCAACCAACGCATCTTTCCTGTTTCTCCATGCCCTCCTATGACAAAATCCACTTGTCGAATAATTTCATAAATCTCTTTGTTATCAGGTTGCTCCTTAGAATCTTCATTTCCAGCCGAATCGATAAGTTCTGAATGTACTATTCGGACATCTGGCCAATATTTTTGTATAAGGTTATTAAATTCCCGTACATTAATTTTTGGCCAAAGAATAATACTTGCCTCAGGCAAATGGATTTTGAGCAAATTCAATATACCCGCAACATGCCCCACATCTCCAATGTTGCAATATTGAATTCCAGTACATAATAAAATGGATTTTTTATTTTCCAAGGCTGCCAATCTCTTAGCTATTGAGCTTTGGAATATGGCAATCCCACCTGAAAATAAGGCAAAATTTTTTAAATAATTCCTTCTGTTCATTTATATTAAATTAAATACTATTAATAATAACGGTTAACTTTATTATACTTTTCAAATAGTCAAGCCGAATCCGAAAGTACTATCTCTTATTTTTCACAACATCAGTTAATTTGTCCGCAACACTTAATAGCCCGGATTCTGTTCTAATAAAGGATTTGCGTCTAAAGCTGTCTGGGATATTGGAAATAAAATTTTATGAGGTTCAACATTTCTTCCCAAATAATTAGATATTTCCTCTTCGAACTGACCTGTACGAATTAAATCATATCTTCGGTGACTCTCAAAACAAAGTTCAAGATTTCGTTCCTGCCATACAGCTTCCCGAAATTCTTCCTGGGAAAGGTTTGCGAGATCGGGCAAGACATTTTCAGGTTTCTCATGAATAGTTCCGACTCCCCGTGCTCTTTGTCGTACCCTATTAATAGCTTCATAGGATTCCGCCGTTGGACCGTTGGTTTCATTTAGTGATTCAGCATATATAAGCAATACATCTGCATATCGCAAAACAGGGTCATTGTTACTGGCTAAATTCCGTCCACACATATTAGGGTCATAATACTTCCAGCAAGTTGGCTCAAAGGTCCGGGTTGTACCATTTGGATACGTCCATTCGGTCAAAAATGTGACCTCTTTCCTATAATCATCAGGAAAGTTATTATAAAATTCCGGTGCAGCCTTCCAATCCCCATCTTCTCCACCCGGGATAATCCCGGATCCATTGGGAGCATAATGAAACACTCTACGGCTAAAAAAAGTACCTCCAAAATTTACCTGAACCTGACAATCTCTCTGTATTGAAAAAATCTCTTCATTATGATTTTTATTATCTACCCTCCAAAGTTCTGCATAATCAGGTAATAAATTATAAACTCCCAAATCCATTACCTCTTTTGCTTTTTGTGCAGCCAAATCAAATTTCTTTTGATAAAGATAAACTTTTGCTTCAAGTGCTAAAGCTGCTCCTTTTGTGACTCTTCCATAGTCACTGCTAGGATAAGAAATAGGAAGCACTTCTTGAGCATCTTTAAGATCTCGGATTACCTGATCGAAAATTTCTTCCTGAGTAGATTTTGGAACATTAAGCGTCTCTTTATTTAAATTTTTAGTCGTTTTCAATACCAAAGGAACTCCACCCCATGCACCTGCCAAATGGTAATAATTCAAAGCTCTAAGGAATTTTGCTTCAGCAACTATCCGGTTTCTGGTGGCCGGATCCATATCAATTTCTGGCACAAATTCAATGACTGCATTGATTGGGTTTAGAGCAGTCATTAAGCCATCATATACAATGACAATGCCTCTGCTGATGCTTTCAAACGTATGAAGGTTGATATCAAACTCCCAATCCTTATTTGTTCCTACAGATAACTGATCTGTAGAGCCATCCATTACCATCCAAAAGAATATATTATAATAGCCAGAAGGCAAGAAAACAGAATACGCCGCATTTAATGCAGCAAAAGCATCCTCTTCGGTTTCATAAAAATTCTCTGGTGCCAGAAAATCATAGGGTTCTTCATTTAGAAAGTCATTTTCGCAACTTGCTGTACAAAAGATGCAAGCAAACAGAAATATTAAGTTATATCTTTTCATGATTGTGTCTATTTACTTTTAATTAATTGATTTAAAAAACCACATTCAAACCTAAAATTAATGTTCTAGGCATAGGATAGTTTCCATAATCCCCACCTGGGTTTCTATCGTTGGTAGTACCAATTTCTGGATCAAAACCGGTATAATTTGTAATGGTAAATAAATTCATACCAGTTACATAAAACCTTAAATTGTTGATTTTTAAATTACTTAAAATATGGCTGGGTATATTGTAACCCAGTGAAAGATTTCGAAGCCTTATAAATGAAGCATCTTCTACCTCCCTGGTACTCACTCTATATTGATGTCCGGTGCGGGTAGCTCTGGGCATATAATTACTGGGATTATCAGGTGTCCACCGTTCTAAAACTGCTGTAGAATGGTTATAAACTCCATTTAAGAACTCGAGAATATACCGATTCAAATGTAAACGGTCTGTACCAAGGTAGCTTACAAAGAATATATTTAAATCAAAATTTCTATAAGAAAAATGGTTATCAAATCCTAAAATAAAATTAGGAAGAGCTTTTCCCAAAATCATCCTATCTTCTTGGTTGAGAATGCCATCCCCATTTAAATCCCTATAAATTAAATCACCGGTTTTGGCTAGAGGCTGATGGCCTAATTCATTAACTTGTTCTTCAGATTGATAAATGCCATCAAAGATATATCCATAAAAGGCCCCTAGTGGCTCACCTTCTTTGATAATGGAATATTGATTAATCCCTATGGTTACCGGTCCTCCTCCTGTTAATTGTTCTCCAGTTTCACCCAAATCCATTACTCTGTTCCTATTAGCTGTAAGATTTAAAGATGTATTCCAGGTAAACTGATTTACCAATATATCCGATCCAATTGTAAATTCAACTCCTTTATTTTCTATACTGCCAATATTTCTGATCGCACTTCTAAAACCCGTATGATTGGGAAGGTTTGCATTTAATAACA
This sequence comes from Cyclobacteriaceae bacterium, assembly GCA_040905205.1. Lineage (GTDB taxonomy): Bacteria > Bacteroidota > Bacteroidia > Cytophagales > Cyclobacteriaceae > Cyclobacterium. The sequence goes on from JBBDSB010000462.1 coordinate 23,187, forward strand.
AGTCTTCTGTTATCTTATGATAAAAATCAGCTGTAAAGTTTATTCTACCACCAAACAAGGAAGCATCCAATCCTATGTCCATCTGCTTGGTTTTCTCCCAACCCAAATCCTCATTTCCAATGGAAGAGGGGCCAACCCCAAGGCCAGGAACTCCTCCAAAAATATACCCAAATCCAGCACTTGCTGTCAGAGAAGATAATGAACCATAGGAAGGAATTGCCTGATTACCGGTTATTCCATAACTTGCTCTTAGCTTTAAATCATCCAAATTACCCCACATTTTCATAAATTCCTCCTCGGAAATACGCCAGGCCAACGATCCAGAGGGAAAGAAACCATATTTTTTGTTTACACCAAAACGGGAAGATCCATCGTATCTCGCTGTAGCGGTCAGCAGGTATTTATCCCGGAAAATATAATTAATTCGGCCTAAATAGGACTCTAATGCCCAATCACTGGCATTTGTCCTAGGTGCTCCGGGAGCATTACCTGACTGCAACGAATTATATAAAAAAGCATTGGTTATAAAATCGCTAGCAGAACCGCTTAATGACTCTGTTTTATTTTGCTGCCTTGTAAAGCCACCCAATAAATTTATGGAATGATCTTCTCCGATATTTGTCTGGTAGCTAAGGGTATTTTCATTTAACCAATTGTAGTTTTGTACCATGTTCACGGAGGCAATACCGTTTTGAGCCGATCCCTGAAAGGTATTGGTTGGCAAATAACTGTTGTTCTTTTGGTAATTCAGATTTGTTCCCAGGGAAACTTTAAGCCTTAATCCATTAATTAATTCATATTCGGCAAAGGCATTTCCAAACCCCCGTAAAATTACTGACTCATTCACCATCTCATTTACCATAGCAACAGGATTCTGACCCAGATAGTCCTCATATTGAAAGATGTAATTTCCATCAATATCATAAATAGGGACAATAGGAGGCACTAAGAGTGCTGTGGAAATTACACCACCCCGATCAACAGAGCCATTACCCGCTGTTGGAAGGGTATTGTCCGAAGTGCGCCCTAGAGTTATATTCGAGCCTATGGTCAATCGGTCTGAAATTTTAGAATCGATGTTGAACCTTATGTTTCCTCTACTGAAATCAGAATTTCTCACAACCCCTTGTTCCTTGAAAAAATTTCCTGAAAATGAATAGCGGGTACTTTCTGTACCCCCGGAAACTGTCAGTTGATGATTTTGTTGGATACCAGGTTGTAATATTTCTTCCTGCCAATCCGTATTTCCATAACTAGAAACAGGTTCAGTAAACATTGGCGGCATACCATCATTTACCAGTGCTTCATTAGCAAGAGCAATATATTGTTCCGCATCCAACAACTGAGGACGGTTAGTAATATGGTTCACTCCCAAATAGGTTTCAAAAGTCACTTTTGGAGCTCCTAAAACTCCTTGTTTTGTTGAGACCAATACCACTCCATTAGCCCCTCTGGATCCATAAATAGCTGTGGCCGAAGCATCTTTTAATACTTCAATTGACTCGATATCATTCGGACTAATGCCTTCCAATCCCCCCGTCACCGGGAATCCGTCTATCACATATAAGGGCTCATTCCCTCCCGTAATGGAATTACCACCTCTGATCCTAATTCTGGGCATTGACCCAGGGGAACCGTCTCCCTGAACAACATCCACTCCTGCCGCTCTTCCTTGTAAGGCACTTCCAATATTAGACACGGGAACCGCCACCAATTCTTTGCTGGATACGGAAGAAACTGATCCAGTCAGATCACTTTTCTTAACTGAGCCATACCCAACGACTACAACCTCATCAAGTGAACCAAAGTCTTCTGTCATTCTCACATCAATTTTACCGGAACTTCCTACTGTCTGCCGCTGAGGTTGGAATCCAACAAATGAATAAACCAAAACCGCCCCCACATCAGCATCAATGGTATATTTCCCATCTATATCAGAAACCGTCCCTGTATTGGTTCCTTCAATAACTACAGTTACCCCAGGCAAAGGCTCCCCGTTCTCGTCCGTCACCGTTCCGGTAATTTCAATGCTGGTATCCACCACCTCTATTTCTTCACTTTTAAATGTGGCCGGTTTACTCACCGTAATGTTATGATTGACCTGCTTGAACCTAAGCTTATTTTCCCTGGCAATGGCTACCAAAATATCCTCTATGGACAGGGTCTGCATTTCGATGTTGAACTTTTGAGTCAAAAAAGCATCATTTTTGTCATAGACAAACTTAAAAGGCGATTTCCGCTCCAGGATGCTGAAGGTCTCCATAAGGGTTTTGTCCTGGATTTCCACCCGGACCATCACATCTTTGATGCTCTTTACCCGCTGTGCATGGGTTTCAGTGGCCCATAACATGTTGATGAAAAGCAACTGGAATACGAATCCGGCAAAGGTATAACTTACCCCCATGAGTAGTAGTTTAAGTACTCTTTTTTTCATAATTTTACAAGGTTTATTGTTTTAACATGCAATACAACTGATTACTACCGTATTGATTGGCAGATCAATACGGTACTTTTTTTTTCTATAGGCTGTCTATTTTAAGTTAAACATAATGGTCAATTCTTTATCTTTAAGGGAATACCTGAATTCCTTATTGTAGGATACGGCATCCAATACATTGGTCAACAACTCGTTTTCAAAGCTTGCACGGATATTCCAGCCCTTGGGAGGGCTTCCTGATACCTTCACTTTTACCCCGTACCACCGTTTAATTTCCCGTACAAAATCCTCAAAGTTACGCCCATCAAAAATGAGTTTTCCATGCCGCCATTCGGTGGATTTGAAGAAAAGTTCCGGGTTGCCATTTTTGGTGAATTCTCGATAATCCTTTTTTGCTTTGGAATAAATAAGGCCAGTTCCGGGTTCCAGCATTAAGTCTTCCTGAGGGATCTTATCGGAATTGGAAACCCTGACCGATCCTTCCACAAGGGTGACTCTCAGGTCTTTGTCGGCTTCAAAGGCACTGATGTTGAATTCGGTACCCAAAACCTTTACCGATAGGGCCTCAAAGTCTACCACAAATGGCCTAAGGCTATCTCTCACGACATCAAAAAAGGCCTCTCCTTCCAATTTGATGGATCGGAGTGAATCCGAAAACCCCTCATTATAGCTGATCCTGCTGTCTGCATTTAACCAGACCCTGGATCCATCCGGAAGGTGTATCAGGGATTTTCGGCCAATAGGGTTGGATTTACTGACCATTCGTATTTCAGGAGATTTTTCCTCATTGATTGGTTCATTATGGAAATAAAGTACATATAGTGGAAAAAGGACAATCGCAAGAATGGCCGCTATCCTGACCCAGCCCTTCCTGAAAAAAGATATTTTCGGAATATTTTTTGGGGAATGATTTTCGGAGGCAAAAGCTTTCCAGATTTTTTGCTTCTGTTCATCATGTCCAATTAACCTGAGATCCTGCAAAGGCTCCTTCCAAATCCCTTTCAATTTTTGGAATTGGTAGGCGTTGCTTTTGGAAAGCCGGGTCCAATGGCTGATTGCTTCTTTTTCTTCTTCCGAGGCAGTTCCATTTAAAACCTTTACTATTAAACCGTCTATGTCTTTGTGTTCGTCCATTAAATTCGCTTACTTTCCTTGAA
>JBBDSB010000463.1:0-4569 GCA_040905205.1 Cyclobacteriaceae bacterium
ACCCTGAGAACTTTTATACCATTTCTGAACATGCGGAAGCTGGGATTATGGCTGCCTATGCGGATCTTAGGTTTGTCGGGGGGGGTGCAGGGATATTTTCCTCTAATTGGCAGTTGTTGGAAGCCGTGACGGGGACATCAACAACAGAAACTGCCCAGAATTCGGATCTTAATAACCTCTACGGACTTATTTATGATGGTCATACACAACATATTGTTAACTGGTGGAATGGTCTCTACAGGATAGTAGGTCAGGCCAATTTGGTGATAGAAAATGTGCCGGGAATCGAAATGGATGAAACCAGAAAAGCACAGATTTTGGGTGAAGCCCGTTTTCTTCGTGCCTGGGCTTATTTTCATGCCGTTAGGATGTGGGGGGATATTGCGCTCATTACTAAACCACAAACGGCCACTTCGGAAAATTTTTATCCTGAAAGGTCTTCTCAAGAGGAGGTATATAATTTAATTGTTGCTGATTTATTGGAAGCAGAATCAGCAGGTTTGCCATGGATGGATGGATCGGGCAGGGTTTCCCAGGCCGCAGCCAAAGCCCTCCTGGCAAAAGTTTACCTTACCATGGCCGGATTTCCACTCAATAAGGGAACTTCCCATTACGAGCTGGCAGCCGATAAATCAATGGAAATCATTGCCAATCCAGGGTCTATCGATCTGTTTGACAGCTATGCAGATATTCGAAATGTTGCGACTGACAATACCGTGGAGGATATTTTTGAAATCCAATTTTTAGCAAACATTGCAGGTAACCCCCTGCAACAGCCAATGCTTCCTTACTATAAACCTATTTCTGCGGGTGCAGCAACCGGGATTGGGACTACGGTACCAACAGAACCCTTTTATCAATCTTATGAACTGGGAGACCTGCGGGCAGAAAATCAACAAGGATTTTTTTATACCAGTTATTTCCATTTTGGGAACGGTGAGGTTTATGATTTGGGAGGGCCTTATATCTTTAAACATTTTGATGTGCTCACCCATGGAAAGCCCGGTGTGGCAGGTACAGGGAGAAGTGACCTTAATATGCCACAAATTCGGTTTGCGGAAGTTTTATTGATTTATGCAGAAGCTCAAAATGAAGTCAGTGGACCTAAACAGGAAGCGTATAATGCCTTAAAGCGTATAAGGGACAGGGCGACTTTGACAACGCCAAATTTAAATACATTTACCCAGGATACTTTTAGAAAACTAGTTTGGAGGGAGCGGTGGCATGAACTGTGCTATGAAAACATCACCTGGTTTGATATGGTGAGGTTAAGGAAAGTTTACAATAGCATCGATAATGATTTTGATGATTTTGTAGGTCATGTAAATTTGAGTTCCAATCAGGCATTACAGGAAAAGCACCTGCTTTTCCCCATCCCGGTTCCCGAACTTGTGAATAATCCCAATCTTGCTCCCCAAAACCAGGGTTATTAAAAATTCAAATCAGTCAACTGGGATTTTGCAGTATTCAATATACGCTTAACCAATATCATTTATCTAAGAGGCGCAGGAGGGAATTAAAGTTTCTCTTGCCCTTTTTACTTTTAACAGGAGTGCCTTTTATATCGGTTTCCAAATCATAATTTTCTTAGGAATTATACCTATAATTTGATGAATAGGGGAAAACAAATTTCAGTTTATAAATGTTGGTTAAAGTAAAAAGGGGTTTTTCATTCGCAAACCTGTGTTTAGGTTTAACTATATAAAAAATTTAAATCAATATGTTTTCCAGACGTGAGTTTATTGAAAAAAATACGGTGACGGGGCTGGGTGCTGCGCTTAGTTTAGGTTTGACCGAGCCTTTATTTCACCAGCCTGCCCCAAAATACCTTTCAGTTAAGCCCCGCTACCATCGCTGGCATGTAGATCCAGGTGAAGAATGGCTGGAAACCAATACGGGATATGACACCCTTGATTGGTCAATCCCTTTGTCCCAGACGGCATTGGTACTGGTGGATGTATGGCAGCGTCACTATCTTAAAGACACGGAAGCCCGAACTGAGGAAATCATCCAAAACCGACTTGTTCGTTTGATTGACAAATGCCGTCAATCCGGCTTGGAGGTGATTCACGCCCCTTCTGCCTCTGTGGCCGAAAAGCATCCCAATTGGGTAAAGCTCGGAAGGGAAGGTAAAGTGGATCAGCAGGAGGAAAATTGGCCCAACGAACAGTTCCGGAACTTAAGCGGACCATTCAGCCAATACCAAAGGCCCCATGAACCAAGGGAGGCGGAACGGCGGAGCATGCCTGAACTGACATTCCATCCCCTGGTTCAGCCAGAGGGCAATGAAGCGGTAGTGGCCTCAGGAGAAGAGCTTCACCGGTATTGCAAACAAGAAAAAAAGCTTTTTCTATTCTTTGCGGGGTTCAATACCAATGCCTGTATATTAGTCCGGGATTATGGCACCATTCAGATGAGGAACCGGGGCTATCAGGTCATCCTGGTCAGAGATTGCACCACCGGTATGGAAACACCCGAAACCCAACCTATGCTGGCCCAAACCAAGAATGCCATCCTGATGCTGGAGATGTTTGGGCATTATTCGGTGAGCTCCAGGGAAATGATGGTAGGTTAGCCTTTAGTCCTATTATGGATGGTACCGAACGTTTTCGATTCGGATGATGGCAGGCATTTGGAAGCGTGTTGCGTCTTTTAGGTGAATCTTTTCGATTAAAGGGCTCTTGTTATTTTTCTTCAAATACAGATAAAATATTCCCGGCGGGATCTTTAAACCAGGCTATTTTGGGTCCGACCGATCCATGGTGAATACCTTTCTCATCCGTTTGGGTTGGTTCATCGTATTGCTCAAAGGTGATCCCTTTGGCGTTCAGGTGATCCACTACTTCTTCGATATGCTTCACTTCAAAATTCAGGACAGTATACTTGGCTGCTTGATGATCATCACCTCTAGGATAAATTACAAACTTGTTGCTGCCACCTGCTTTAATTTCGAGTACACCCATTTCACTTTCTATGACATGGAGCCCCAGTATTTCTTGGTAGAATATTTTCGAAGCTTCCAGGTCATTGGTGGAAAATGAATTGAATGTGTTAGCGTTTTTTAACATTGTTTTCAATTTAATACATGATGGCAAATTTAGCCTTATTAGCGCATGTAATCCAGACATTTTGAGGGGTGGATTGCGTTCAGATAAATCTACCGTTAGGGAGGAGGAGAATTCCTGTTTGGGCGGGAAGCCTATGGCTCACGGCCGTCTCCTCATTTTAGTCAGTGCAATTTATCCAACATCTTTCAATAAGGCATGGATTTCATTTTCAAGTTTCGGTAAATCACGGACTACTATGGACCAGATAATTTCCTCGGATACACTATCGTAGCCATGGATAATCCTGTTCCTGGTGTCAACGATTTTTCTGGAATTTTTAATCTCAATTTTGGGATCCACTTTCAGGATCCGGTTTACTGCCTCACCGATTATTCCAATATTCCGTTCAATAGCTCTTTTAGTCTTCAGGTCATTACGAAATTTAAAAAAATCCCTTTTGTCGGGCAGGAAAAAATTGATCTCTTCGATGGCCTCTTTGATATCAGCAAGCCAGGTCCTGATTTCATTTTCCATATACCAGGACTTTTGTTTTATCAATTTGTTGCTTTAAGTACGGATTTTTTATCGCTTTTCGTTCCAAGAGATCAACCTCTCTATTCAACAATTGCTCTAACTGAAATTTTAAATTAAAATAGTTATCGGAATAGGATAAAGGATCGTTTTCCTCAATATCCACTACCAGATCAATATCACTTTCAGGCTTGAAATCTTGGGTCGTTACCGAGCCAAACGCAAATAGGCTTTTCACTTTGTTGGTGTCACAGAGCGCCTTTATCTGGTCAATATGTCTTTTCAGTTCTTCCATCTTAATCAAAGATACGGATTTTATTATTGGTCTGATTTCAAGCAATGGCTATAATTTATTTATTCAAACAATTGTTAAATTACTATTAACAATTTAGGGTCACCCTGTGACCGGTTTATCCATATTATTTGAAACTAATTTCTTGGTTAAAGATCAATGGCATTTTTTTACTCTATTTATTAACTATTGGGTTCGGCAGCTGGATGGTTTTATACCATTCTTGAATTCCATAAAATTTGAGCCACCGTTGTGATTTTGCCTAATAATATTTGATAAACCGGAAAAAACCGATTTCAATATACCGGAAAAACACCATATTACCAACGATTGGTTTAGTATCCGATCTTAATTTAACAAGTCTAGGCCTAAAGTGCCCTATAAGGGATGGGATTAAATACCGTATTTTCTTAGAAAGAAGGAAGGGGACTGATCAAAAACCTCTGAAAAATTAGCTGTTCGCCAATAGGACCGGGGCTAAGGATCAATCTTTGCCTCTCCTGAAAAGGTATTCCGCACTTACCAGGGCTAATTCTGAGGTGCCTGAGCCTGTCGAAGGCAGAAGGCACACCCATCGTTAGGATCTTCCACCCCGTCGGGTGGGGTGATTAAAACTTCTATTTCTTTAAATTATATTCCCTCCATTAGTTATGGAATACTGCTCTTCTCCTTGATAAAAGAGAATTGCAGAGGTTCACT
>JBBDSB010000464.1:0-26589 GCA_040905205.1 Cyclobacteriaceae bacterium
AGGGGCAAATAACAATGCCAATTGTAGGATTAGAGTTTTCATAGTTAAAATACATGTTGCTTTTATAGGGAAGATATCGATTTTCAAAATAAGAAGAGTAGACTTGTTAAAGTATTTTATTTACTGATCTTTTGAAGATAAGTAAAGAATCCAATATTTATACTTACCAAAGGCAGCTCAATATTGATCAAATCAAACAAAAAATCTGCCAAAACATCACAAGGGCATTTAGACACCAACGTTTTTTGGGGGAACAATGCCTTCAATAATATTGTGTGGTTAAAATACCACGTTTGGACATTTGTGGAGTCCTTGTCACATCTTCTTGCAGCGAAATGATCGGAGCAATCCAATCAATTTTACTACATAAAAATTGGGACAAATTCACTTGCAATCCTCAAGTTTAATTTCAGGTTTAACCTCATTAAATGATCTACCGGGATAACTTATCGATTTCATTTTTGTTAAAAAAAAGGCAGGAATTTTCCTGCCTTTTTTAAGATAAAATAAAATGTTATAATTCTTTTACCCTGATATTTCTAAAATACACAATATCTCCATGGCCCAAAAATCCAATGTGTCCTTTATCCTTGGAAAGACCGGGATGATCTCTGCCATCCAATGTTCCGTTTTCCCTGGCATCCGCAAAATTCACATCCAGGATGGTCGTACCATTGAGGATTACCTTTACCTGATCCCCTTTCACGATGACCTCTTGGTAATTCCACTCACCCACTGGTTTTTGATGCCCTTTTTTAGCGGGGGCAACCCCATAAAGACTACCATGGTATTGGTAATCTTTCAATTGACTGTAAATTTCAGCCGTATTATCAATAATCTGCAGTTCCATACCGGCATAGGCGGCATCGCCTGTTAAGGGGGCCCTTATGCCGAGGCCATTATTGGCACCAGGAGTAAGCTTAAATTCAAATCGGAATTCAAAATCGTCATATTCTTTTTTCGTCATTAGGTTGCCGCTTCCTCCCCGATCCGGGTAGATGGCCAATATCCCGTCTTCCACCACATAATCCGTTTTGTTTCCAGTCCATTGGTCAAGGTCGGTACCATCAAAAAGCATATTAAATCCCTCCGCTTTCTCCGCTTCGCTGAGTACGAATTTATCGGCAGTCAACTCCTTAATGTATATATCACGGTAGGCAACATAGGTGCCATGGGCTTGCAATTCTATTTGCTCTTCAGGGAAAAGAGGGGCTGTTCTATCCCAGTAGTTTTCCAACGTCACATTGTCTGTAACCAATTTACCATTCAGATAGACGGTTACTTTTTCTCCTTTCATGATGATGTGAAAGGTGTTCCATTCTCCCACCGGATTATCGGCCACCATCAGGGGTTTGCTGGGATGGGATTGGTTATTGTATAAACCACCAGAACCTACTTCAGCACCTACTTCCGTCCTGGCGATATCCCATATCTGAACCTGCGGTGTACCTCTTAAATATATTCCGGCATCTCCCTGTTCCGTGATTTTCCAGTCAATAAACATTTCAAAATCGCCATATTCCTCTTCTGTGACGATGTTCTGGCCTTCGCCTGTAAAAATCAACAATTCATCTTCTACGGTCCAGCCTTTTTTCATTTCCTCATTGGCTTTTCGCTGTTCTCTGGCCAGAGTCCTTTCATTCATAGCCGCCCTTTTGATGGGGTTGGCTACCAATCCTTTCCATCCTTCCAGATTTTCACCATTGAAAAGAGGTGTAAAACCTTTTCCTTTGGGCATTTCATCCAAATATTTTTGTAAGGAGGTTTTGTAATATTGGCTGTCCTGGCCGCTGATTACCTCCTTGGTTTTTTGGACGATTTCCCTGACCACCTCTCCATGGATTTTATCATTGTTGAGGACAATGTTCATTACTTCTCTGGCTGCGGATTGTTGGTGGGAGGGATGATCAAGGTGTTTTCCTGCCACTAACAAAGCCTGAAAAGTGGGATAATTACCCAATTGGGTCAAGGCGGCCTGGATGGTTTCATTATTTTTGGCCAGGTCAAGGGCATTCCTTAACAAGATGACTTTTCCTTCGTCCTCCTGTTCGCTTGCCTCTACCAATTTTATATAACCTTTTAGTGCTTCCTCCCTTAAGTTTTCAGTTTCACTTGAACGGGCAATGTTTAAAAGTACCGCTGCTGCCAGGGGATCCTCAGCTTGGTTCAAGGCCTTTACTATTTCTGTTTTTTGAATGCCTGATCCTGACTGATAAAAACTTTCAAGGTTCTCTAATGCCTCTTCTCCGCCTGTTGTGGAAAGCACTTTGTAAATATAAACCTGCTTTTCCACCTCGAGCTGGGGAATTAAATCCAAAGCCCATTGGGTTTGCGTACCAGGATTGTTTTTTTGTGCATTAGCTACAATCATCGCATCCTGTATCTTTTCCAAAGATTCCTCCTTATGCTCATTTTTCAACAATTCCACCAGCTTATCGAGGTGTTTGGGAGTCACCATGGCTGAAAGGGTCTCTAAAGCGGCTTTCTTAATTTCCGGATTGGCGTTGTTCACCTCTCCAAAGACTACATCAATTTGTTCCTCAGCTGCCCTAGAAGCAAGGATTTCCAGAAGTGCCACTTTGGCCTTGTCATTGGCTGAAGGTACTGTTGAAGCAACTGCTCCGGTCACATTTTCACCTCCCATGGATTGTATGGACCTTTTCAAAATCACCAATTCCTCCTCACTGGCACTTTCCATCACATCCAGAAGGTCCTGAAGGGCCAGGTTTTCACCTGCTGTAACCACCGATTCGTAAGCAGATAACCTTACATCTTGGTGGTTGCTTTTCAAATAGGGCCTGATGGTATTGGCCACTTCGACATTCTTAATGTCTCCCATTCTTCTGATGATGGCTGCCTGGACGTCTGGACTTCCATCTGAAATGGTTTTTTCCCAATCTGAAAGATGGTTGATTATTCCTTCATCTGAAGTGTACTTTAAAGCCGCACCCCGGTACCGGTAATCGTCTGATCCGGCCGCTTTTAGCAGAAGTTTATGGGATTTTTCAGGATGGATGGCCGCCATTAACCTCAAGATCCCTCCTTTGGTATGCGCATGGTCCTTGACATTGGTGTTTTTTTCAAGCCATTTCAGTGATTTAATGGCTTTTTTTTCAAATCCATTTTGGGAAAGCCCTTCGATGAACTTAAGGTACATCGCACTGGCATTCAATGGCTCATAAGTAAAACCAGCATTTTCAGCTTCCTGTCTCAGGTCTTTGGCACTTGAAGGGTCAGCAATATTGGCCAAGGCATAAATACTCACCTTTTTTAGAGATGGATTGGAAGAAGAGAGGTATGGGGTGATTTCTTCAACGGCATTGGGGCTCTTAAAATCTCCCAAAGCCTCAATGTAATTAATTTTTAAAGACTCATTTTGTGACGAATTGAGGGCAAGAATCAAAGCTCTCTCTGAAGATTCTGAACCGATAGTAGCCAATACCCTCGAAGCAGTTCCTGATAGTCTTTCGTCCTGAAGGTAAGCTTCCACATAGGGGGTGGCATCTTCTTTTCCGATCCATTTAAGTTGGGACAAAATAAAGTTTTTGGACTCAGGGTCAGACAGGTTTTCAATGGCTTTTCCATAGGCCTGGACCGCCATACGTGCCAATGGCTCCTTTTCCGGCTGACTGGTATAAAAGGCGAAGCCTGCCAATGCATATTCCAGTTTTTCATTATTGCCTTCTGGCTTTAGCATGGAGGCCATTTCAGTGATTCCCTCCTCACCCAATTCAGCAATACCCATCATGATGGTTTCATGGCTGCTGGCATCGTTGGTAGGAAGGCTGTTAAGCAGGTCGGCGATTTTTGTGGAAGTGGTTCTACCCGCATCCATTTGGTTTTGGGCAGTGACTAAAAATGCTGCACCAATGGTCAGGTAAAAAGCCAAGGCCAGTTTAAATATTGAATATTTTTGCATTATCATCGTAAGGTTGGTTCCTTTTATTTTATTTCTCATATACTATAAGGGGCTCTCATGGGCTGATGGATGAGCCTGTTGGCCCCTTCATCGTCAATGAATGTTTGGGCTACCGGATCAAATTTCAAGTTTCTTCCCAGCCTGAGGGCCACCAATCCCATATTTACCAAAGTACAGGAACGATGGCCATTTTCTTCATTCAGAGCAAATTTTTTCCGGTTTTTGACCGCATCCACAAAGTCAGTTACCTGTGGAGTAGGATCAGGAAATTGGGCCAACTTTCTTTCCATATTGGGTATATCGGACTGGAAACCACGGTATAGCTTTCCGTCCGGGCCATCAATATAAGGGGCCTCGGTGGTACCTTCTCCATCCAGAATGATCTGGCAACCATCTTCATAAGTATAGGTGATTTTTCTCCAGGTTCCCACCGCATCCGGGTGTTGTTGTGGGGCATCGATCTCGATGCTGACAGGATTGGTATGGTCCTTTCCCAAGAAATACTGAATAGGGTCCATGTAATGTTGCCCCATGTCCCCTAATCCTCCACCATCATAATCCCAATATCCACGGAAAGTCCCATGGGTTCTGTGTTCATTATAAGGTTTGTAGGGAGCAGGACCTAACCATTGATTATAATTTAGTTCGCTTGGGACTGGCATGGTTTCCAGATTGGTTTTTCCCACCCAATAAAATTTCCAATCAAATCCTGTTAATTTACCTACTGTTACTTTCAAGGGCCAACCCAACATGCCTGAATCCACCAGTTTTTTTATGTTTTTTACTTTTGTATTCATTCCATAAAAATTGGAATCAAACCTGAACCAGGTATTGAGGCGAAAAATGTTTCCATGAGTTTTAACGGCTTCTACCACTTTTTTACCTTCACCGATGGTACGGGTCATCGGTTTTTCGCACCAGATGTCTTTACCTTCACGGGCAGCATCTACGGCCATGATTCCATGCCAATGTGGAGGGGTGGCGATATGAACAATATCCACCTCAGGTAATTGAATCAATTCCCGGTAATCTGCAAAGGTTTTTACATCGGTTCCCAATGTTTTTTGGGCAATTTCGATGTGGCGGGTATCCACATCACAGATGGCCACTGTTTTGGTGCCGGCATATTTAAAATGACCTCTCCCCATTCCTCCTACTCCAATGATGCCTTTGGTAAGGTGGTCACTAGGTGCCAAGTAACCCTTACCCAGAACATGTCTGGGAACAATACTAATACCCCCTAAGGCCAAAATACTACCTTTAATAAAAGACCTTCTGGAATTTTTTGAATTAAAACTCATGCTTGTGTGATTTATTATCTATTTATTTTGTGAATATATTCTCATTGTAAGGGATAAGCAAATTATTTGGGAACTAGGGTGTATTTTCCCTTTAAAAAAACGAGATCAGGTTATTTTGGAATGGTTTTGGTACTGATAAACCATCTGATGTGATCATTTCACCAAAGAAATAAACCGATGAGCAATAAAAAAAAGAAGGCCGAAGAAAATGACAAAAAATACCAGGACAATGCTTTTCAGGAAGCCCAGGAAAATGCCAGCGATGGCAAAGGACCAAACCGCAAGAAGGCACAAAAAGAGAAAAAGCCTTCCAAGAAAGCAAAGGATGAACTTCTGAGGGCCAAAGAGGCAGATAAGGAATGGAGCAGTGAAAGCGATGAATTTAGAAGGGACAATGCCTGATTTCATCCTTAAATTAACCAGGGGTTTCAACCCGTGGTTAATTGGCCTCCAGGGTCCGTGAACAAACGGATTTAAACTTCAGGATGGAAAATTTAATTAAAATTTAAACAAGCTTCGGGGGCATATCATGCTCCTTGCATGTGTAAGTGTAAACAATGTGCGAAACTTGAGCAAATCATTAAAAACAAACAGGAATAATGGCTAAAAAAAAGGAATCAAGGATTAAAAATCCGGACCAATACGAAGCCCTGAGAGATAAAGGATACAGTAAAGAAAAATCGGCGAGGATTGCCAATACTGACAGCAAAGAAGCAGGAAAAAAAGGAGGAAAAGCACCTGCTTATGAGGAATGGACCAAAGATGAATTGTACCGTAAAGCCCGGGAAATCGGGTTGGATGGGATTTCCAAACTAAACAAAGACGAATTGATCAAAAGGTTAAGAGAATAAGAACAGGCTATTGGAGCCTGTTTTCTTCTTCTTCCCTTCTTCTTTTCCTTTTTTTTACGGCACTTTTCCAGAAAAAATAAGCGATGATAACGATGATTGGCAGGACAATAAAAAGGATCAGATTGCTTGTTTCACTAAGATCCACAGGGCCCCGTGGTTGAGGGATCCCGGGTTGTTTCTGCCCAAAAGCATACATGAGTGTAGACATCAAAATAAAGGCAGTAAAAAAGGTGTTTTTCAATAAATATTTTGGTGGGCACATTGATTTCTTCGTTTAATTTCCTGTCCCCAAATTACCACAAATAACAAGCCAAAATCCATTTCAGCCCTGAAACTAAAACCCTTGCCAATTATTTAAAAGGATTGCGTACCATTACGACTGCTCAACCTGTTTTAAATTCAGCTCCTTAATAATAGCAATGAGGAGGTAGCTGTTTAGGATTTTTAAAATTCGGCGGAAATATTTTCTCAGTTTTACCTGGTCCCAATCAACCTTGTCAGTTATGTCTAATTATTGGCGAAATCCTTGCATATTTTTGATAAAGCAGCATACTAGTGTCAAGTCAAACGTTGAATTTCAATTGCCCACGCTCGCCCCTCGGTCCCCTTAAGGGGAAGACTGCCCACAGGACTGACCTTTTAGTATAATTAGAGAGGATCATTTAGCGTCAAAATTGATGTGACATGACACTAGGATAAACCATTTTTTTGTCAATACTTCCATAACCACTCAGTGGTATTAAATCCTGCTTCAACTGCAGCCAACAGGCATTGTCTCCCAAGTAAAGCACAAGATGAATTCGTAGGGTCCAATAAACAATCAACGATAACTGTTTTACCTTCTACTTCCACGCTTACATTTGCGAAAAATAACATTGATGAAGTACCCGTCGCACCATGTACAGTCCATGTTTTTGCCGCATTCAGATTGATCCCAGCAGAGCTAGCTGCCGACTTTGGCAAAAGTAGGTAGTCTGCACCGGTGTCAACCAAGGCCTTAAAATTCACATTTAGGTTTCCATTGCCCCCTAATAAAGTTATGTTTGAATACGGGCGATTACCCGAAAGAGCTCGACTTGAGGAATATTTTACAGTTGTCATTGAATAACCTCGTTTGTTAGGTAAATGAAAACTACTTCGGATACTGGAATTTCCTGACTTTTAATATCTTCAAGTGCGACATCGAAAGATTGGCCAGAGCCTTTAACGCCTTCCGCAGTTGCCCCCACCCATTTGTTGTTAAACTCTTTTACCAGCCCCTCATAATTATTATCAATCCATGTGCTTGCGTCTTCATTCATATTTTGTCCCTTTATTTTCTATTGTTTTTTCAATTCTGGTCCAGTAGATTTTTTCTGCTTTTGTGCTGCCTGAATAGAATAGCCAGGAATGCTTCCAAACTTAATACGGATAGTATTTGAATCCGTTTTTTTTGCCCCTGCCTTGAGTTCGGAGATCCATACCTTTATACCACCGCTAGCCTCCTTAGTTGTTTCAACTGCAAACTCAATCTCGCATTCAGAAAATTGCATGGTCGACTGACCACGTTCGTCTGCTTTTTTTTGAGCGATGAGCAGTTCTGAGGAGATGTGATCCAGCATTTCTGAAAGTTGAATTTTTTTACTCATGATATTAGCATAATGTTCCTGGAAGAGTCTTTCAGTTTTATTTCAAAGGGGGTGTTTAGTTTTTATATTTCAGAACGAAAGTGGCCTCTAAATTCAAAATGAAGCAGACCGTTTTGGTACTATCCTGGCAAATTTAATTTCCAATTAAGAACCATTTCTTATCGAATAAACTCTGCAAAAAAAGAACTAATTACTGTGAAACGTTTACAATATTTAATTGTTTGTAGGATGCTGTATTTCAATACAATATAATACAAATAAACTTATAAATAATTCTTAAATTAAGCAAGAAATTTTAAAAAAATCAGAGTTCTAACTTAAAATTTAATCTTTCCAGGTATCAGTATGCCTATTCATTCGCTATCGTATAACCAATCAATGTTTTCATTTGGTATTTATTAACCAAAGAGATACCTTTGACTTTTATATTATTTTCCATTCTTTGTTTTAGATAAAAATAGAACAAATTCACTGATCAATTGCCTACTGCTTTAGCTGTAGGCAATATGGGGTTTGTCAGCATCATTGGCTTTAGCCAAATCATTTGTCCTTAGATGGCTCAAATCCAAATTTCATAATAAACTCCTCATACTTCCTGGAATATTTTTCCCCTATTATGCGCTTCTTGATTTTTCAGGGCAAATCATATTCAATAGATCATTTGAAATTTTTGCTTTCCGAATCCAATTAAAAAAATATGCCCTTACATTTCCTCAATTTTGGCTAAAGCCGGGGTTTTTGGAATGCTATTTTTTGGAATGGGCTAAAGCCGCATTCCTATTGAAGGGGTTTTGGTATTGATTGATGGGCTATAATATGGTTACAATTTTAGAGGATCAATTTCCTTGCATCAATTGCGACCGTCTAGGCACTTATTAAAGTGAACAAAAAGGAATGTACAACAAAACAAAAAAATCACATGCATCTCCTAGGTTCTTCTAGAACTCAATATCATTTAATTGCTATTGAGTTATTGGCTAACAGCCTAATTCAATCTTTGAAATTCAAATAACCAAATATGTCAAGTGGTGAATCCGTTCTGCTCACAGGGTATCTAGTATGCAGATATTTTTCTGCTAAGTCGAAAAAATCATCTATGTTAATGGTCTCAGTATTTAAACTTGGATGTTAATGTTTGACTCATTCTTATGGCAGGCAACCAAGAAAAAATGAAGAAGGATGAATGATAAATGGCTATTTTTCATTTTGTTTGAAGAAAAATCTGGTCATTATTCTAAACAAGGGATTACATCCTCGCTGAGATAGGGCTCCTGATGCACCCAAAACATATAATTGACCTGGAGAAAGTCCTTCGCAAAAGCATGTAATAAAGAACCCTATTTTCGTGTTCCTTCAATCCATTATCCAATGACTCATTGTAATCCTGGTCAGCGCCTGTTTTCCCAATATAATTTCCGTCCTGGATGGCTATTCCCAGTCCTTATGACAATTTTGCCATTGTGCTTCCCTTCGCCGAAGTATTGAATAAGTCTTGGGATGTCTTCCAATAAATAAACTCCGTCAATGTGGATCTTAATGCTGTTTTGGTCAAAAAGCTCCAGGAAATATTCCAAATCCCGATTTGGCTTTAAACTTAAGATCCGAAGTTTTTGGAGGAGAAAACAGATATTATTTTGCCAAAAAAGAAAATATTAAGTAATCCTGTCGGTTTGCCTCCTATGGTAATGTTAATCCATTCGGCCTTAACGCCCTCAAGTAAGACCAGACAGATTGGTTTGTTTTACAGTCCAGGATCAAATCGTATGTCTCCCCACTTTTTGTGAAATTGGTTTTCTTGTAATCGAGGACAAAATCAAAGCCGATTAATTTCATTTGTTCAAGTTTCTCATCTGAATCGACGCCGGTTACCTCGCAATCGTTATGTTTGGCAAGTTGAACGGCCAAAGTCCCTACACCTCCGCCACCACCGTTGATAAGAATTTTTTGCCCTATTTTTAGTTTGCCAATGTCTCGAAGCGCTTGTAAAGCAAGGGCGAATGCATGGGGTACCGCAGTTGCTTCTTCAATACCTAATGCATCGGGTTTTTTAATTAAGGCATTTGCATTGATACAGATGTATTCCGAAAAGGTCCCAAATCCGAATTCCGATTGAATTATTTTACTCAACCTCCAATCACCAACCTCTACCCTCCAAAATTCATTCCTCCAACATCCCTTACTTTTTCGCCTTCTTTTTTGCAGGTGCTTTTTTTCCGCCCTTTCCTCTTTTGCTTTCGGGTTGGTTTTCTATGATTTCGGTGGTTTCTTCATAAGTAAGGCTTTCGGCTTCTTTATCCTTGGGGATTTTATAATTGTTCTTCCCCATTTTTATATAGGGCCCCCATCTTCCATTTAGTATTTGAAGATCAGGATTTTCATCAAAAGATTTGATGTGCTTTTTGGCATCCAACTCCCTTTTATCCTTGATAAGCTGTACGGCTACCTCCTCAGTCACGGATAAAGGATCATGTTCCTTAGCCAGTGACACAAATTTTCCATCGTGTCTTAAATAGGGTCCGAATCTACCAATGGCCGCAACAATTTTTTTGTCCTCAAACATGCCCACATCACGGGGCAGTTTGAACAGTTCCAAAGCATCTTCCAGGGAAATACTTTCTATAAATTGACCTTTTTTAAGGCTGGCAAACAGCTTTTCTTCATCTTCCTGTTCACCGATTTGCACCAATGGCCCAAATTTACCTAAGCGGGCGATGACTTTTTTGCCAGTTTTAGGATCCAGGCCCAATTCCTTGCTGGAATTGACATCGGTTCTTTTGATGTTTTCGGTTTCTTCCACTTTGGAATGAAAACTGCCATAGAAATTTTGAATCATGTCTTCCCATGGCTGTTTTCCCTGGGCAATATGGTCAAACTCTTTTTCTACTTTGGCCGTAAAAGAAAAATCGATCACATTGGGGAAATGTTCTACCAGGAAGTCATTCACCACCATGGCAATGTTTGTAGGGAATAATTTGTTTTTTTCCGCTCCTGTAGTTTCCGTCTTTTCGGCTTCCCGAAAATCACCATCCTGAATGGTCATTTCAATATAATTTCGGGGTGAACCGTCCCGTGATTCCTTTAAAACATAGTTTCTTTTTTGAATGGTGGAAATGGTGGGGGCATAAGTGGAAGGTCTTCCAATTCCCATTTCTTCCAGTTTCTTTACCAATGACGCTTCGGTATACCTGGCTGCTGGCCTGGTAAATGATTGTCGCCCTTTCATTTCTTTGAGGTCCAGTTCCTGATCCACCTTTAAGGGAGGTAAAAGTCCCTTATTACCGTTTTCCTCTTCCTCTTCCTCATCGGTACTTTCAAGGTACACCTTAAGAAAGCCCTGGAATTTAATCACCTCTCCACTGGCACTTAAGGTTTGCTCCGCATTGGATATGGCTATTGTGACATTGGTTTTTTCCAACTGGGCATCGGCCATTTGGGAGGCAATGGCACGCTTCCATATCAGTTCATACAGGCGGTTTTCATTTCGGTCATTTCCGGCTTCACTTACAGCAAATTCCGTAGGCCTTATGGCCTCGTGTGCTTCTTGGGCCCCTTCGGACTTGGAAGTATATTTTCTTTTTTGATGAAATTCCTTCCCAAAAGACTTTACTATTTCATTTTCCGCACCTTTTAAGGCATCCTCTGAAAGATTTACACTATCGGTCCTCATGTAAGTTATCTTACCGGATTCATATAGTTTTTGGGCAATGTTCATGGTCTGTGCCACAGAAAAATATAGTTTCCTGCTTGCCTCCTGCTGAAGCGTGGAGGTGGTAAACGGTGCTGCAGGGCTTTTCTTTGCCGGTTTGGTTTCCAGAGACTTAATGGAAAAGTCGGCTTCCAGGCATTTTTTTAAGAATTCCTCCGCCTCTTCTTTGGATTCAAATTTTTTGGGCAGCTCGGCCTGGAGGTTTTTTCCCTCCACATCAAATAAGGCTGTAATCTTAAAGGAAGATGTGGTTTTGAATTTTTCGATTTCTCTTTCCCTGTCCACAATAAACCTGACCGCTACAGATTGAACCCTGCCGGCCGAGAGGCCAGCTTTGATTTTTTTCCATAATACGGGAGACAATTCAAACCCTACAAGGCGGTCGAGAATTCTTCTGGCCTGTTGGGCATTAACAAGATCCAAATCAATACTTCTTGGGGATTCCAGGGCTTTGATGATGGCTGTTTTGGTGATTTCCCTGAAGACGATCCTTTTGGTGTTTTCATCTTTTAAATTCAATACTTCTTTTAAATGCCAGGATATGGCCTCACCTTCCCGGTCATCATCACTTGCCAGGAATATGGTTTGGGCTTCCTTGACCAATTTCTTCAAATCCTTAATGACTTCCTTCTTATCGGGGCTAACTTCATAGGTAGGCTTGAATTTATTTTTTACGTCAATGGCATTTTCACCTTTAGGCAAATCCCTGACATGGCCGTAGCTGGAAGTGACCTTGAAGTCTTTTCCCAGGTAACCCTCTATGGTTTTGGCTTTTGCGGGGGATTCAACAATGACTAAATTCTTTGGCATGGTTTCTTCTTTAATCGATAAAAATAAAATGAACCTGATTGATATCAGTTAATTTTGGCCTAAAAATAGATGTCATATAATTCTCTTCCAAATAATAACAAGAAGCAATTTTTTTGGGAAGAAGATTTTTAACATATTTAATTTCCATTTTGTATATAAATCAATGAATATGGTAAAGGAATTATTATTGCTTAGACATGGTGAGGCAGAAATAGCCAACAGTCAAAATGAGGATGTATTTAGAAAATTAACGCCTCCCGGGGAAAAGCGAATAGAAAGACTGGCCAATTCCCTGAAATCGAGGGGGCAGAGGGTGGATCAAATCATTCATAGCCAAGCAGTAAGATGTGTAAAAACGGCTGCAATTATGGGGCTAATCCTGGAATCCAGTGAACTGGTGCCATCTCCACTCATATATAGAGCAGGCTATCCCGAGCTTTTGGATTTGATTAATGGGCTACCGGATAAAATCCAAAAGGTAATGTTGGTAGGACATAATCCCACCATCAGTTATATGGCCACCTACCTTACCAATGACCAACATGTACTGCTCTCCCCCGGAATGATGGTTCGGATTCATTTTACCGGTATATCTTGGGACCAGGTTTCAAAGGGATCGGGAAATTTGGAGGAGATATTGCAATAAATTTATCAGAAAACGGATCAACGCTTTTTTAGGATAACAATTTTACCCAAAAATACAGAAGCATCATGAATACTAAAAACGAAGCAATAAATAGGAATGATTTTGACCCCAACGGAATTGGAATTTCCAGTAATTTATTCGGATTGCCTTTTGATGAAAATACTTCCGAAATGATCATTATTCCGGTTCCCTGGGAAGTAACGGTATCCTATGCATCAGGAACAGCAGGAGGCCCTGAAGCTGTCCTGAACGCATCCTGTCAGGTTGATTTGTTTCAGGAGGACATTCCAAATGCATGGAAATTAGGAATGACCTTATTACCTATCAGCGAAGCGATAAGGTCTGACAACCATAAATACCGGTTGATGGCAGCAAATTACATCAATTGGCTGTAGCAAGGTGCAGAAAATCAGGATGATGAAAGGTTTGCCGCCGTGCCTGGAATTGTCAATCAAGCCTGTGAGAAGATGAACCAGTGGGTATATGATACGGCCAAATTTTACCTTTCCAATACGAGGGCAAAGACTTCTTCATCCATATGGCCTTTTAAAATCTATAAAAATATTTTCAAAAAAACGGATTAAATTTGGGAATTCCATTCCTTCGAGTAAATTTGTTGCTTAATCATTAATCCGAATTGGGCCTCAGGGGGCGAAGCTGTGAAAGGAGAAAGGTGGTCTCACTTTAGCCCCATAAATTTATGTTTTTTCAGTCCAGTTAAATGCATTTGACAGTAATTTAATAAAAGACCTTTGGTTAATTCTTTACTTATTTTCCTCCCCTTATTTGGCCCAAATTGTTGGAATCCCTGATCACGCTGAAGACCAGGGTCAAACATTTGGTATTTTTTTTTCCAATAACGGATTATGAATGTTAAGTCAGGAGGCTCAGATCCCTTGAAGTCCAGAAATCAAAAAGTCTATATTTCTGTGGTTATCCCGGTATATGAATCAGAGGGATTTCTGGTTGAATTGGTGGAGCGGTTGGAAGCTGTTCTTCAAACCATCAGCACTGATTTTGAAATAATCCTGGTGGACGACCGAAGCAGGGACGGTTCCTGGGAAAAGATTGAGCAGTTGTCTAAAGGGAAAAATTACATCAAGGGCATTCGGCTGAGCAGAAATTTTGGACAGCACCGGGCCATTACTGCGGGATTGCAGACAGTTGGCGGGGAATGGGCGGTGGTGATGGATGCCGATCTGCAGGATGCGCCTGAATCCATTCCCTTACTTTTAACCAAGGCCCGGTACGGTTATGATGTGGTGTTGGCAAGGAGAATTGGAAGAAGAGATGCCTGGTGGATCCGCATGTATTCAAAATGGTTTTATGGGGCAATGACCTACATGACCGGCATCTACCATGATCCTGCTGTGGGGAATTTTGGTATTTATCATAAGCATGTCATTGAGCAGGTATTGGCCATGAGAGAACATGTCCGTTACTTTCCCAGCATGGTCCGTTGGGTGGGGTTTCACCAAACCACCTTTGATGTACCTCATTCCAAGTCAAAAGGAATAAAATCCAATTACGATTTTAGAAAAAGATTTCAATTGGGATTGATGGCCTTAATAGCCTTTTCGGATAAGCCGCTTAGGTTAACCATAAAAGTTGGAATAATGGTTTCCTCGCTGGGATTTTTATTCGCCTTGGTTACTTTATTCCGGTATGTCAATGGATCTATTTTGGTTCCGGGATATGCCAGTCTGATCGTGTCCATTTGGGTTTTGTCCGGAATGATCTTGATGACCCTGGGATTGGTTGGACTTTATGTGGGCAAAATATTTGAAGGGGTTAAAAACCGTCCACTTTTCATTGTGGACAAAACAACATGATCCGGTTTTTACCTTTCGATACATCACTTTTTGGATACCCGGTTGGAAAATGGGAATTATCGGAATCCAAATCAGATGAGAATTCCATTATTGCCCAGGCCAAAAACTTTGATTTGGTTTATGTTTTTGGAAAAAACCATGTCATCCGGGAGGGTCATTGGCTTCCACTAAGCACCCGCGTTCTATGGGAAAAAAAGCCTACTCCGAAAGGGGCGTTGAACCCCTCCTTCAGAATAGGGAACCCAGAAGACATTTCAATTTGTAAATGGGGAGACGAATTTTTAAGTGAAAGCGATCAAAATGCTATCAGAAACCTGGTTTTGACCTGCGGTACATTTTCAAGATTCAAAAAAGATCCCTTTATGGTCAGCAATGAGTACGAAAAGCTATATACCCAATGGTGGATCAATGTGGTAAGGCAAAAAAAACCGATTTATTTAGCCAGAAAAAAAAAGGAAATGGCAGGATTGATTACCCTGTACCCCACTCCCGAAAGTTGTCATGTGGAATTATTTGCTGTTTTACCAAAGTTTCAGCGGATGGGTATTGGCTGGCAATTGCTCTTAAAGGCAATGCATGGAGCCAGGGAAAGCGGGATGGAAACCTTAGACCTGGCAACTCAAAAAGACAATATGAAAGCCATGGGTTTTTATGAAAAGGCCGGTTTCCGAAAATTAAATGAGACCCTCATCCATCATTGGAGGCCCAAAGGATTAAAAAATGGCTAATGGATCACCTCTTTCCACGGCCGATCAAACAAAAAATTTATTCACTTGGAATTAGAAGAAGGGATTGGAGGATTTCAAGTGGTTCATTATTCGCCACAAATGGAAATGGCCTGGCATGCAGTTTTAGATCAGGCCTCAAATGCCACTTTGATGCATAAGAGGAGTTTCCTTGAATATCATGTTGGAAAATTTGAAGACTGTTCCTTATTGATATTTAAGGGAGATCGTCCTGTTGCGGTATTTCCTGCCCACCATAAAGCCGGACAGGTCCATTCCCATAAAGGTTTGGGTTATGCCGGCTTGATCTACCAAAAGAATTTATCATTTCAACAAATTCTACAAATTTATCAATTGATATTAAGGCATTTTGAATCCATGGGTATCCAATATATCCATCTAAAGGAAACCCCTTCTTTTTATGGTGACAGGAGTCATGAGGGTGCCGCCTACCTGCTTTTCCTTGCCAGGGCAGAAGTTGAAAAGATGGAATTATCCCTGGCCATACCTTTACCGATAAAAGTGAGGCATGCCAGTAGGAAGAACGGTATTCATCAGGCCAAAAAGGAGGGATTGGTGATCAGAGAAACGGATGATTTTAGGGCATTTTGGAACGAGGTGCTGATCCCCAATCTTATGAATCGGTACCAAACCACTCCTTTACATTCTCTTAGGGAGATTGGGTATTTGGCCCAAAATCATAAAGAGTTAATCCGCCAGTTCAATGTTTATCATGATGAAAAATTGGTTGCTGGGGCAACGGTATTTGTCACCAGGCAAACCGTTCATACCCAGTATTTGGCCTCCACTAAAATGGGCAGGTCTCTGCATGCCCTGGACCTTTTGATCAATTGGCTTGGTGAAGGGGTGTTTCCCGATAAGCGGTACTTAGATTTTGGACATTCCAATGAGGAGAATGGGCAGAAAATTAATTGGGGTTTGTTCCGCTGGAAAGAAAGTTTTGGCGCCATTCCTTTTGTGCACCGCCATTTTCGAGTACCTACTGCAGGATGGAAACAGTTGGAGGAGACGATGGGCTTAGGATAAATCGACCAGATATGATTTTTTTTAAGATGGAATATTCCATCGAAACTTTAAATGTTTAAATACTCCGCTTGATACGAGGGAAAATCGTTTCCATTCCTCTGATCCATAACAGGTTTCACAAAAATTCAAAAAGCAGGGCTTGATTTGGAAAGTGGCTAGGGTTTTTATGCGATTTTTAATGGAAAAACATCCCTTCCAACGTCTTTTTCAAGGTGGCCATGTATCGAAATCGATCATTTTTATGGAGATTTTAAAAAGAAAAAGCCAATTTTTATTTCCTATCCTGTTACTATTCTTCTTGATAGGGAGTTGTCAATCAAAAAAAGAAGTAGATGGCCCTCTTATATGCTTATCATTTGATGACCAATACCTGGAATCCTGGGTATCCATATTGCCATTGCTTGACCGGTACAATGCAAAGGTCACTTTTTTTCTATCAGGGATTAACAAATTGGGCAGCAAGGAGCTAAATCAGTTGCAGCAGATAATTTCAGCCGGGCATGATTTCGGATCTCATGGTGAATTACATGTTTCCGCCAATCAATACATTGTAAAAGAAGGCTATCTTAACTATTGGAGGGAGGAAATACAAGCAAGCAAAAAGGGTTTAGCCAAGTTAGGGCTGAAGCCCAAAGTTTTTGCTTATCCATTCGGCGAAAAGAATCCCTGGATGGATCTTATCTTAAAATACCATTTCTCCCACACCAGAAATGTGGCGCTGGCATCTGAAATTCAGGCCCTTCAACCCGTAATGCTGACCCGAGAAATAGGAAAAGAGATTTTTTCTTTGGGTATTGACAACAGGGAAAACTTGGATTCCAGTACGATTGGAGCCCTTTTGGACTCCGCAGTAGTTGGGAAAAAGGCGTTGTTTTTACATGCTCATGACATAGGGAACCAATTGGGGTATATGATCAACTATGGCCGATTGGAAAGTCTACTTCAAATGGCTCAAAAAAAGGGATTACCATTAGTTACCTATGCAGAAGCCTTACAGCATCAATGAAGAGCCTGCAACAATGGTTTTACGATAAAGAAAAGGGCTTTGAATGGTGTTTTGCCATTTTGTTTACCGGTTCTCTGTATTTAAGGCCTTTTGTTCATAAGGGAAATCTGATGATCATCGATTCCCATTTATACCTCAATATGGCTGAGCAGGTATTCCAGGGTGTTTTTTTCCAAAATGTGTTAACAGCAGATCCATCCCTATATTGGCATTGGCCCTTGGGATTTCCATTTTTGGCAGGACTTATTTCTTTTTTTTTTGAAGGGGATGTTTTTTTTGCCGGAAGGGTGCTTCAATCCTTCTTTTTTGGAATGATTTTGATATTGCTGAAAAAATCTTTCCCCAAAGATTGGGGATTTTATCTTGCGCTGATCAGTACGGGTACTTTTCTGGGTTTGTTTCTTAGTACATTGACTGAGGCAGGTTTTATTGCTTTTGGATTTTTGATGCTTTACCTGATGATAAAAGAACATAAGCGCTGGATAGCGATTTTTTTTACCATGGTAAGTATCTATTTATTTCGGCATGTAGGCATATTTGTAGGGGGATTTGTATTATGGCAATATTGGAAAGAAGAAAGAGACATGCGCTGGTTGAGCGTATTATTGGCTTTTTCGATGGTAGTTTTAGGCTATTCCTTTTTGGAGTACCAGGCGAATAGTCAATTGACCGGGGCAGGCATAGCGGGAGAATCAGTAGGTAGGATGGAAATGTTGCTTATATGGGTCAAGGCCACTTTTGCTTATTTCAGCTATTTTGATGTAGAAAACTTTGGTGGCCGGGCCGGAAAGGTATTGTTTTTCATTGGGTTGGTGCCAATGTTGTTGGCTGGGATCTGGGGATTTAATGTGATATTGAAAAATAAGCCTCAAGAAAGTATATTGATTCGGACCTATACCCGATTTGGGCTTTCTTATTTTGCCGTTTTTCTTTTTGTAATATTGGTTTTGGGCTGGGACCACCAGGGCTGGGGCATACAGGGACGATACATCGCTCCCGGTGCGGTTTTCTTATTGATCGCATTATTTGAAAGTTACCGCCCCCAGGAGGGTTATCCCTGGAAGCTAAGGGCGGTATTTAAAGGAGCCGCGATGTGCATGGTATTATACAACGGATATCTTCAGGCTTATTTGGATAGTTTATCTGGTTAAGTGATCGTTGATTCTGCGCGCAGACCTCCCCTTCAGGGGACCGAGGGGCAGCGCAGGGCAAACATTATTTTAAAATTATTTTTAAAGTTATTTTCAACAAAGTTATTATATTATTTACTGGCCATAAGGCCTTATTATTCTTTCCTGCACAATGCGTATTTATTGGGTTTTCTTTTACCCCTGTATTACCTATTTGTAGTGGGCCTGAAAAAATCCCCTTTGGATATAAAGGCCTACTTGTTTATTGGATGTTTTTTGCTGGTGCATACCCTGAGTGCGACCCTATTGACGATCAATTGGAACAGCCGTTTTTTACTGCCCTTTTTGCCGATGATGTTTTTGGTGGGGAGTGGAGGATTATATGGAATGATAAAAGAGAAAAATTTGATAAGAGATATAATATTTAAAAATTATTTTTTCAGCAAAGGATTAAAACCAAGTAATTAAATGCTTTTCAACTCTTATGAGTTTCTTATATTTCTTTCTTTAGTATTTTTCCTCTATTGGTTTGCATTTCAAAAAGACCTCAAAGTTCAGAATGCTTTTATCTTATTAGCAGTTATGTTTTTTATGGATGGTGGGATTGGCGGTTTTTGGGATTGATTGCGTTCAGTTCCTTGGCGGATTATTTAGTTGGACTGAAACTTGGAGAGGAGGGCAATCTACAAAAGAGAAATATCCTCTTGGGTTTAAGCTTGAGAGTAAATCTTGGTTTGTTGGGCTTTTTTAAATATTTCATTTTTTTTATAGATTCAACCGTTCAGCTGATTAATAATGTTGGTTTTCAAGCCAATCCCTATTCCCTGTAATTGATTCTATCTGTGGGTATCAGTTTCTATACATTTCAGACGATGAGCTATACCATAGACATTTATCGAAAGAAGCTGGAACCTACCAAAGACCCTGTTGCTTTTTTTGCTTTTGTCTCTTTCTTTCCACAATTGGTAGCAGGTCCGATTGAAAGGGCCTCCAATCTGTTGCCCCAGCTTTTTAAAAAAAGGGTTTTCGATTATTCTTTGGCGATGGATGGTATGCGTCAGATTCTTTGGGGATTGTTTATGAAAGTGGTAATTGCAGACAACTGCGCCGTATTTGTCAACCAGGCTTTCACTAATCGGGAAAGTCAACCTGCCTCCAATTTATTGATAGGGGCGGTGTTTTTCAGCTTTCAGATTTATGGGGATTTTGAGGGGTACTCCAATATTGCTATAGGTACGGGCAAACTGTTTGGCTTTAACTTGATGCAAAATTTTGCTTTCCCTTATTTCTCCCAAGATATTGCCTAGTTTTGGAGAAGATAACATATTTCGTTATCGACTTGATTTAGGGATTATGTCTATATTCCTTTGGGAGGATCAAAAGGAACAAAATATCAAAGCATCAGAAATATTTTGATCATCTTTCTGGTTTCAGGCTTTTGGCATTGGGCCAACTGGACATTTATCGCTTGGGGTGATCTAAATGCCCTATTATTTGTCCCGCTGTATTTTTTGAAAATCCCTACTATGAAATTTTGTTGATGAGAATTACAAAAGCACATTCAATTTTGCATTAAGATGGGTGGTACCAAACAGGTCAATCAAAAAATCCTGGCGGAAGAAAAGATTTCATGGTTGGCTTTTATAAAGACCTACTAAAAAGATCCTCATTTTCTGATGTTAGATATCAATTTATAGAGGCCACCGTCAGGTATTTAAAAGGCAAAGGAAAAGTGATATTGATAAGGATGCCAGTTCATCAGGATATTTACCAAAATGAACAAGAATTGATACCCGATTTTGATAAAAGGATTGAAACAGTTGCAAAGAAACTGGAGGTAAGGTACTTAAATTTTTCCGTAGATCAAGGTTGGGAATTTAAGGATGGGGCTCATTTGAAAAAATCTTCTGCCTTTGATTTTTCAATATTACTTAGTGATAAATTGGTTGATATTAATCTGGAGTAATTTGAAAACAATCAAAAGAATTATTTACAAGCTTTTCTATCAAAATGCATCCTCCGTCCAGATCAACATTGATGCGCAAATAATATTATTATTCCCAAAATTGCTATCGGAAATCATTTCACAAACGGTAAAGATTAGGTCACAACCAAAGATGTGCCTGACCAAGTCATTGTCGGTGGGATTCCCGAAAGGATAATTAAAAAAAGTAAATAGGATTTCCTTGATTTTAAACCTTCTCCACTTCTATTCTTACCAAAAGTCATCCTTATGGGGAGCAATAAATTTTATGAATATTATATCGATGCAAATTCTGATAATGGATATTTGTTAATTGAGACGAAATTATAAAAACAATAAATCGGAATTTAAAGCTACCAAATGATTCAATCCCTGAAACGAACTGTAAATAAAATTATTCCTAGATTCTTATTGGATATATACAGGTCACTTAAAATGGTAAAGAAATTAAATTTTGATGGATTAAATACAAAAGAAATATTTTCAATAATATATGAGGAAAACTATTGGGGTTCAGACCAAAGTATTTCTGGTACAGGATCAGAACTAATACAAACAAATAACCTCAAATCAAAACTGGAAAAAGCGTTTAAAATATACCAATTTAAGTCAATTCTTGACGCCCCTTGCGGTGATTTCAATTGGATGAAACAGGTTAACCTTAATGGTATCCAATATACCGGACTGGATATCGTGGACAAGCTCATTCAAAGTAATAAGTCTCAATATGGTGATTTGGATAATGTGAAATTCCGGGTAGGAAATATCTTTGAGGATCAATTACCAAATGCTGACCTTATTTTATGCAGAGATTGTTTGGTTCATTTTTCATTTGCGGATATTGCAAAAGCTGTGGAGAACATCAAAAAATCTAGTTCCAAATATCTTCTAACCACAAGTTTTATAAATTTTCAAAGCAATCAAGACATTCAAACCGGTTATTGGAGACCAATCAACCTACAAATGGAACCATTTAACTTTCCTGATCCTATTTTGATCATTGATGAAAAGTGTACCGAAGTTGAAGGAAAGTATAAGGATAAATCACTTCTACTGTGGGAAATCAAAAATATTTCCTAATAGAAAAAATCCTGGAATACATGAAAATGATCAAAAAATCAATTTACAAGTTTTGTTCATCAGAATGTTTCTAATGAACAAAACAAAATTGATGCACAAATGCCTAAGTTTGATCTTCATCAAAAACACATTGTTAATCTGAAAGTTCTTCCAAATAGGCATGTATTGTTGGAGAAACTACCCCAAATTGGGATCGTGTCAGAACTTGGGGTCAATACAGGTGAATTCAGCGAGGAAATTTGGGATATTACCAAGCCACAAAAATTACATTTAGTTGATGCATTGGGTTCTGAAAGGTACAATATAGGCTTGCGTGAAGGTATTGAATCAAAATTACAAGGTCAAATTGCTTTTGAAAAAATCATCATCAACCAAGCCTAATACACAGATATGTCCATAGGATTTCCAGACAGCTTTATTGATTGGATATACATTGACACCGACCATTCCTATTGTGTGACGTAAGCAGACCTGCAGGCATATAAACCCAAAAACTGAGGTATTATTGCAGAACAAGATTATTCCCAGGGGAATTGGGGGAAATTACGCCGGTATGGTGTAATGGAAGCCGTACATGAATTTTGCATACTTGAGAATTAGGAAATCATTTATCTGACAATCGAAATGAGTGATAATTCAAGTTTAGCAATAAGAAAAAATCCATTTTAATGTTCCAAAAATATTTTAAACATTTCTCATTTTTTTACTGTTACCTGCGGCATAGGATTTTTGTCAATATGGGACTCAATATTTCTGTGGGCTTGTTGGATGGGTTCGGGATTGTGATGTTCATACCACTTCTTCAGATGGTGGATGGCAGCAATCAGGTCAGTTCTGAGGAATTGGGCAATATGGGGTTTATTACCAGGGGTATAGAGGGCATGGGCCTTACCCTCAATCTATCGACCGTTTTGCTCTTTATGTTGCTGTTCTTCAGTCTCAAGGGAATTGCAAGATTTTGCGAGTCGTTTTATAGGACGGGTGCGCAGTACTATTTTCTCAAAAAACTCAGATTAGAGGGGATCAATAGTTTGAGGGATTATGCCTACAAATACTTTGTAAATGCCGATTCAGGCAGAATCCAGAATTCCCTTTCAGGGGAAATCAACAAGGTAGCCGGTGCTTCCAATGCCTACTTCATGACACTACAATGTGCGGTCATGGCATTTGTGTATGGGGTTTTGGCATTGCTTGCCAATGCAGAATTTGCAGTGATGGTCATGGTGGGAGGACTGCTGTCAAACCAGCTTTTCAAAGTGATCAATAAAAAGACCGTCGAAGCATCCCGAAAAATCACTTATGAGGGTCATGAATACCAAGGCATGTTGATCCAAAAAGTGGCCTTTTTCAAATATTTAAAAGCAACGGGATTGGTGGTCGAATATTCAAAGAAAATGGAACGGCTGGTTGAAAGAATAGAAACCAACGGAAAGAAGATCGGGGTATATGGATCAATTCTATATGCCTGTAAAGAACCCGTGATTATGGCTGTAGCCATTACTGTGATTTTTATCCAGACTAATTTGATGGGACAGAGCCTTGGTTTAATCATACTCAGTTTGTTGTTTTTTTACCGGGCATTGACTTACCTGATGAGTTTACAGACTTTCTATAATAATTTCCTGACCTATTCCGGGGCTTTGGAAAATATGCGTGAATTTCTTGACGAGCTACAAGATAACCAAGAACAAAAATCAGGAAGAAAAAAGGTTAAACTATGCAATGAATTCAGGTTTGAAAATGTATGTTTTGCCTATAGTGAAAAAAACATTCTTCAGGATATCAATATAGTGATTTCAAAAAATGAATCGGTCGCATTTGTTGGGGAAAGTGGGAGCGGAAAAACCACCCTGGTTAACCTGATCACTGGGTTGATTCCCAACCAATCAGGTAGGCTGACGGTGGATGGGGTTGGGATAGAGGAAATTGACCTAAGGGCATATCAGTCCAGAATCGGGTACATCACCCAAGAACCTGTGATTTTTTCGGATTCTGTATTTAACAATGTAACCTTTTGGGCAGAAAAAAGCGATAACAATACCAAACGTTTTTGGGAAGCATTGGATAAGGCCCATATTGCGGATTTTATCAAACACCTTCCCGAGCAGGAAAATTCTATGCTTGGTAACAATGGTATTTTGGTAAGCGGTGGGCAGAAACAAAGGATTTCGATCGCCCGGGAATTGTTTAAGGATATTGACCTCCTGATTATGGATGAAGCAACTTCAGCTTTGGATTCCGAATCCGAAAAAATCATCCAAGAAAATATTGACCTCCTCAAAGGAAAAATCACCCTAGTAATTGTGGCGCACAGGTTGGCCACGATCAAAAATGTGGACAGGGTGATTCTTTTATCCAAGGGAGAGATTGTTGCTTCCGATGATTTCAAAAACCTGGTGGAAAAATCCCCAGATTTTAAGCGCATGGTAGAATTACAGACTTTTTGAGAAGATACTAAATTAGCCGAATTTATTTTGCAAAGACTACATCTTTTACATAGGGCCAAATCATTTTTGATTGACAAAAGACCTAAAGGATTTGGAAGAGTACTAAAAGCTATCGATGCCATATTTTTTAAAAATCTTCCCGATGGAGAACTGCTAATTAAAACCCTTGACGGGTTTCTATTATTCATCAATCCAAAGTATGATAAAGGTATTGAGAGAAAGTTATATCTGACAGGAAGTTATGAAAAAGGCTTGCTTCAGGTTTTGGACAAGCTAATTAATCCCGGCGATGTTATTGTTGATGCAGGGGCCAATATTGGATTGATATCAATTTTTTGTGCGCGTAGAGTTGGGGACAAGGGCTTTATTTTGTCATTTGAGCCCCATCCTGAAACCTTTCCGATTCTTCAAAAAAACATTGCTGTCAATGGTATAAAGCAGGTGGAAGCATATAACAAAGCTTTGGGATCAGGTAAAGGTATGGCTAAAATCTACTCCAATCTCCAAATCAACAGGGGGGCAGCTTCTTTGGTGGAGTTTCAGAAAGATTCTCCATCATTTGACATTGAAGTGGTAACTTTGGATAATATCCTTAAGGAAAGGAATATTGGAAAGGTAAACCTACTTAAAATTGATGTTGAAGGGTTTGAAATGGAAGTATTAAAAGGAACTCAAGGTATTTTATCGCAGAAAGAAGGTCCAATCTTAGTGATTGAATGTTCTAGCGACAGAAATAACTTTAACTATAACACGGAAGATTTATTCCACTTTCTTACTCATCTCAATGGCTATATGATTTACAAGTTCAGCCTTTCCAAAGAAAAAATTTCGAAGTTGGTTTCTGTTCAGAAAGCATATGAATTGCCACATCACGATAACATTCTAGCATTTAAAGATACCCATCTTAAAAAAATACTCAATAAACACATACTTTTTGAAACCTAATAAAATTGCTATTCTTCTTCACGAGTTTCCAGCTTTGACGGAAACCTTTATTTTGAATCAAATTATATTTTTGATAAAAAGAGGCATTGATGTACAAATATTTTCACTTTACCCAGGACCCTTAGATAACCTTCATTCCCAGTATCAAGGATATGGGTTGGAATATAAAATTACTACGGTCGCAAATATTCCTAAGTCTTGGAGAGGGAGGCTTACTGAAGTCATGAGATTTCTGAAAAATGATGGGTTTTGGTTGAATTTTGCCCCATTAATTAAATGCCTTAGTCCCATTAATTTTGGTGTTTCTGGACTAAAACTTACATATTTTATTTATTATTCCCGGCTAAAGGGAATTAATGAATATGATTTGGTGCACGCTCATTTTGGAAATGTGGGAGCCTTTTTTGCTAAATTTGTTTCTTTGGGACTTTTTGAGGGATTACCATATATGGTAAGTTTTCATGGGTATGATTTGGCACCTAATCAGACTGAAAAAAACAAAAAACTTTATCGTCAACTTTTTAGATCTTCAAAGCTGTTCACTGTGAATTCGTTTTACATGCGTGGCATATTGGAAAGAATTGATAAGGAAATAAATTTTAGGGTTAAGGTTTTACCAATGGGGGTTGATATAAGTTTTTTTAATAAACTCAACTATCCAGTAAAGATAGTTCAAAATGAGGTTTATAGCATAATATATGTTGGGAGGTTGGTTGATTTGAAAGGGCCTGATACAGCAATTGAGATTGTTAACAGAGTTGTCCATGATTTTGGTCTTAACAAAATAGAATTGACTATTATTGGGAATGGTCCGCTTCAGGATAATCTGGAAACTAAGGTATTGGAAAAAGGATTAACAGGTCATGTTAGGCTATTGGGAGGACAAGACCAATCTATTGTATCGGCTATTCTTAGTCAAGGTGATTTGTTCGTTTATACAGGTAGGGTACAGCAGGTAACCAATAGGGCTGAAACTCAAGGATTAGTTTTGATTGAGGCACAGGCAATGGGACTACCTGTTTTGGCTTTTGATGTTGGAGGAGTAGGGGAGAGTATATTAAATGGAGAAACAGGAATTTTGATACCTGCTGGTGATGTAGATGAGTTCGCAAGGTTATTGGTAATCCTTCTCAATGATAGTGAAAGGAGGCTTAAAATGGGTATATCTGCCAGGAAATTTATCAAAGATAATTTTGATTCAGCAGTCTTGGGCAAAAAGTTATTGGACATATATGATGAGGTGTTAGGTTGAATTTGGTTACTGTAATCATTCCGGTATATAATAACCAAGACACCATCGAGAGGGCTGTTCTATCAGTCGTTAATGATCCATTCGTTTCCGAGGTTTTGATTGTAGATGATGGTTCAGAAGATAATTCTTTTTTAATTTCCCAAAAGCTTGCCAATAAAAAACCCTTAATTAAAGTACTTCATCATCCCAATCGGGAGAACAAAGGAGCATCAGCATCACGAAATCTAGGGCTTGCGAATGCAACGTCTGACTGGATCCAATTTTTGGATGCTGATGATGA
>JBBDSB010000465.1:0-2705 GCA_040905205.1 Cyclobacteriaceae bacterium
AAACACCTGGTAACTAAAGAGAAACCGGCACAGAACTTTCTGCTTTATTTTCCTCATGCGCAGCCCAAAGATGCGGTGAATTGGTTACTGGACCTGCAATTGGCCCATAAAGTCTATCACAGCGATCCGGTCGGTTTGATTCTGCAGGAACTCGGCCTGCCGTTTGAACTGAAACCCCTGGTGGAGAATCATAAAGAGTTCTTTAACAGCCAGGCAAGGAATGAAAAGTTTCTGGAGCTGTATGATGAAAAAGATTCTTACGAGCAGTGCTTGAATAAAATGTTGTCGGTGGTGTTTGATACCATTGAAATCGACCTTCAGGGGCAGCTCTTACAATTCATCAGCCAAAAAGCAGCCGGCCGGGAAGATCAGATCCAAAAAGAACTGGAGCGTTTTGAATTACACGATCACTTTTGGGATAAAGTAGCCGAACGGTATGAGTATGCGGTTCCCGAACCATCCTTGTATGATTTTCTCCTGGTGATCTTTAAAGAACATTTCCCGCTGACCCGGACCGGTGAGAACCACCATGAGGCAAAAATCCTGCTCTCCCGCTGGAAACAGACCTATGGGCTTGATGAAATATTTAAATCGTTCTCCAAACAGGTGCAAGATGATCTGGATATTGAGAACCTGATTTCCGGTAAGCCACTTGATCAAATTGTTTCCGACGACCTGTTCGAACGTACAGACAGGGAAATACTGGCTACCATAGTAAGCCGTCTGCTGGAAGAGGATATCTCGGACGAACGGGTTCAGGAAATTTTTAAAATCCGGTCGAACAAGTTCTGGTATGCTACATTTCAGCCGATTTATAAAGCTGTTGAACATGCGGCCATTATGATTGATCTGGCTCGCGGTTATTTTGACAAAGAGTTTCATTTCAGTTCACTGGAAGAGGGAGCCCGGTTATATAGCCGGGATTTCTATAAAGTGGATTATCACTATCGAAAGTTTGTGTATCACTACCGGAAAAGCAAACAGAGCAGCATCCTGAAATCCCTGGCGGAAAAAGTCGAGAAAATCTATTCCAATGACTGGTTGCTGGAAATCAATCAAAAATGGCAGTACATAATCGATGATCTGGAAAACTGGCCAACCAAAGGCCGTACGGCCCAGCATGATTTTTACAATCAATACATAAAAGCCTTTGTTGAGAAAAAGCAGCGTGTGATTGTGGTGATCTCTGATGCCCTCCGGTATGAAGCAGGGCGTGAACTGTTTCAGAATATGATTTCCGATCACCGTTTCGTGGAAGATGATTTTTCTTATATGATCAGTTCTTTGCCATCCTACACACAATTGGGAATGGCGTCTCTCTTGCCACATAAGGCCATTGAAATAAAACAGGGAGCTGAAACCGTGGAATGTGATGGAATGTCGACTGTTGGTCAACCGGCCAGGGAACAGGTGCTGAAAAAAATCCCGGGTATACAATCGGCTGCTATCAGTGCGGAAGAGTACATGGAGATGCACAGCAAGAAAGAAGGGCGTGATTTTACCAAAGCCCACGACCTGATTTACATTTATCACAATATTATTGACAAAACCGGAGATGACCGGGACAGTGAATTGAGGGTATTTGAGGCGGTAGAAGAAGAACTGGACTACCTTGTGACCCTACTGGTGCGCATTAATACCATTATGGCACACACCAATGTGATTGTTACTTCCGATCACGGCTTTCTCTATCAACATGAAGCGCTGCACGAAAGTGATTTTGCCTTGTCCGAAATCGAAGGTGATATCTGGAAAAAGAACCGACGATTTGTTATAGGCAAAGGACTGACCGGAAATGATGCACTTACCCATTTTAAAGGGGACCAATTAGGCTTGCAATCTGACGTGGATGTGCTGATTCCGAAAACGATCAACCGGATCCGCATCAAAGGTGCTGGCAGCCGGTTTGTGCACGGAGGGGCAAGCTTGCAGGAAGTGATGATACCGGTAATGAAGGTTGGATATAAATCCGGACGTAAGGCACAACAGGTTGAAATTGATATCATCAAAAAATCAGACCGTATATCCTCCAATCTGTTGCCAGTGTCGTTTATTCAGACAGAAGCAGTTTCCGACAAGGTATTGTCAAGGAAAATCAAAGCGGCCCTTTACACCGAAAATGGCACCAAGCTGTCGGATGAATTCGTATTTAATTTTGACTTCAAGAGCGGTGCTCAGAGAAACAGAGAAGAAAAACATACCTTCCAGATATCAAGCGCCGCCAGTGAACACTACGGTGAATGGATTGTCTTACGATTGGAAGAACCCATAAAAGGATCCTCGCAGTGGAAAACTTATAAGGAATTCAGGTATCAGTTTGTAACTACAACAGCACATGATTTTGATTAGACAGATATGACAGAATTAGATAAATCACTTAACCGGCATTTCCCGGGTAAAGTTGTTCGTAAAGATCTCACCAAATTGGTAAAAGGAAATGCGATCGTACCCACGTATGTTCTGGAATATTTACTGGGTCAGTATTGTGCAACCGATGATGAAGAAACTATCAATGAAGGGGTAGAGCGCGTAAAAAAGATCATTGCAGATCACTTTGTTCACAGGGATGAAGCACAAACCATAAAATCAAATATCAGGGAAAAAGGTTCGCACAGAATTATTGATAAGGTTTCGGTTCAGTTGAATGATAAACGCGATATATACGAAACAACCTTTGCCAATCTTGGACTCAGGCACGTGGCAAT
>JBBDSB010000465.1:2805-4552 GCA_040905205.1 Cyclobacteriaceae bacterium
TTATCGAACTTGGCCCAAAAGGAACCGGGAAATCTCATATTTATTCGGAGATGTCTCCACACGGAATATTGATCTCAGGCGGGGAAGTGACCAAAGCCAAGCTTTTTGTGAATAATTCTACGGGTGATATCGGTTTGGTTGGCTACTGGGATGTAGTGGCCTACGATGAATTTGCCGGCAAAAAAAAGAAAGCGGATCGCGGGCTTGTGGACATCATGAAAAACTACATGGCCAACAAATCCTTTTCCAGAGGTACAGAAGTGTACGGGGCTTCTGCATCCATGGTCTTTGTCGGCAATACAGATCATGCGGTACCCTATATGATTAAGCACAGTGACTTGTTTGACGCCCTGCCCGAGCAGTATTACGACACGGCATTTCTG
This sequence comes from Cyclobacteriaceae bacterium, assembly GCA_040905205.1. GTDB lineage: Bacteria > Bacteroidota > Bacteroidia > Cytophagales > Cyclobacteriaceae > Cyclobacterium. The sequence goes on from JBBDSB010000465.1 coordinate 3,189, forward strand.
GACAGGCTGCACAACTACATTCCCGGATGGGAAATACAGAAATTGAGAAATGAAATGTTCACCGGAGACTACGGGTTTATCGTGGATTACCTGGCCGAGATTTTAAAAGAACTACGAAAAGAAGATCACACCCAGGCCTATAAAAAACACTTTGAGTTATCTGATTCTATTACAACACGCGACAGGGATTCCATATCAAAAACCTTTTCAGGGATGATCAAGGTCATATATCCCCATGATGAATACACTGAAGAAGATGCCAGACAGTTGCTGAATATTGCTATAGAAAGCCGTATGCGTGTAAAACAGCAACTCATAAAAATGGATGAGACGTTTGAAGAAGTGGATTTCAGCTATTCAATTAAGTCATCCGGAAAAAAAGAATCTATTCAAACCCTGGAAATGATTGAGTATGGTTCTCTTATAAAAAATGGAGATTCTGAATCCGATCATATTGAAACGGTTTCGCAAGATGTAAAAAGAGAAGAACCTAATGAGGTTGAACCGGAAGCAGGCCAAAAGATTATCTACGAGAACCAGACTGGTGTCAGTTATGAAAAACTGTTTGGCTCCTATCTTAAAGGGGCAACAAAGATAGAGATCATTGATCCGTACATACGCCTACCCTATCAGTTGAAAAATTTTATGGAATTTGCCCGATTGGTGACAAAACTAAAGCAGCCGGATGAAGAAGTAAGTATCCATTTGAAAACAAACAATAATGAAGCCTATATCGAAAATGCAAAAGAAGCATTTACCGATATGGTCAATTCTCTGGAACCGGTAGGAATTAAATTCAGCTACGAATTTGATGAAGATTTACACGACCGTTCTATTACTGCAGATAACGGGTGGAAAATCATTCTCGGCAGAGGACTCGATATTTTTCAAAAGACGAATGGTTGGTTTGATATTGCGGATCACTACCAGGAAGTGAGAAAGTGTAAGGGTTGTGAGATTACGATTTTGAGGGAGGGGTGAATACTAATTTAATATATAAAGGAGTAGAGGGATTGTATGGAACAGTATGTAGTTACGCGTGATGATACGTTTGATCATGAATTTGATTTAACTGAGAGAGATCTCAATGAGATAATTATTAAAGAGACTAATAATGAAGACAATTGCTATATATGGGATAGGGATGATGAATTAAAGTCATATAGTGCATTTGTACTCAAAAAAAATAAACAGTCGAAGATTCTGTGTGAAATTACTTTTTATAAATCAAGTGCGACAAATAAATATGTTCCAAGACCTATTTTTAAAAGAGTTTCATTGCAGGGAGATATCAGAAAAACAAAAAGTAAGGATAACGTAAGTATTAGATTTTCAGACTCGCCTGACGCTTACCGCTTCTGGGA
>JBBDSB010000466.1:0-4544 GCA_040905205.1 Cyclobacteriaceae bacterium
TCACTGTCAGGAATGGGAAGAAGCTGATAAAAATCCAAATACCCATCTGGGAATTTGGTTTCTAAAAGACTTCCTGTGTGGTCCCGAACTTCTACGGGATAAATTTCACTCCCAATATTCCATCTTTTGATATCTGACCAATACAAACCTTCCATGGCAAACTCTATTCTTCTTTCATGCCTTAACTTTTCTCTCGCTTCCTCCTGAGAAAGGCCCATCGGCAGTGAGGTGATTTTGACATCATCTCTTTCTGTCCTTATCCTGTTGATTAGGGTGATTGCCTCGTCAATGTTGCCATTGGTTTCAATAATGGCTTCGGCTTTTGATAAAATCACATCCGCATACCGTAATATGATATTGTTCAGCGATGACTGTCCTGAAGGGGGCAGATCTGACTCAGGTTCTATTCGGTATTTCCTGGTGCTCAGGTGCTTCAATCTGTTACCCGGATGATTAAATGCCCCACCTGGATATACGTAATTGGGAAATCGATATCCTAAAAAATAAGAACCAGGAAGTATAACAGTAAAACCCAGTCTCGGATCCCTGCCTTCATAAGGGTTATTTGGATCTACGGAAGAGCCATCAATCATTTCATAGGCATTTACCAAATCATCGGTGGGTACATACCGGCTACCTCTGGTCCAGCTTCCTGTACCTGTTCCACAAAATTGGTCATGCAGGGAACCTTGCGAATTTTCCCCGGTTATGTATTGGATGTCGAAAACCACTTCCTGATTGTTTTCATTTTCCAACCTAAAGAGACCTTCATAGCTGGGAAACAAGCCATATTTACCTAATTCATCAATTTCATCGATAACTTCCAGAACCATTTCATAATTTCCCTGGTACAATAATGCCCTCATCTTCATACCCAGGGCAGTGCCTTTTGTAGCCCTTCCTACCTCGGGCGCATCTATATCCAGGTTTTCTATGGCCATATCATAATCTGCAATGGCCTGGTCCCAGGTTTCCTTTTGCGTTGATCTGGTAATATTTCTGGCCTCTTCGGTGGTTAAAGCTTCCAGAATAATGGGAACACCCCCAAAACTTTCGGCCAAAATGGAATAGGCCAATCCCCGTAAAAACCTGGCTTCGGCCCTGAAGGTGGTTTTTTGCTCCTCACTCAATTCTACTGCTTCCAATGCATCCAACAGGTAATTGGCCCTGAAAATGATCCCATAAGAACGGGTCCACCTAAAATTTACAATGCTGCCATCACTTGAATTAAGTTGCCCATTTCCTGCTCTGGCAATAGGGGTATTCCCCCAGTTAAAGGCATTTGGGGTAGCGCCATCAAGCACGCCAAATCCGAAAAGTCCCTCATTATAAATGGAATTTTCCCGGAGGTGGGCATATACGCCGTTTAAAAGCAGTTTAATATCCTCCTCATTTTGGGGGAAATTAGCAGAGGTGATTTTATCCTCCGGGTAAAACTCCAGAAAATCATTATCACAACTGCCTAATGGAAATAACAATAAAGTCGAAAATATATATAAGATGAATCTATTGGTCTTCATGATTTTAGAAATTTAAGTTAATACCACCAGTTATCATTCTTGGGATGGGATACAATTGATAGCCTGAATCAAAAGTGTTTCTTTCCGGATCATACCCCTCATAATCCTTACTCACAATGGTAAAAACATTTTGTCCGTTTACATACAGATACATTTTTTGAAGCCCCAACCTGTTGGCCATGGCCTCCGGGAAGGAATAACCCAGTTGAATGTTTTTAAGCTTAATAAAATTAATTTCCTGCACCCAATAAGAAGATTGCGAATTATCCCAGGGATTGTTGAATTTTAAACTTGGATTTCTTGAATCGGTATTTTCAGGCGACCATGCATCCCGCCATCGGGTAGAGATCATCCTGTTTTCCCAATCCAGGTCTGTAAAATTATTCTGTGTATACATACTAACCCCCAAAATACCCTGAAATAAAAGATTAAGATCAAATCCCTGATATTTAAAACTGGGAGATAAACCAAAGGTGTATTTAGGAATCGTATTACCCAATCCCATTTTATCTTCAAAATTCAACCTTCCATCATTATTTAGGTCCTCAAATTTAATATTCCCTGCACTGGGGGTGAATGGGTTGGAATGCATGTGTTCCTGCGCTTCATCATCAGATTGGTAGATTCCAATCGCATTAAATCCGTATAATGTCCTGAATGAATAACCTTCCCTTAATAGGTACAATTGATCTGGTGAGTCCCCACCTCTGAATTTGGTCACTTCATTCTGAATATAGGTCAGGTTCAATCCCATGTTGAATCCCAATTGGTCTCTTCCGAATTTAAGGTTATTGTAGTTGACAATAAACTCAAATCCATCATTGGTCATTTGCCCAACATTTTCAAAAGGTGACGATATACCTCCCATAACGGAGGGTATGGGTAATTGAACCAGGATATCCTCAGTGGTTTTCTGAAAATAATCGGCTTCCACAGTAACACGGTCGTCCATTAAGCCAAGCTCCAACCCAATATCCAAAGAAGATGAGGTTTCCCAGGTGATATTTTCATCAACCAGGGCCGTCACAGCGGCACCCGGTGAAAAACTTCCGTTATAATTATAACTCAGGTTATTGTTTTGCCCGATTACCGTCAAATAAGGCCAGTAACCTGAAATATTTTGATTGCCCAACTGGCCCCATGATGCCCTAATTTTCAAGTTGGATATAGCAGGTATATCTCTAATAAACGCTTCCTCAGATAGACGCCAGCCAGCGGAAAATCCGGGGAAAACACCCCATCTGTTCGCCTCAGAAAATCTGGAAGAAGCATCAGCCCTGATATTTGCTTCAAACAGATATTTGCTCATCAATGTATAATTGGCCCTTCCAAAATAGGAGAAAATCCTAAAGCCGTTCATATTTCCCTCACCCTGAATCCCAGAGGTTCCGGCATCCACCTGGGTCAAACCCTCCTTGGGAGGCTCTGTCCTGCGGGAAAACATATTTTGTACCTTAAAGGTCTCCAATTGAATGCCTCCTATGGCAGAAACACTATGGATTTCATTAAAGTCTCGTTTGAAATTCAGGGTGGAAAACAAGTTGTTCTGTACACTTGAAATTTGTCCCCGGTTGATTTCCAAACCTTCCCTGTTATAATTTCTGGTGATGGTCTCTACTCCGGTATCCGTGTATCCGAAATTACTCGTGTTGTACCTGTCCGTAAGGGTCCAGCTGCCATTGGATGATACGGTGGTTTTGAAAGAGAGGTATTTACTGAGGCGGATGTCCGCACTTAAATTTAAGGTTAGCACATTTTCTTCGGTGTTTGTAAGGCCATTTGCCGCATCAATTAATGGGTTTCTATTATCAAATAATAGATTACCATCCTGGTTAATGGCCTGTACCGAGCCAAAACGACCCTCTCTTGTATAGGGTGCAATGTAAGGGGCTGAGCCACCCAACATTTCGAAAACCCTTCCCAGGGAGCCATAGGTAATATCGGCATAAGGTTCTTCCGATTCCCTGCGGATATAATTAAACCTTCCGCTCACGGTCAGCCAATCTTTGACATTGGATTCCATATTGGCCCGTAATCCATATCTTTGTGAATTGGTATTGGGGACCATTCCTTCCTGGTTCAGATAATTGAAAGAAAGGAAAGAGGATGTTTGGGCCGACCCTCCCCTGATTGAAACATTGTGTTCCTGAATATTTGCAGTATTGAACAAGACCTTAAACCAGTCTGTATTGGGGTATTTATAAGGATCATCCCCTGTTCTGAATTCATTTATTAAACTTTCCGAAAATAACGGAGCAGAATTTTCATTCTCAAGGGCCTGATTTGTGATTTCCATATGTTCGGCACTGTTATTAATCACATCATATCTCCTTCCAAGAGATTGAATGCCAAAATAGGAATTGACATTTACCTGCATTTGTTCATTCCTTTTTCCCATGCGCGTGGTGATCAGCACCACCCCATTGCCAGCTTTAGAACCATAAATGGCCGCACTAGCAGCATCTTTTAACACAGAAATGTTTTCGATATCATTGGGGTTTAATTGATCGAAAGATCCTTCCACCCCATCCACAATGATCAAAGGGTTGGAATTGTTCAATGTTCCCCAACCTCGCACCCTGATCTGGGCACCGTCACTGCCTGGTTTTCCGGAATTTTGGCTTACCCATACCCCGGAAGCCGTACCTCCGAGGGCCTGTGAAGCGTTGGTCAATGGACGGTTGGTTAATTCATCATCAAAATTTACGGTGGAAATAGCACCTGTTAAATTTACTTTTTCCTGGACACCATAACCCACCACCACTACTTCATTCAGGGAGGACTGACTTTCCATAAGGGTAATATTCAGGGTCGTTTGATTGGCTACCGTTATCCGCTGGGATTGGTAACCTATAAATGAAATCAGCAGGACAGCACCTTCAGGGGCATCTATGGTAAATTGGCCATCGATGTCTGTGGCAGTGCCAGTGGTTGTACCTTCTATTAGTACGGTGGCACCAGGAATGGGGGCACCATTTTCATCCGTTACAGTTCCGGTAATTTCTATCCGGACACTATTTTGGT
>JBBDSB010000467.1:0-4533 GCA_040905205.1 Cyclobacteriaceae bacterium
GCGTCATGCCTGTCTGCCTCAGGCAGGCTCGATTTCATATTGTAAGGGCTATTTAAAAATTTGATTTCTTAAAGTTAGCATCAAAGCGGAATGTTACCATGCTTTTTCCTTGGCATTTTATCCACTTTATTTTCCAGCATTTTAAAACCCCTGATCAATTTTAACCTGGTTTCATCTGGCATGATCACTTCATCGATAAAACCCCGCTCAGCAGCAGTGTAGGGGTTGGCAAACATTTCCGAATAGGCATCGACTTTTTCTTTAAGTTTGGCTTCCGGGTCTTCTGCGGCAGAGATCTCTTTTTTAAAAATGATCTCCGCAGCGCCTTTGGGGCCCATTACGGCAATCTCCGCACTTGGCCAGGCAAAATTAAGATCTGCACCGATGTGCTTGGAATTCATTACATCATAAGCACCACCATAGGCTTTTCGGGTAATCACCGTAATCCTTGGCACGGTAGCTTCGGAAAAGGCATAAAGCAATTTTGCTCCATTTGAAATAATGCCGTTCCATTCTTGATCCGTTCCCGGCAAAAATCCCGGGACGTCCACCAGGACCAAAAGGGGGATATTGAAACCATCACAAAAGCGGACGAAACGGGCCGCTTTTGTGGATGCCTTGATGTCCAGGACCCCGGCAAGGAAAGCAGGCTGGTTCCCTACGATCCCAATGGGACGGCCTGCAATCCTTGCAAAGCCAACAATGATGTTTTCGGCAAAATCCCGGTGCACTTCCAAAAAAACACGGTTATCCACTATTCCTTCCACTACTTCCCTCATGTCATAGGGTTGATTGGTGTTTTCAGGGACAATGCCATCTAAATCGGGTCGGATTTCATCCTGCCCCCGGTAAGGCTCCTGGGGAGGTTCATCCTCACAATTCTGGGGCAGGTAACTTAAGAGGGCTTTGATGTTTTCGATGCAATCCACCTCTCTGTCAAAGGCAAAATGGGCTACCCCGCTTTTGGTGCTGTGTGCTAGGGCACCACCCAATTCCTCCGCACTCACATTTTCATGTGTTACTGTTTTCACCACGTTGGGTCCGGTGACAAACATATAGGAGGTGGTTTTTACCATGAACACGAAGTCGGTAATGGCTGGAGAATAAACGGCGCCTCCTGCACAGGGACCCAAGACGGCGGAAATTTGGGGGACTACTCCGGAAGCAAGGGTATTTCGATAAAAAATATCAGCATAGCCCCCTAAGGAGTTGACCCCTTCCTGAATCCTGGCCCCTCCTGAATCATTGAGACCGATTACAGGTGCTCCGTTTTTTAGCGCCATGTCCATGATCTTGCAGATTTTTTCGGCGTGTGTTTCAGATAGTGAACCCCCAAAAACCGTAAAATCCTGAGCATACACATATACTAATCTCCCATTCACCGTACCATAACCGGTGACCACGCCATCTCCGGGGTACTTTTCTTTGTCTATACCAAACTGTTTGCTCCTATGGACAACAAATTTATCCAGCTCCTCGAAGGAACCTTCATCCAACAATAAAACCAATCTTTCCCTGGCGGTTAGCTTTCCTTTTTTATGTTGCGCCTCAATTCTGCTTTCTCCCCCGCCCTTCAGAGCCAATCGATTTTTCACCTTCAACGCCTCTATTTTCCTTTCATTTTCAGTTTGATTCGGTGGATTTTTCATTTTATCTACAGGATTTGGTCAAAGATAGGGAGCGCAGTTGATTCTGAAAAATGAAATTCGGCATTTGAAACCAAAGCCTCCCAAAACCGTACCAAATTTCCTAATGATTTATTGAATTATTCCAATATTCCTAGAATGAAATTGACATAACCTTATCTTAACATCATTTTTTTGAATATAAAATCAGAGAGTGCCATGGTTATAAAATAAACTTTTTATATTCGCAAAACTTTTGATTTATTAAGACAATGATGAGAAAAGCAGCCGTAATCGATATGGGAACCAATACTTTTCACTTATTATTGGTGTCGGTGGAAGATTCTAGCTACGATGTTCTGTATAAAGAAAAAGTACCTGTAAAAATCGGGCAGGGCGGCATCAATCAAAACACCATTCTGCCGGAAGCCCAAAAAAGGGCATTTCATACCCTGACACATTTCAGCAATTTGATCAAGGGGGAAAAAATAGAGCTGGTTTTTGCCTTTGCTACCAGTGCGGTAAGAAATGCGCAAAACGGAGGGGAATTTATTGCCAGAATCCAAAAGGAAATCGGAATAAAGGTTAATATTATTGATGGGGACAGGGAGGCCGATCTTATATACAAAGGCATCCGGATGAGCAAAAGCCTGAACCAGGAAAATTGCCTGATGATGGATATCGGGGGAGGCTCGGTGGAGTTCATCATTGGAAACGAGGAAGAGGCCCTTTGGAAAAAAAGTTTCGAAATCGGAGGACAAAGATTGTTGGACCTTTTCCATTACCATGATCCAATGTTGCCTGAGGAAATTGATAAATTGGACAGGTACCTGGAGGAGAAATTAAAATCACTTATTGCCGCCATCCTTAAGTATCGACCCGGGCACTTGGTAGGTGCCTCGGGAACTTTTGATACACTTACCGATATTTACCTGGCCTCCACCTCCCAATCCAAATCCAAAAATATTCACCATTATCTCCTTCCCATTAAAGATTTTTACGCCATTGCGGAAAGATTGGTAAACCTGACCAAAACAGAGCGTTTGAACATTCCCGGTATGATACCGATGAGGGTGGATATGATCGTGGTGGCTTCCTGTTTGATTCAATTCATTCTGAAGCATGTCCCCACTGATTACCTGTCCTGCTCTACTTTTTCCTTGAAGGAGGGTGTTTTATCGGAATTGATGACCAATGAAAAAATTAAGTTCCAGGTAAAGGAAACCAACTGGCAATATGAATAAAGAAAAACATTTCGCTTTCCTTGACTTTTTTGCATTTTTGTAGGATTACATTGCTTAAAAGGATTTTTCCTCCATGACATTTACCTTACAACAACTCGAAAGTTTCACAAAGAATATTTTATTGAAAATCGGCTGTCCGGAAAAGGATGCAGAAATAGCCACCCGGGTTTTGCTTGCAGCAGATCTCAGGGGTGTGGACTCTCATGGGGTAGCCCGATTATCAGGGTATGTTCGGCTTTGGGAAGCCAACCGGATCAATGCCCGCCCGAACATAAAAATCACCCATGAAACCCCCAGTACAGCAGTGGTGGATGGAGACGGTGGCCTTGGGTTGGTGGTGGCCCCTTATGCCATGCAGGTGGCCATTAGCAAAGCCCAGACCGCTGGAACAGGTTGGGTGTCTGTGCGGAATTCCAACCACTATGGTATAGCAGGCATTCATGCGATGGAAGCTTTAAAACATGATATGATTGGCATTTCCCTGACCAATGCCAGTCCTTTGGTCAGTCCTACATTTTCCCTGGAGCGTTTATTGGGTACTAACCCGATTTCGGTGGCCATTCCTGCCGGGAAACAGCCCCCCTTTGTATTGGATATGGCCACGACCACTGCGGCCAATGGGAAACTGGAAATTCTACTGCGAAAGCAAAAAGAAGCTCCTTTAGGATGGATACAGGATAAAGGAGGCCAACCCACTACCAATCCGAATGGGGTAAAAGAAGGCGGGGCACTTTTGCCTTTGGGCGGGGACAGGGAACATGGATCTCATAAAGGGTATGGACTGGGTGCGGTAGTGGATATCTTCTCGGCTTTACTTTCAGGAGCCAATTATGGTCCCTGGGTGCCTCCTTTTGTTGCCTTTTTAGACCCGCATCCCAACCCGGTGGGAGAAGGACTGGGCCATTTCTTTGGGGCCATGCGGGTGGATGCTTTTCGGCCTGCTGATGAATTTAAAAGTCATATGGACAACTGGATCAGCCGGTTCAGGGAGGCCACACCCGTGCCGGGTCAGGAAAAGGTATTGATACCCGGTGATCCCGAAAGGGAATTGGAAGCCGAAAGGTCAGTGAAAGGCATTCCCCTCCTGGACCCGGTGGTGGCAGATCTTAAAGCATTGGGAGACAAATTGGGAGTGGAATGGCCAGCATCCTAAAATCTTAAATTTTGAAATTAAACCTATTTTTAAAGACTTTGGACGATAGAAAGGATCAAGCAAAGTGGTTACCAACCTTCTGTGAAAGAAACAGTTTTGGAGTTCAATATCGGCTACTGGACTTCTGGCGTGCTTTCGTTGTGTTTTGTAGTTTTGGGCGCTTTCCTGCTTTATGGAACCGGAAATACCTTACCGGATGACAATGTTGGTTTCGCTTCCGGCGTAGTCAGATTATATGCTGCACAACTAGGAGCCTGGACTTTTCCAATTATTGCTGCAGCCGGATTTACCATCATGCTGGGAACCTGCATTGGCGTAATGGATGGCTATGCCCGTTCTACGGCGAGAACCATTGCCATCATGAGGGATAAACAGGAAACCAGGAAGCATTATCTTATATGGATCAGCCTGATTACTATTGGGGGTTTGTGTGTTATCGCCTATTTCATGACGGCCTTCAATCAATTGATCAACCTGGCGACCACCATCTCCTTTTTAATTGCTCCTATCA
>JBBDSB010000468.1:0-4493 GCA_040905205.1 Cyclobacteriaceae bacterium
TGGCTATCTCCCTGCTCCTTTTGATCACTTCCGAAAAATTGACTTTAGGATCTTTTACCGTTATCCCATAATCCTCAGCATGATGGATATATTCAAAAACCTGGGCGCTCTTGATCAAAGCTTTGGTGGGGATACAGCCCCAATTCAGGCAGATACCTCCCAATTCCTCAGCTTCCACTATGGCTACCTTAAGTCCTAATTGAGACGCGCGGATAGCAGCAACATAGCCCCCAGGCCCACTGCCCAGAACAATGACATCATATTTTGTTGAAGACATATTTATATTTTTATAATTCCTTTTTTGCTATGCAAATTTATAATAATAATGTTCAGAAAAAAATTTGAGTCTGAATTTTGAAAAGCGGCTAAACCTTAGCCTTTTAAAATTCATTAGGAATTTTTCGAGCTGTTGCGTAGGCCAATAAGAGTAATCAAAATTATATTTAAGGAAATAATTCCCTATTTTTGAAAATAAAAAACATTCAAAAATTTAAGTATGGGATTACTTACTGGTAAAAAAGCCTTGGTTACAGGAGCTTCTAAAGGAATAGGAAGGGCCATTGCCATTCGATTTGCCCAGGAGGGGGCGGATGTGGCCTTCACTTATTTATCCAATGTAGAAAAAGGTCAACAACTTGAAGAGGAATTGGCAAAATTTAACATCAAGGCCAAAGGCTTCAGGTCGGATGCCGCTGATTTTAAAGCTGCTGAACAACTAATAAAGGATGTGGTCGCAGAACTGGGAGGACTGGACATACTGGTCAATAATGCGGGCATCACCCGGGACAACCTCCTGATGAGAATGAGTGAAGAAAACTGGGATGAAGTCATCAATACCAACCTTAAATCCTGTTTCAACACCGTAAAAGCGGTTACGCGTACAATGATGAAAGCCAAGGCAGGTTCTATCATCAATATCACCTCTGTAGTAGGCGTAAAAGGCAATGCAGGGCAAGCCAATTATGCAGCTTCCAAAGCTGGTATCATTGGATTCACCAAATCCGTGGCTTTGGAATTGGGATCCCGAAACATCAGGTGCAATGCGGTCGCTCCCGGCTTCATAGAAACAGAGATGACATCCGTATTGGATGAAAAAACCGTTCAGGGATGGCGGGATGGTATACCCATGAAACGTGGCGGCCAACCTGAAGAGGTGGCCGATGCCTGTGTTTTTCTGGGGTCTGATAGGAGTACTTACATTTCCGGTCAGACTTTGCAGATAAATGGCGCCATGTATACCTAAACAACCAAAACAATAACCCTATTAGCTTACACCCGGATAAAATTTCCGGGTTTTCTTTTTTTAAATTTTCCATTCACTCTCTCCTTTTTATTTTCGCAAATGCCCCCAGTTTTGTCGTAAATTCCAGTTCCCAAACACAATAAAATTGGCTACCTTGCTACGAATAATTAAAAGTTGATTCTATCATGGATCCGGAAGCGAAAGTCCACCTGGGAGATTTTGGGTATTTTCATTTAAAGACTTTACAAACTCAACCTAATGAATGCTCCGCCAACTATAAAAGTAGTCCTTCAAATTCAAAAACCTTCAGATGTGGTTTTTGAGGCAATTGTTGATCCCCAACACATGTGCCAATATTTTATCTCCAAAAGCTCCGGAAGGATGGAGGAGAACAAGGAATTGTTATGGTCCTTTCGTCAATTTAAACCCCAATAACCATGTTTGAAAACCTATTAAAACCAATTGTTTTATCCAATCACATCAATGGAAAAAGATTCCTTTTCGGAATGCTTCTCGCCATATCCCTGAGTTTTGGTAAAAATGCGGCTGCTCAGGGGGTAGCAGATGTACCGGACCATGTTTTATTGGAGCTGTACCAGGGAGCACGTGTAACCGATGTGGTAGATGGGTTGGTTACGGTGGGCTATATGGATGTGGGGGTAATGGATCCAACTATTGCTCCTTTATGGCGGGATGTGGAAACCATGGAACACCGTTTTTCAGGTATCGCTGTCACCGTCCGTTATGGTCCTACCAACAGGCCTATGCATCCCGGGGCAGACCTCACCCAACCTGAGAATTATGAAGTCTACCGAAAATGGAGAGGTATGTGGTATTCCCAGTTGTCTGCCGAACCTTTTGGGGAATTTATTAAAAAAGGTACGGTAGTGGTAATGGACAACCGGGATGACAACGACACCGGCTCCACCGGTTCCAAAAACATCCTGGATTGGCAGGAAAAAGGAGCTGTTGGCCTGGTCTCTGCCGGTGGGGTCCGGGACATTGACGAGGTCATACGACAAAAAAATCCGGTTTATACCGATTATACCAAAAGGGGCCGGGGAGAACGCATCGGGAGAAATGAAGTGATCGACGTACAAAGACCCGTGGTGGTTGGAGGATGTACCGTCTACCCGGGGGATGTGATCGTGGCCGATTCTGATGGCGTCGTGGTAGTGCCACGCAGAGTAGCGGTCAGGGTTGGGCAGATTGCCTATATGGAATTGGTGGATGACATCAAAGGCAGAAGAGATCTGTTTGAAAAAACAGGAAGGGAATTTGATGAGACAGTAGAAATTCCAGAAGACCCAGCCACCTTTTTCAAAAAACATGGGTTGCCGGAGGATCCCAATCTGCCATAATGTCGTAAATCTGCCATTCCATTCATAACCGCCAATCAATTTTTAAAAGCTTATTTTAGCGCTGCCAGGAAGTTAAATATTAGGTATCCTTTACCAGTAAAATCATCAGTAACCAAAACCACCCCACAGATTTCATGACACAGGACAAGCCCCTAATATCACCCAAAGAATTATTGGCGTTACAAAAATCTGAAAAGCTGCTCCTGATCGATGCCCGGTTTGGAGAGGATAAATTTGAGCAAAGCCACCTCAAAGGGGCACTTTATGTGGCCCTCAACAGCCAAATGTCCCACGTTAAAGAAGATGCCGCTATGGGTGGTCGGCATCCTTTACCAGAACCGGAAGCATTTGCCAAAACCCTGGGCTCCCTGGGTATAGGTTCTGAAAGCCATGTGGTGGTCTATGATGACAAAAACGGGGCCATGTCTGCAGCCCGTTTTTGGTGGATGCTAAAAGCTCTGGGCCATAAAAGGATACAAGTATTGGACGGAGGAATGGACGCTGCCATTGAAGCTGGATTTCCCCTGAGCTCCACGATTGAAAACTTGGAGGAAAAAGAACCCTACCCTGGGGATGCCTGGTTGCTACCCATAGCTGGATTGACTGAGGTAGAAAATGCAGTGAAAGAAAAGGATCATCGTTTAGTGGATGTAAGGGAAGCGGAGCGGTATTTGGGACAAAATGAACCCATCGACCTGGTGGCCGGGCACATTCCCGGTGCGGTTAATATTCCCTTTTCCGGCAACCTGGACAAAGATGGTTTCTTTCTATCCCCAGAAACCCTGAAAAAAAAATACCGACAGGCATTGGGAAATACGCCAACCGATCAAACTATTGTCCACTGTGGCTCAGGTGTAACGGCCTGCCATACCCTATTGGCACTTTCCCATGCCGGGATGGAAATACCCCAATTGTATGTAGGTTCCTGGAGTGAATGGTCAAGAAACGAAAAACCTATTGCCAGGGAAAATGGATAATTTGGAGGAAGTGGATGCCCAATTTAAAAAAATCATCACCCCAAAAATCCTTCAAACCATAGTAAACAGCCTTCCAGATGAATGGTTACTGGCCATGGGCGAAGAGGGTCCGGTGGATGTCCTGAGAAAAACCTATCTGGATTTTCTTTTGCTCCGATTGGAAAATTCTGAAATTTTCGTAAAAGAAGCACAACATGCCAGACAAACACTTGTATGAATTTGCCATCATCAGGGTAGTTCCAAGGGTGGAAAGGGAGGAATTCATCAATGTGGGTGTCATCTTGTGTTCCATCAAAATAAATTATTTGAAATGCGGAATACTGATGGACCGGAAAAAGTTAATCGCCTTGGATCCTTCCGCAGAAATAGCATTGATACAGACTTATCTTGATGCCTTTACCAAAATCTGTGATGGGAACAAAAATGGGGGGCCACTTGCCAGCCGTAATATTTCCGAAAGATTCCGTTGGCTTACAGCTGTCAGAAGCTCCATCATACAGACCTCCCGGCCACACCCCGGAATATCAGAAAATCTTGAGGAAACTTTCGAACAACTTTTTGAAGCTTATGTAAATTGAACCGGAAATAGGCAAAATACAACCCGTTACGTACTGAAACCCCTTTCAAATCAGCCAGCCTGCTACAATTTCCAACTTCGACATTGAGGTGCTATGCATCAGGGTCCAAGTGAAATCAGGCATCCTCAGATTGGCAAACCCCAAATGCAACCAATGAATTAAAGGTAAGTGAAAAATTTGTATACAGTGTGGAAGTCAAAAATGTCAGTCGGGTTTTTGACTTTATTGGAGTTTACCTGGAAGTGAAACCCTATAAACCTGGAGATTCGACTTAATCTTAGGGAATTTTAAAACACTTATCATTCGTGCATTCGTGGCGATTATTTTTTTGCCA
>JBBDSB010000469.1:0-26343 GCA_040905205.1 Cyclobacteriaceae bacterium
TTAATGGTCACCACGATTAGTCGGGGCAGGCTATGGAATCTCGCACCTGTCTGCCGGCAGGTGTTTGATAATCATCCCTCTGTGTGTCGCTTGCGTCATGCCTGCCTGGCGGTAGGCAGGCCTGTCTGCCAGGCAGGCTCGATTTCATAAGTTTATTGGGTTAATTGGCCTTTGACCTTCGCTTGGGTCAGGTAAGACACCAAAACAATGGTGAACAGGCTGGCCAGCATGGCAAAGGTACGGAAAGGAAACTGAATGCCTTCAATGGGATCCTCCATAGGATAGGGGAGAAATGGTGCAATACCGAAAATGGGTTTTCCACCACCAAACCGCAATAACAAACCTACCAGAATTCCTGCCATGGCCCCATATTGGTTGCTTTTCTTAAAATAAAGGGCCAATACCAATTGGGGAAACAGGATCACATAGACCAGGTCGGCACAAAGGTACCACAATTCATACACACTTTGCAGGGTCAGGGCCAACCAGGTGGAGACCACCCCGATGACCAAAATAGCCAGCCTAATGGTCAATTTGACCTGCTTGTCGGTACAAGAGGGATGGATCAGGGGCCGGTAAAGGTTCCAGGTAAACATAGACGCTGCCGAGAGAATGGAGGAGTCTACAGAGGACATTACGGCTGCGGCTACTGCTCCCAAGCCCAGGGCTGCAATCAATGAGGGTGTCATTTCCAGCAATACATAAGGCAATACCATGGTGGCTTCGGGAGAAGTACCCAAGGCAGAAGTACTCCAATCAAAGCCTACCCCGGCAACCCCAATAAAAATAGCTGGAATAGCCATCAGGGCACAACAAATACCGCCGTAAATGGAAAGCCGCACAGCTGACGGGTCCGAATTGGCAGACAATACCCGCTGAAAATAAACCTGCCAGGGAATGCCTCCCATGATCAGGAGTAAAGCAAAGTCCAGCCAGACCCAAATGCCATTCCCCCAGGCCGGATCATTGCCCGGAAAAGCACTAAGGGAAGGAAAAAGCGTAAATCCGTTGGCTATATTTTGGTCATAGAGTACCAGGGCCTGGTCAAGCCCACCGATTTTATCCAAAGCAAAGGGGATGCTGATGCCCAGACCAATGATAATAAAGGCCAGCTGTACCACATCCGTGTAGGCCACAGACCAAAGGCCTCCCATCATGGTATAGCCCACGGCAATACTGGCAGAAACCAGAATGGAGGTCTCCAGGTCCAGGCCAAAAATGGTGGCAAAGGTAATGCCCAGCGCAGCCAATATGGCGGCACTCCAGAAAATCTCTCCAATCAGCGCTGGGATAAAAAGTACCGCAGCCGTCTTTTTGCCATATTTGTTTTTAAAAACATCGATAAAGGTGGTAAAGCCAAAACTCCTGATCTTTTTGGCAAAAAACAGTCCTCCCAAAATCAAACTGAGGGCGTAGCCCCAGGGAGCCTGGGCCCAGACCAGTCCCCGGGTACTGTCGTAAACCGCCTCGCTGGTGCCGATGATATAGCTTCCGCCTACCCAGGTGGCGGTCATGGTAAAAATACCTATCCAGGCCGGCATACGCCTGCCTGCCAGGAGCATGCCCTGCGAACTTTGATCCCCGGATTCCTTTCTGCTGGCATAATAACCTGTAAGCAGGATGATCAGGTAAAAGAAAACGGTAACGAAAATGCCTAAATTCCTGGTATCGATAGTAGTGGCGTTTTACTTCCCAAACCAGTTCATGGGCTGGGGGTTAAAATTTTGATAAATATGTTTGATTTCCTGAAATTCTTCCAGGCCTGCTGAACCAAGTTCTCTTCCCAAACCGGATTGCTTGTAGCCGCCCCAGGGTGCCTGGGTGAAATAAACATTGAAATCGTTGACCCAGACGGTACCAAAACGAAGGGCTTTGGAAACCCTGGCGATACGTTTGGGGTTCTTGGACCAAAAGCCGGCTGAAAGCCCGTAAATGGTATTGTTGGCTTTTTGTATGGCCTCCTCTTCGGTATCAAATTTTTCCACATGTACCACCGGACCAAACACTTCCTCCTGTACAATACGCATGCTTTCATGGCAACCTGTCAATAGGGTAGGCGCATAAAAAAAACCGTTTTTCAACGCTGCTTCTTCCGGTCTTTTTCCCCCGCAAACAAGTTGGGCTCCTTCCTGAATGGCTGTTTGTACATGATTTTCAACTTTTTGCAATTGATCAGCAGAGATCAATGGTCCCATCTGGGTTTTTTCATTCATGCCGTTTCCCAAACGGATGTTGCGGATCCTTTGCTCCAGCAAGGCCACCACCCGGTCATGAACTCCCGAGGCCACCAGCAGCCGGGTGCCGGCAGAGCAAATTTGTCCGGCATGAAAAAATACCCCGTTGAGGATAAAATCTATGGCGGTCTGCCAGTCACCGTCCTCAAAAAGGATATGGGGATTTTTACCCCCCAGCTCCAGGGCTACTTTTTTTACATTCCCGGCAGCGGCCTGCATGATTATTTTACCCGTCTGTACTCCACCTGTAAAGGAGATCATGTCCACTTCAAGGCTTTCTGCCAGCTCAGCCCCTACAGTATTGCCAGGGCCGGTCACGGTATTGATCACCCCCCGGGGAAAACCAATTTCTTCGGCAATTTTGGTAAAGGCCAGCGTGGACAAGGGAGTGAGCTCACTGGGTTTGATGACAGGGTGCAGCCGGCAGCCAGTGCCGGCGCAATTTTCCAGGTGGCCTGTAACAAGGGATAGTTCCAGGGGCAGACCAGGCCCACCACACCGGCAGGCTCCCTTTCCAGGCGGCTGTGGCTATCGGGATTGGGGCTGGCCAGGACTTCTCCGGCATGTTTATCGGCCAGGCCCCCATAATACCTGAAAATTCCCGCAATATCATCCATGTCCCACAGGCTTTCGGTATAGGTTTTACCGGTATTAAGCGTTTCCATTTCCGCCAGTTGGGCCCGGTTTTTTTCAAGCAGGTTGCCCAGTTCATATACCATTTTTCCACGCACAGTGGCCGAAATCCGGGACCATTCCCCCTTGGCAAAGGCTTGCCTGGCGGCTTTTATGGCATTTTTGGTATCCTCCCGGTCCGCCTCGGCTACCTCGGCGATTTTTTCCTGGTTATATGGATTGATGATAGTACGGTAATCTCCTTTTATAGTAGGTGCCCAATTGCCATCGATGTAGATTTTATTAACCTCCATTTAGTTAGTGGAAAAATTGGTTTTTTTCGATTTTCTTGTGGTGTTGATAATAGGGGATATTTTCTGGCGGGGCAGGTGTATTTCCGAGCAAAATATCTGCGGCTTTTTCTGCGATCATGATCACAGGAGCATAGATATTGCCATTGGTGATATAGGGCATGACAGAAGCATCAACCACACTGAGGTTGGAAAGGCCGTGTACTTTCAGTTGGCTGTCCACCACTGACAGGTTATCATAACCCATTTTACAGGTGCAACTGGGATGATAAGCACTTTCTCCTTCCCCGGCCACAAAATCCAGAATTTCCTCATCGGTTTCAACAGCTCCACCGGGAGAAATTTCATTGCCTCTCAAGGCATCAAAAGCCGGCTGGTTGATCAGGTTTCTGGTACACCTAATGGCTTCCACCCATTCCTTTCGTTCCTGTTGTGTAGAAAGGTAATTGAACAGGATGCTTGGATACTGTCCGGGATCTGCTGACTTGATTTTGACATGCCCCCTTACGTTGGTGTTCATGGGTCCCACATGCAGCTGAAAGCCATGTCCCTCGTTAGGAGCAGAACCGTCGTAGCGGATGGCAATGGGCAAAAAGTGGTATTGCAGGTTGGGATAGGCCACCTCTTCATTACTGCGGATAAAGCCTCCTGCTTCAAAGTGGTTGCTGGCACCGATGCCGGTTTTATTAAAGAGCCATTCCAGACCGATTTTAGGCTGGTTATAGCATTTCAAAGAAGGGTAGAGGCTGACCGGCTTTTTGGCAGCCCACTGCACATAGACTTCCAGGTGGTCCTGGAGGTTTTCACCTACTCCGGGCAGGTCGGCCACTACCTGTATGCCATGTTGGCTGATCTCCTTGCCGTTGCCAATCCCTGAAAGTTGAAGGACCTGCGGGGAATTGATGGCTCCGCCGCAGCAAATGACCTCTCCGCCATAGACTTTATCCAGGTTTTTGCCCTTCTGAAATTCCACCCCTATGGCTTTTTTTCCCTCAAAAAGTATCCGGGTAACATTTATTTTTAAACTGATCGTAAGGTTTTTGCGCTGCTTGACCGGATGGACGTAGGCCCTGGCGGCATTCCACCTTTTTCCTTTGTAAATGGTGGCATCGAACTTTCCGAATCCTTCCTGCTGGTAGCCATTCACATCATCCGTAAGGGGATAACCAGCCTGTTGCACGGATGCAAAGAAGGCATCAAATAGGGGATTGTCACATTTTGGGGTGGTCAGGTGTAGTGGGCCTCCTTTCCCCCGATAGTCATCCCCTCCGATCAGACGGTTTTCCAGGCGTTTGAAATAGGGCAGGCAATGGGCATAACTCCAGGCTTCCAGGCCTTCGTCCCGGGCCCATTTTTCATAATCCAAAGGATTGCCCCGGATATAGATCATCCCATTGATACAACTGGATCCCCCTAATACCTTGCCCCTGGGTTGGTAAATCCTTCGTCCTCCCATATATGGTTCCGGATCCGATTCGTAGGCCCAGTTGTAAAATTTACCCGCCAGGGGGTAGGTCAAGGCTGCCGGCATGTGGATCCTAAAATCCCAGCTGTGGTCCATTCTGCCGGCTTCTAAGACCAATACCTTGTTTTGGGATCTTCACTTAGCCGGTTGGCCAGGACGCTTCCTGCCGAACCGCCGCCTATGAGGATGAAATCATACTTATCTTCAGGCATTAGCTTTTTTTTGAGCGGATGGCTGTGCAGGCTGGTACCTACCTTCATGGTTGATCCGGACCAATCCCCATACAGGGCTCACCGCTTAGTTTTTCATATTGATTTTTACGGGTTAGGTATGGGAAAATGGGTTAATTTTTGGGTACTATTTTAACGATCCCTTTCCCCTCTATGCCAGCATAGATAAAGCCGTCAGGCCCTTCTACCACATGTCTGGTTCTGCCCATTCCATCGATGATTTTCTCTCTTTTCACCACTTCGTTGTTTTCCAGGGTAAGCTTTTCCAGATGGGCGAAACTTAAGGAACCCACCAAAAGATCACCTTTCCATGCGGTATAGTGGTCGCTGGTGACCACAGCAAAGCCACTTGGGGCAATAGAGGGTACCCAATAATACAGGGGTTGCTCCATACCGGGTTTTTCGGTGTCTTCGGTTAAAATTGTACCGTTATAATTGATCCCGTATGAAATTTCAGGCCAGCCAAAATTGGTGCCTTTTTTAACCACATTAATTTCATCTCCTCCTCTGGGGCCGTGTTCATGTACCCATATTTCACCGGTTTCAGGGTGTAATATCATACCTTGTGGATTTCGGTGCCCGTAAGAATAAATGGCTTTTTTTGCATTGGCATCATCGACGAAAGGATTGTCATCCGGAATGCTTCCGTCATCATGCAGACGATAAATTTTTCCTCCGTCGCGGGTAATATCCTGCGGATTTTCTTTATTGTTGCCTCTGTCTCCGATGGAAAAGAACATATAGCCGTCATTGTCAAATACAATCCTGGAACCATAATGTTGACCGGCATCGGTATTGGGTACTCCTTTGTACAGTACTTCCAGACCTGTCAGCTGGTTGCCTTCCAGTTTTGCCCTGCTGATGGCGGTATTGGCGCCTTCTCCTTCTCCCTCTTCCGATGAATAAGAAAGGTAAATCCAGCCATTTTCTTCGTAATCGGGATGAAGTGTGATGTCAAGCAATCCTCCCTGCCCTTTGGCTCTTACAGCGGGGACACCTGAGATCATGGTTTTTTGTCCATCTTTAAAAAGGATCAGTTCACCGGATCTTTCGGTGATCAACATGCTGCCATCGGGTAGAAAGTCAAATCCCCAGGGGATTTTCAAATCTTCCACCACGGTTTCAATTTCATAATTATTCCAAACCGGGTCAATGGGTTCAGGGCCATTTGGTGGAGTCTGTCCCATGCAGGCAGCATACATACTGATCATTAATAGAGGCAATATTATCTTCTTCATAAAAGATTGAATTAAGGAAATAGTAGTTCGTTATAGTTGATTTCAGTTGAAATAAAGGCCTAATTTAGGGGTAAAATCGCTGGCATACAAGTTTTAGGAAAGCAGGGAAGCCTGCATTTTCATGACCCGGTCTTCCAGACTTTCAGAGCTAATGCTTGACCTTAGCATACGGTCTACCATTATGGGAAACGCAAAGGGGCTTATCCTTGAGGTATTTACCAGATGGATCCTTTGCAGGTTGATCCTGTTGACCACCTCCAATAAACGGTCCTTTTCCATCTGGATATTTAAAACCTCCCGCTTGGCCTGTGCTAATAAAAGGTTTTCAGGATCATAGGTTTCAAATACCCCGTACAGGATGCCGGAAGTGGCCTGAAGGTGCCTGGTTTTTATCCCTTTTCCTGGAAAACCCTGGAATACCAATCCAGCGATCGATGCAATTTCACGAAACCGCCTTTTGGCCATCTCACTTTCGTTGATACTCATTAGCACATCATCCATAAGGTTTTTGGTGGTAAACAGGTCCTCTTCCATGATGTCTTCCATGGGAATATCCGTATCCGAAAGCAGCTCAAAGCCGTAATCATTCATGGCTATACTGAAACTAAGGGGATAACTTACACTTATCCTATAGGCGACCAGGGCCGCCAATACCTCGTGGACGAACCTGCCTTCAAAGGGAAAAATAAATACATGGCAACCTTCTTTGGTATGGCATTTTTCTATCAGCAATGTATCTCTTTCTGGAATCCTGGAAAGGCCTTGTTGCAATTCAATGATGGGTTGAATGGTTTTCAGTTCAATGGAATCCAGATTTCCGGAGGCCATCAGTTGAAGCTCCTCTCTGATCATGGCGGCCAATCTGGAAGAAATCGGCATCCTTCCACCCATCCACCGGGGGATCATATTGGTTTTTTTCTTTGACCTTCTTACCAATACGGTCATCTCTTTGACCTTTAGAAATTCAAGGCTCCTACCTCCAAACCAAAAAACATCCCCGACCTTTAATTTGGAAATAAAGCTTTCCTCTACCGTACCGATGTATCCTCCGGTCATGAATTTGATTTGCATCATGGGATCACTGACGATGGTGCCGATGGAAAGCCGATGCCGCATGGCGGTTTTTTTATTCAGCACCCTGTAAAGTCCGTTTTCCATTATCTCCACTTTTGAAAATTCCTCATAACTTCCCAGGGCTTTACCCCCTTTCGTAATGAATGCCAGCACCCATTCAAATTCCTCTTCGGTAAGGCTTTGAAAAGCATAAGTTCGCTTCACTATGGGAAACAGGGCCTTAGGCAGAAAACCTTCCCCCAGGGCCAGAGTAACTAAAAATTGGATCAGCACATCAAAACTGCCTTCTATGGGCAACTGTGCTTCAAACTGGGCTGTTGTGATGGCTTTCCTTAAGGCACTGGCTTCTATCAACTCCAGGGAATGGGTCGGCACAAAAAAGATTTTGCTGGGTGCGCCTGGTTGGTGTCCGGCCCTGCCGGCCCGCTGTGCAAATCGGGAGACGCCCTTAGGGCCACCTACCTGAATGACCGTATCTACAGGCCTGAAGTCTACCCCCAGGTCCAGGCTGCTGGTGCAGACGACCAGTTTTAATTTTTTTAAATGCAAGGCCTCTTCCACCCAATTTCTTACCGACAGGTCCAGGGATCCGTGATGCATGGCCATGATCCCGGCCCATTCCGGCTTGCTTTCCAGGATTTTCTGGTACCAGATTTCGGTTTGGGAGCGGGTATTGGTAAACAGCAGTACGGTTTGACTTTTTTGGATAATTGGAATGATTTTTTTTATAAGTTTGATGCCAAGGTGACCGGACCAGGGGTATTTTTCCACTTCGTCGGGTAGTACCGATTCGACGATGAGCACTTTCGGAAGGGTAGACCGGATGATGTTTAATGGGGTATCAGCACCCAACAAGACCTGGTGCGCTTGTTCTAGGTTACCAATGGTGGCAGATATTCCCCAGATTTTTAAGGTCTGGGCAGACAGGTTTTGGATATGGCTCAGGGCCAATTGAACCTGAACACCTCTTTTATTGGCCAGCAATTCATGCCATTCATCGATGATGATGGCCTTCTGGTTTTTAAAGAGCAAAGCATTGTCTTTTTGGCTCAGGATGAGGTGAAGGCTTTCCGGGGTGGTGACCAGGCATTCGGGCATGTTTCTTTTTTGCTTTTGCCTTTCTGCGGGGCTGGTATCACCATTTCTGACGGCCACTTGCCAAGGTAACTCCAGCTCCTCGCAAACCTGAATCATGGCGTTTCGGATATCTTTGGCCAATGCCCTTAAAGGGGTCACCCAAATGACCTGCAATCCATTTTTCCGCTTTTTTTTCCAGGAATGGGGATGAAGCTGGATGTACTCCAGAAGCACCGGCATCCAAAGGGCCATGGTTTTGCCACTTCCCGTGGGGGCATTGAGCAGCCCACTTTCCCCATTAAGGTAAGCCTGCAAGCAGGAGGTTTGAAAATCAAATGGGCTCCAGCCTTTTTTCTCAAACCAATCATCAATGGGGCTATTTTCCATACAATTCCAACAATTCCTGCAGGTTTACCAATGTATTGGCCTCATTCGGTTTTTTGTCTTTCCGCCAGCGCTGAATCCTCGGAAACCTGAGGGCGATGCCTGATTTGTGCCGGGGACTTTTCTGTATGCCTTCGAAGGCAATCTCGAAGACCAGTTCCGGCTTTACCGTCCTTACAGGTCCGAATCGTTCTTTGGTGTTTTTCTTTACAAAACGGTCTACTTCTGCCATCTCCTTGTCGGTAAGGCCGGAATAGGCTTTTGCAAAAGGGACCAATAACTCCCCATCCCAGACCGCAAAAGTATAGTCGGAGTACAGATCGGCCCTTCTTCCATGCCCTTTTTGGGCATAGACCATCACGCCGTCCATGTGGAGTGGGTCAATTTTCCATTTCCACCAGTTGCCTCTTTTTCTTCCCGATTCATCAAATAGCCATTCACTGATTCCGGAAACTTCCTGACACCAAAGCCTCAATTGTTTCGTTGTAACCGTTCTTTTTGGTTTTTTGTGGGTGAAAAGTGCCAAAGTCCATAACCGGTCCAGGTCTTCGGCCTCCCCGAAATATTTTTCCAGCAGGGCAAGCTTGTCTTTGGTTTTATTGGTTTGGTCCAAATTAGAGAATAAAACAGAAAATTTTTTCATTAATTTATATGATATTCGTCAGGATTAAGGGGAAAATTATCCAGATTTAATAACAAGCTTTATACCAGTTCGTTTAATTATTTAAATAAAAATCAACCAATTTATGAAATATTTATTTGTTGCCTTGGGCCTGTTGATGGGCTTTTACTCCTGTACCATGGATGAAAAAGAAGGTGCGGCCGAATCCATCGTCTATGATTTGTTTCAATCCAGTGATTATTCTTACCAGGGTAAAGCAGAAATACGGAATTTGGTAAATGGAGAGGTTGAAGTGGTACTCACACTTGATGGACCGGGGTCTGAATCCCCTTATTTTTTCACCAGCCACCTGCATTTTGGGGCCTATGATGCCTCCGGAGCTGAAATAGCCCACGTGTTAAACCCGATCGACATTAGAACCCTGGAAAGCAGGACCATACTCGGCCAGCTGTCTGACGGCACCCAATTGACCTTTGGCGATATCCCTTCTTTCGATGGTCATATTAAGGTACACCTGGCAGATGAGGGACCGGATTACAATGTGATCCTGGTGAGCGGAAATATTGGCAGCAATGACAGCTCACTTGGAGGATTCAATAAAAATAAAATGACACTTTGTTCACCTTTTTTCCCAAAATAATAAACAAAATGTTTAAGGATGGGTTTTCCAATTGTTAAACAATTAGAAAATGCTCCTTTCAAAAAGAAATATTTTAATATTGGTATTTATTTTGATCGTTTATCAGGATGGATTGAACTTAGAGCCTGAACCATCTTCTCCTCAATCAATTCATGATCCATGTAATTCGGGTATTTCTGAGGTCAACATAGGAGCTAAACTTTCTCCTTGGGTTAAATTATTAAACATGCCTCACACTAAAATATTCCTTGATTGAAATTTTGGATTAATTATTTGCTTCAAAATTCAAAAATTTAAGAATTCTAAAAAAATTATAAACTAAGCCAACAGTAAGCGTGAAAAAAGGGTATCCCAAAAGATACCCTTTAATTTTTTCGTTAACTAACAGGTCGGATATGCGGCAGCAGAGCCCCTTCCGTTCGTTACCCTGAGCCTGCCGAAGGGTCCAATGCGGACCGCAACATCCCAAACCAGTCGCTCTACCGCCCCAAGACACCGAATACGTTATTGGTACGGTTTGCTTGACGATTTGCTCGGTTTTTTAATACGATTTTATAATATCAACTATTATTCCAGATGTACCACAAAATGCATTTCAGTAATATTTCCATTGATATCCTCTGCCCGTATAATCAATTCGAGGTGATCTTCTCCTGATGGCAATATGATGGCATTATCTCCGGTAAATATTTCTGCTAAATTTAAACTGGATGCATCGGGTAGGGCAGGGCCGTTTCCTTCATCCATCCATGCAGAATTTCCCCACATCATATCAAAAAAATCGTCCCCTTCATCCAAAACCCTGTGGTTGTGACCATCCTCATCATCATGTTCTTCTTCATGTTCTTCAGTCAACCTTACCCAGAGAAAGGCAAGGTCAGAACTTAATTCATGGTCTCCTTTGGCCACCATGCCTTCGACCATCAAAGGTTCACCTGCCTCTCCTTCCAATTCGTCATCATGCAGGTTGGTGATTTCAATTAGAGGAGCATAAGGTGTTCTTATCTGAAAGGTAGAAATATAACTTCCGCCATCAGCTAAATCGGTTTGGTTGCCATA
This sequence comes from Cyclobacteriaceae bacterium, assembly GCA_040905205.1. GTDB lineage: Bacteria > Bacteroidota > Bacteroidia > Cytophagales > Cyclobacteriaceae > Cyclobacterium. The sequence continues at coordinate 10,947 of JBBDSB010000469.1, forward strand.
TACGTCAGTTGCCTCAATTAAAATATCATAAGGACCTGCTATGACATGTCCATCTACCCTGGAATTATTGCCATCCCAATAAATATCAGTGCCCGGACCATCCACATTTACACGGGTAGCACCTTCAGGAAACTTTAAATCAGGGTTAGCGGATTCAGAACTCATAATGTCATTGACATCCAGCCTTTGAAAATCATTCAACCTCCTGGCATGGCTGTGACCATCAAAATTGGCATGGATATTCACCCGGATCTGTTCAATGCCGGAAGGATCCTCCACGGCAAACCGGAGGGGCATATGATCAGCACTTGCCCCAATGATTTCACCGTTTTCAGGTCTTATGGCATCGTGACCATCGGCATGCTCGATGACTGGTGCTTCCAAATCTTGTAGCGGATCATCACCCGTATCACAGGAAAAGGCCATCACAGCCAAACCCACTAATCCTAATAATGGTAATTTTTTCATTTTACGATAGTTTAATTGGTTCATAGAATTGTAAATCAACCCGATGGCCTTAAGGAATTATTCCTCTGCCCGATCATGTAAATGGGTTGATTAAAGCAATGTTGCATTTGCATTATTGTTGCAATAATAAAATATTTATGGTTGACTTCCTAAAAATATTTTATGAATTGCCATTATTTTTTGATAGAAAAGGGAATTTTAAGCGAAAATGAAATATTTCTACCTTGTTCTGGCAGGTTTAATAACCTGTACCGGCTGAGGTGGTTGAAATAATAGGTATTGGCAAGGTTTTGGCCGGTTAGCTGAAACTTTAATGGCTGGTTTTTAACCTTCACCTGCCAACCTATCCCCGCTTCCAATAAGCCATAGCCTGGCGTTGAGCGCTCGTTCCTGTCTACCCGGTTTTGGTCGGCCACCTGTCGGTATTCCAGATAGAGATAACCGTTATTGACAATAGAGAAAAGGCGGGGTAACTTATATTCAAGACCGGAAAGGACGCTGGGTGGAGGGGTGAGGGGCAGGGGTAGTCCACTGTCTAAGTTGTGGTTGTAAACATATTCTCCGGCAATGTTAAAATGAAGCCGGGGAAGTACTGCCCATTCCACCTTTATCTCGCCACCTGCAAAAATGGCATTGTTTTGCCGATATTCCCACATGGTACTGGCACCCGGAAGATCAGAAAAGCGACCCGTAGGGGCCAGGTAAATGTATCCGTCATAGTAGGAAAAGAATGGACTTATACCCAACAGAAACCGCTTTTTGGCATAGGTATAATTCATATCTCCCTGAAAACTCCTTTCGCTATCAAGATTGGGATTGCCGATTTCATGGCGGAAATTACCATGATGTATGCCATTGGTGGAAAGCTCTATGGCCGTGGGGACCCTAAAACTGCTTCCCATGTTGAATTTCACATTATGACTGTTATCGATGATCCATGATAATCCGGTTGAACCGCTGAGGTTAAAAAAATTACGGTTGATATCAGGATTTCTTTGATCGAATTCCCCCGTTGGGTTGAGCCTGTCGTAGACAGGTTGTAAGTGTTCTTCAATATTGTGAATGGCACCATCAGTGCGAAGTCCGGCGTTAACTATCAGGTTCTCTTGCCAGCGGTATTGATGAAAATAGAACAGGCCTGCATTCCATGTTTTGAAAGCCGGCAATAAAAATTCAAAACCCTCAAACTGATTTTCCATAAAGGAAGATTGAAACCCGAAGATGGATTGGTGGGTATCATTGATCTGTTTATTAAATCGCAAGTTAGCCGTATAGGTATTCAAATGTAGCGCAAGGGCTAAATTTCCTTCAGGGGTAGGACCCACACCATGGGTATGGGGCAGGGACTTTTCCAACCGCCTGTTTTTTTGGTACCCCAAATCTACCTCCAACCAGTCTTTTTTCAGTTGCACGGTGGTATTTGATATTACCTTCAAATGTTGGTTGTCCTGGCTTGGGAATTCTATGTTTCTAAATTCACCGTTATGTCTTAGGTTATAGCTGTTGGGAATCCCTACTGCTCCTGTAAAAATTCCGGCTTGCTGATTAAATTGGCTAACAGTCAGGGTGGATTTTCCCCAGTCCTTTCTTATGCCTGTCATCAGTGAAAAATGACGTTCCTTGCCGGCGGTATTTTTAAGTCGGTTTTCAAAAACGGGGAGTACATAACTGGCATAGGTAAATTGGTCCGTCGGCACTTTATAGTCCTGAAAATCCTGAAAAGTGAGCCTACCTTTAAACACAAAATCATTTTCATTGCCTTCTACCATGGCCGAATTACTCCACATGCGGTTATTGGTCCGGTAGCCACTGATAAAATGCCCCCTAATGGTTCCGGGCTCAGGTAAAGCAGCCGGAGAGATATTGATTACACCTGACATGCCATCCGATCCATAGATAAGGGATGCAGGACCTTTGACCACCTCCACCCGGTCAACATCAAATGGGTCAATTTCCAGCCCGTGATCCGCACCCCATTGTTGCCCTTCCTGTTTGATGCCCCGGTCATTGACCATAATCCGGTTGAAGCTCATTCCCCTGATCACCGGCTTACTGATACCTACTCCGGTATTGATGGTGCTGATGCCGGGGAGTTTTTCCAGGACATTGGCAAAGGAACCGGTATTGTTTTTCTCAATATAATCCCGGTCTACCACTTCTATGGTCTGGGATTGTTCTACAGGTCCGTTTTTGAAAGGGTTGGCTTCTATGGTCAGGGATTGAAGGGTAATGGCTGATTCCTCCATTTCAATCATCAAAGATTTATCATCACTTTCCAAATTCACCGTTTTTGTTTGGGCCTTGAAACCCATGTGGGTAAAATGGAAATGGTAATTACCCGGTCTTAATCCTGAAATGGAAAAATTGCCTTCAAAATCAGCAACGGTACCTTTTCCCAATTCATGAATTTGAATATAGGCAGCCAAACCCTCCCCTGAAGGGGTTGTAATTTTGCCTTTTACTGCTAAATTTTTTGTTTCCTGAGCCAAAATGGCGAAGGGAAGGAAGAGAAGAAAAACCGGTACGGCCAAGATAAAAGACTTCAAATTTGCGTTTTATGTTTGCAACATTATTTCATTTGCAAAGGTATTCTAAATTCAAATAAGTTGCAAAATTAAGGGAGAAATTACCATGATAACTGCCATTGGGTATCTTTAATTTTTCTTTAACTTGTCCAAAAGGTATTCCAATCCATTAAGTCTAATTTCATACATGGTTTCCAACCAAATACCGAGTTTTCCCTCCGGAAATCCCTGTCTTTTAAACCATATTAGGTAATGTTCCGGAACGTCACAGATCAGTCTATTCTTATATTTTCCAAAAGGCATCTTTTTAGTGACCAGATCCATTAGTATTTTATTATCCATATCCAGGTGAAAAACATTCCCCTCAGTTAGGCCATGAAGCCCAGGGTATCCTGCTTAGAATTAAAATAAAACCAATTCCATAAAATATATAAACACTCCTAAACCGGTTTCTGTCTACGGTCAATTTTTTTGCCCTGCTGTAACCAATGGTGATCAGGGCTACGGCAATGATATTGATCAATGGATGTTCCAATGCATACAACCGACTTGTGCTGTCAGCCATGGCCTCTCCGCTGAGATTTGAAAATCCAAGAGGACTTAAAAAGTAAAGTACTATTCCTACCAAAAGCTGAATATGGGCCAGAATCATACCGATAAGAGAAAATTTACGGTCTTTCTCTCCAAATGTTTTGCCACTCAATGCGCCTATAAGGGCATAAATAAAACTAAAGGCGATTCCTGCCAGAACAATATAGGCAAGGTAGGAATGTAAATGTTGGAATCCGGTGGTCATGTGTTAAGGGTATCTTTTTTATTTGAAATTTCAATTAAGGAAAATTTTAAGGCATTTCCTCCAAATTTCTAGAAAATTTTAGATATCAACCCTATGCTGTAGCAATCAACTATTGATATTTTCTTTTATAAAACTGCCCCATTATTTTTAATCAGTTTATTTTTCGGTAATTTTACAAATTAAATTTGTAAATCCCAACTGACCTACCTGAAATCATGACCTAAAAACGGTAAATTTAAAGCATGAATTATTGGAATTTTGTTAAGGTTAACAGCAAACTGCTCTCATTCGGTCTGGTCATGACCTGCCTTTCGGGTTATGGGCAGACCTATTTACTGGCTTTGTATGTGCCCTATTTGATTGAAGAGTTTTCTTTGCAGAATGCGCAGATTAGTGTGTATTACATGGTAGCCACCATTGGAAGTGCCTTGATTTTACCCCAAATTGGAAAATACATAGATAAAATCAGTCTTAAGAAATACACTTACATGGCCACCTCAATCTTTATTTTGGCCATGGTATTGATGAGTTTTAATCAATATTGGTATTTTCTTCCTTTGGCATTTTTTGGTCTGAGAATGGCTGGGCAGGGGCTTTTCAGTCATATTGCCATAACATCCATGTCAAAGTATTTTTTGAAGGGGAGAGGGAAGGCCATCAGCCTCGCTTCTTTAGGCCATCCCTTTGGACAGGCAGCACTTCCCATCATGGTGGTTGGGCTGATCAATTTGTTTGGATGGAGGCCATCCCTTTTGGTCAATGCCCTTATAGTACTGATTCTGGTGCCTGTTTTCCTTCATTTTGTTATCGATGAGAAAAAGTTGGTAATACATGAAGAAAGTCATCCCAAAGGCAGTCCGGGCGCCAAATCCGTTTCTCAATGGGAAATTATGAAATCAAGCAGATTTTGGCTTTTGGCCCCCAATATGTTTGTGCTTTCCTTTACGGTTACCGGTTTGTTTTTTTATCAATTTGCCATTGCCGAATTCAAAGGATGGACTTTGGAATGGATGGCCATCGGGCTTACTTTTTATGCCATTGCCGGTTCTTTGGCCATTTTGTTTGCCGGGCCAATGATCGATAAATATACAGCCAGAAAATTTTTCCCCTTTTATTTGATTCCCTTTCTATTGGCTGTGGTGTTTATCGGTATGGTAAAAAGTGCCTGGGTAATTTTTCCTTATATGATCCTAATGGGCATTTCATCAGGTTTTGGTAATGCCATTATGTCTGCCCTGCAAGTGGAACTTTTTGGCGCTGCCTTTATCGGAAAAGTAAGAAGCATTTTTGCCTCTATTATGGTGTTGAGTTCTGCGGTAGGCCCTGCGGTTTATGGGGTGGTGGTGGATGCCGGATACAGCTTTGATATTTTATTTTCAGGATCATCGGTAATGTTGCTGTTGGTGATTATTCAATCATTCCGGGTTATCCCCAATTATACTTATGCCAAAATGAAATACAAGTTCAAGAAAAGGCACCGAAGGTTTGATTTCTTTAATATTCTTAACCTAAGACATTAATGGTAACCCATTAGGCATCAGAATTTTAAGGGGCTGTTTAATAGTTGGGTCTGGTTAGAAAATGTTTTTTATTTCGACAAAATCCTTGGTCCTTTAAAAGGGGATAATTACCTTTGAAACCAAAGGAATAAACCATGGAAACATTTACCGCACTGTTGATTTTTACCCTTTCGTATGGCTTTCTTTTCCTGTCTTTATTTCCTATTAAAGCCTTAAACAAACCTAAGGATCCTGAATATTCAGAAAAAAGGACCCTTTACAAACAATATGATCTGACATGGCCGTATTTTTTTTCCTTTCTGGGCGGTTATATTGTGGCTTCCTTCATGGTTTATCTCATCCAGGAATCCATTTAACCATTTAATATTCCCATAGGTTTTTTTCGGAGGCATCGGCAGTCGAAAAGTCGAAACCTGCAAAGGCAGCTTCCATTTTATTTTTTATTTCCTTTAAACAAAGCTGGCCAATACTGCCTTCATGACTGTGTCTGATCTGGGGGGAATGTTGAAAGTTTCCTGCTTCAATGGATCTACCCACTTTTTTATAGGCATCCCTAAAAGGCATTCCCTCCAAAACCAATTTGTTTACTTCTTCAACACTAAATAAATATGAATAAAATGGATCTTCCAGGATATTCTCTTTCACGGTGACGTTTTCCATCATCAATTGGGTAATCTTTAGGCAGTCATTGAGTTGTTCAAAACCCGGGAAAACAGACTCCTTCAACAACTGTAAATCCCTGTGATATCCCGTGCTCATGTTAGTCAATAACATCATCACTTGTTGCGGCTGATTCTGAATTTGATTGGTTTTTGCTCTGACCAACTCAAAGACATCCGGATTTTTTTTATGGGGCATGATACTGGATCCTGTAGTCAGTTCATCCGGAAATTTCAAAAAGCCAAAATGTTGGTTCATGAATAAAATGGAATCGGTGGCGATCCGGTTCAGGGTGCCTGCAGAGCCGGCCATAGCAAAGGAAAGCAGTTTTTCCGTTTTACCCCTGCTGTTTTGTGCATTGATGACATTGTAGTGCAAGTCTGCAAACCCCAATAACTCAGTGGTCAATTTCCTGTTGAGAGGGAAGGAAGACCCATACCCGGCGGCAGATCCCAGGGGGTTGAGGTTAACCAGGTCAAATGCGGCTTTCCAGAGTAACAGGTCTTCTGCCAGTGCTTCGGCAAAAGAGGAAAACCAGAGGCCAAAAGAGGAAGGCATAGCCAGTTGGGTATGTGTGTATCCCGGCATCAAATCATCTTTATGCTTCTCTGCCATGTGCATAAACAGGTCGAAGAGCCTTCTCATCTGTTCTAAAATTGATCGGGTGGCCTGCCTGTAATAAAGTTTTAGATCAACCAACACCTGGTCATTTCTGGAGCGGCCGCTATGCAGTTTTTTACCCACATCCCCATACCTCTGTGTCAAAAGGAACTCCACCTGACTGTGGACATCCTCTACGCCTGGCGAGATGGAAAAATTCCCACTGGAGATTTCCTGCTTGATTTCCAAAAGCCCCCTTTTTAAAATAGCCAGCTCCGCTTTGGTCAACAAGCCAATGGACTCCAACATGATGGCATGGGCCATTGAGCCGGTCACATCAAATGGTGCTAACATAAGGTCAAATTCCGGATCTCTTCCGATGGTAAATGTTTCTACTTCCTTAAAATTGGTTTTGTCTTTTTGCCAAAGCTTCATGTTGATGGTTTAATCAGGATAAAAATAATTATTGAGCAGGTTGATGTAAAGCGAAATGCCTTCTTCCACTTCTTCGACGAAAATGAATTCATCCGGACTGTGAGACCTGGCAGAATCCCCGGGACCGATTTTAACGGATGGGAATGGAATCAGGGCCTGGTCCGAAAGGGTGGGGCTTCCGAATAGCTTAATTTTCATGTTTTTGGCTGTTTTCACCATGGGATGCTCCAAATCAATCCGGGAAGAACTGAGCCTCATGGATCTGGGTACCAGCGAGGCTTTCAATACCGCGGCCAATTCATCAAACGCTTCCTCGAGGGAGTAGGCATCATTGACTCTTACATCCAGGGTATAGGTACAGGTATCTGGAACCACATTGTGCTGGGTCCCTGCCTGAATCATAGTGGCGCTTACTTTGGAAGGGCCCAAAAAATCGGACGTTTTTTTAAAGGCATAGCTTTTTATGGTTTGGAGGTCATCCAGAGCCTCATATATGGCATTGATACCCTCATCCCGTGCGGCATGGCCGGCTTTGCCCCTGACCGTTGCATCCACTACCATTAATCCTTTTTCAGCCACCGCCATTTGGAGTAATGTCGGTTCACCTACGATGGCGCAGTTTATTTGAGGCAATGTACAAATAAGGCTTTCAATGCCGTTTTTTCCGCTTATCTCCTCCTCGGCTGAGGCAGCAAGGACCAAATTATAGGGTAATTCCTTATCATAATAATAAACAAAAGCCGCCATAAGGCTTACCAGACATCCTCCTGCATCATTGGAACCTAGACCATACAGTTTACCTCTTTCAACGGAGGGTTCAAATGGATTTCTGGTATATCCCTTGTTTGGGCGAACGGTATCATGGTGAGAATTCAGGAGCACCGTTGGTAATTGGGCATCAAAATATTTATTGATGACCCAAATATTGTTATTTTTTCTTTGGAAGGGAATGCTTTTGGAAATGAAATAAGAGGCAATGATTTCGGCAGTGTCCTTCTCTTCTTTACTAAAAGAAGGGGTACTGATCAATTGCTTTAACAGGATGATGGCTTCTTTCTCTAATTTTTTTATCAAAATTTAATCACTACTTAAAAGGTGCCTGACTTAAATCATAGGTTAAAAATACAGATTTTACCCCTAATAACCATTGAATCGGATATAAAGCCATTAATAAAGGTCATATTTAAGTGATTCAATATTCGTACCGGAATTTTTCCCTTTGGAAGCCAAAAGAAGATTTTCAGGCAAACCCAACCAGACATGGTTTACGCCCTTTTTGAGGGCATTAAAGGCATTATCCAATTTGGGGATCATTCCCGAGTGGATGACATTTTCTCTCATCAATTCACTATAGATGTCCTCATTGATCAATGGGATCAATGAAGATTCATTTTTTTCATCCATGAGTACTCCTGGTCTGTCAAAGCAGAAAAAGAGATTGACGGTATGGTATTTTGCCAGATTGGTGGCTACTTCAGAGGCAATGGTATCTGCATTGGTATTGAGTAGCGATCCCTTTTTATCATGGGTAATGGCACAAAAAACCGGGACAATTCCTTGATCCAAAAGGGTTTCCAAAAAATAGGTGTTTACTTTTTTCACATCACCTACATATCCATAATCAATTGCCCCAATGGGCCTTTTAACTGATAGAATGGCATTTCCATCTGCACCGGTCAGGCCAATGGCATTTTGTCCCAAGCCCTGAAGTTGGGCGACCATGTTTTTGTTGATCAGGCCGGCATAGACCATGGTTACTATGTCCAGGGTTTCCTTATCGGTGATTCTTCTACCATTGATCATTTGGGGGGCTATTCCAAGGGATTTTCCCATACGGCTGGCCAAGACCCCACCACCATGGACCAATATTTTATTACCTGGAAATTTTGCAAACATTTTCAGAAACAGGGCAGATTTTTCTGGATGGTCAATGACATTTCCCCCAATCTTGATTACATTTATTTCCATAATTCTTCACAAAATGATATTGTCAATTACTGCTTGTGCAGCATAAATTCTATTTTTTGCCTGTATTTGTACCAGACTCCTGGGACCGTCCAGGATTTCATCACTCAATTCCAAATTTCTCCGGACGGGAAGACAATGCATCACTTTGGTCGTTTGGTTTTTTTGAAGCTTTTTTTCAGTCAACAACCAATCTCTGTCCACTTTCAAAATCTTACCATAGGGATTAAAAGCACTCCAATTTTTCACATAAACAAAATCGGCGTTCTCCAGGGCCTTATTTTGATCGTATTCAATTTTAGCGCCCTGGGTAAAATTTTCATCCAGCTCATAACCTTGTGGATGGGTAATGGTTAAATCATGTCCACATCCCAATGACCATTCGGAAAAGGAATTCGCTACCGCATGTGGAATGGCCTTAATATGAGGTGCCCATGTCAGGACTACTTTGGGTTTTCTGGTACCCTTAAAATTTTCCCGTATCGTGACCATGTCGGCCAAACTTTGCAAGGGATGCCTCACTGCACTTTCCAAACTTATGACCGGAACACCCGAATATTGAATGAATTGATTCATAACAAAATCGGACATGTCTTCTTTCTTATTCGTCAAAGAAGGGAAGGCCCTTATGGCCAGTACATCAAAATAGCCTCCCAATACCCCTGCGGCATCTTTTATATGTTCCACCTTGTTTTTATTCATCAATACACCATCCTCCATTTCCAAAGCCCAGGTCTCCTTATCCATATTCAGCACAAAATTTTCAATCCCAAGATTTGCTGCGGCCAATTGGGTGCTTACCCTGGTTCTCAGGCTGGGATTTAGAAAAATCAGCCCAAGCCTTTTTCCCTTGCCCTTATCGGATGATTTTAGAGGTTGTTTCTTGAATTCCAGTGCTTTAGAGATCAACGATTCTGCCAGCTTAATGTTTTCAAATCGGGTAAATTCTTTCATTTTTATTTTTCTAACATTTTTTGTTTGAACTATACCTCAATAGTTTCATTATGAGGGTGGGTTAACAGTGTGAATTGGGCATTCAAATTGGGGTTAAAATCCTATGCTTTTTAATTTTAATCCCTCTGTTTCGGGAAATCCAAAACTTATATTCATGTTTTGAACGGCTTGTCCTGAGGCCCCTTTCAGCAGGTTGTCTATGGCGGAAAAAATCACCAGCTGACCTGCTTCTTTTTTAAGATGAACCAGACACTTATTGGTGTTTACGACTTGCTTCAAATCAATGTCCCTTCTTGAAACATGGGTGAAAGGCGCAGAGGCATAAAAGGACGCATACATTTCGTAGGCATCTTCCAGGCTGCCATCATAGGAAAAATAAGCAGTGACCCAAATTCCTCTGCTGAAATTTCCCCTGTAAGGAACAAATAGCAGATCATTGGAAAAATTTTTATCAAGTTGTCCAAAAGTCTGTTTGATCTCTTTCAGGTGCTGGTGGGTAAATAGTTTATAAACCGATACATTCTGATTTCTGTTGCTAAAATGGGTGGTTTCACTTAATTTTTTTCCTGCGCCCGTACTGCCGGTCATACCGGTGATGTGCAGGGACTGCCCCGGCAATTGGTGCCGGACTGCAGGAGCCAGGGCCAATTGTATTCCGGTGGCGAAACAACCAGGGTTGGCTATTTTTTTTGCATCCCGAATTTTTTCCCGGTTGACTTCCGGAAGACCATAAACAAATCCATTGGACTCATCTCTGAAATCAGTACTAAGGTCGATTACCACAGTAGTGGAATTGAAATTGGTAGTCTCCAAGAAAGGTCTTGCTTCACCATGTGGTAAACATAAAAAGACCAGGTCCAAACCGCTGGGGTCGATTTTATCCGTGAAATGCAGCTCACTTTCTCCGATTAGATCCGCATGGACCTCATCCAAAGCCTTGTTTTTTTGGCTGTTGCTGTGGATCCATCGCAGGTTGACAAATGGATGGTAGAGAAGCAGCCTCACCAATTCCCCTCCGGTATAGCCTGCTGCGCCTACGACTGCGGCATTGATACTATTCATCATTTAATGTTTGGTTTACCTTATGAAAAATGGCAGTTTGATTTCCTAGAATCTTGGTAAATCCTTTAACGTCTTCTGCGGTGTACCCTTTGTTCATTTCCCCATAGCTTCCAAATTTTGAAGACATCAGGTCATGTTCCGATTGTATACCAACCATAGAAAACCGGTAAGGGTGCAAAGCGACTTTCACATTACCGGTGACAAATTTTTGGGTGTCCTCTAAAAAAACCTCCAAATTTCGCATCACCGGATCCAAATAATGGCCTTCATGGAGGTGGTTGCCATAGAATTCGGCCAATTGATTTTTCCAAAAGGCCTGCCATTTGGTGAGGGTATGTTTTTCCAATAACTGATGGGCCTTAATGATAATCAGGGGGGCAGCAGCCTCAAATCCCACCCGGCCTTTGATACCAATAATGGTGTCGCCCACATGGATATCTCTTCCAATTCCAAAGGGTCCTGCTATTTCCTGTATTTTGAGAATGGCTTCTACGGGGTTTTCATAGGATTGGCCATTCACGGCCACCAATTCCCCTTTTTCAAATTGAAGGGTGATTTCTTCGGGGGAAGATTTGCTCACCTGGGTAGGGTAGGCCGCCTCGGGTAAGGTTTGGTGGGAGGTCAGGGTTTCTTTGCCTCCCACTGAGGTGCCCCAAATTCCCTTATTGATGGAATAGGCGGCCTTTTCAAAATTCATGGAGACCCCATGTTTTTTTAAATAGGCAATTTCGTCTTCTCTGCTGAGTTGAAGGTCCCTAATGGGCGTGATGATTTCCACGTCCGGCATAATGGTCTGAAAAATCATGTCAAACCTTACCTGATCGTTTCCGGCCCCGGTACTTCCATGTGCTACAGATTGGGCACCGATACTTTTGGCATATTCAGCAAGGGATTTTGCCTGAAGAATTCTTTCTGCACTTACAGACAATGGGTAAGTTTGGTTTTTCAATACGTTCCCAAAAATCAGGTATTTGATGACTTCCCGGTAGTAGGTGGCCGTGACATCCAATACTTTGAAAGAAGCAACGCCCAGGCTGGTGGCACGGGACCCTATGGCTTTCAGTTCAGCTTCTTCAAAACCTCCCGTGTTGACCAACACCGCATGGACTTCAAATCCTTTTTCTTTGGCCAAATGAATGGCACAAAACGTTGTGTCAAGCCCTCCACTATATGCTAAAACTACTTTTTTCATATATTACCTTTTTTTTGCCTGATTGGCTAAATGATGGGTTTAAGGTTTTACTTTATCTTTGACCATTTCTATGGCGTTTCTTTTATTTTTTGCAATGTTAAGGAACATGGCTCTTTTGATTTTAACCAGCCGCTCAAAAAGGCTCAGGTTCTTTTTGAAATCCGTGCTCAGTTTTTTTTGTTCTGCTTTTTTTACATTTTTAGGCTCATAGAGCATGGCCGTACAAAGGCAGTTGGACCTGTTTTTGCTCATGAGGATTTCATAGTTGACACAACTTTGGCATCCCTTCCAAAAATCCTCGTCAGTGGTAAGGTCAGCATAGCTTACCGGATAATAACCCAACTCCGAGTTGATTTTCATAACCGCAGCGCCGGTGGTCAAACCAAATATTTTGGCATCGGGGTATTTTTTCCGGCTCAATTTAAAAACCTCTCTTTTTATTTCTCTGGCCAATCCGCATTTTCTGAATTCAGGGGACACAATTAATCCGGAATTGGCAACGAATTTTCCATGACCCCATGCCTCAATATAGCAAAAGCCAGCCCAGGTACCCTCTTTTGTCAAGGCGATAACGGCCTTTCCCTCCTTCATTTTTGTTTTGATGTATTCCGGGGATCTTTTGGCTATCCCTGTACCTCTGGCTTGGGCTGATCGTTCCATTTCATCGGTAATGATTTCAGCATAATGACAATGAGAAGCTCCTGCTGGTACTATGATGAATTTCTGATTTGACATTGTAGCGGTTTATTTTTGGGCTATCCACCTATATTTTTATTCAGCTACCTGAGACGGGCTGCCCTGAAATTGGTTAAGTAAATTAATTGTTGAGGATTATTTCCGGAATTGGGATATCCACGTAGGATACACGAAAAATCAAATAGGGACTATGCCCTGAAAACTGTACTGAAAGTCTTCAAAGGAAACATTTCCGGATAACCAATGCGGTTAGCGTGGGACAAATAAAAATTGGATTTTATGGAATTGCTATGTTTCATCATTTACTTGGCAAATATTTAATTAATTCATCAAAAATACAAATTTAGTGGGAATAAAGTAAAAATAATGTGTTTTCATCGCCAAAGACTTCTTGATGGGAACTAAAATATGGGAAGGTTGGAATTTAATTGCATTGTTTCTAGGCCAGGAGGAGCTACCCATTCTTTGGTTTGGATTATTTTTCACCTTTTTCAGCGCAAACATTTCCATGTTTGCAATAGAAATCAAGTATTATATGCGAACCATAAACAAGTGAGGTTCAAGTTTTTGGTTTCGGTCTAGGCCTTTCCTTTTGTGTTTTTATTCTCCAAGCGGTGCCTGTTTTAAAAAGTCAACGCTGTCAATGAGCATTAGAAACCCAAAAACCCACAACAAAATTCTTTTTTGCTGTGGGATTGGTACGTTTGGAGGCAGCCGCTAAGGCATCTTACCTTTCAGCCAACACCACTTCGGCGTGGACGGCAACTTCACTCCATGTTTTGCTGATGCCATCTGTGCCGGTATGCAAGGCTTCACAGGCTTTATTGATGGATGCAACCGCTCCCATTGCATCCCAGTTGGCCAAATCCATCACCCCATCAAAAATAAATTTGGTGTTGTCAACAGTGGAATAAATCAATGGAATGGTCTCGGTTTCACCATTCAAGGTCAGGTCAATGGCGCATTGCTTATCGGCCCCTACTTTAAATACTCCGGATATCAGCTCGGTATTTTCCAGAGCACCGAAGAAAAATTCCAGGATTTTCGGATCCCTGGTTCCGGTAGCATCGTTGGTAAACAAGCTGCTGACCGGAATACTAAATTCCGTACCATTCATGGCTTCCAGTGCCGTCTCTCCGGGGCCAAAATTATCAATGGTAATGGAGGTGAATTCACCTCCTACAGGCATTTTATCAGTGGTTTTATAAGCGACAAAGCTTACTTTGGTGGAGTCTCTGACCAAACTGAAGTTTTCCTCAGTTGCCTGGGTTTCTTCTTCCTTTCCGGTATTGGCTTTATTGCAACTGAAACAGGCAAAAAGAACCAGCCCTAAGGCAATTTGTTGTAATTTTTTCATGGATTGTTTTTTTCCTTTCAAATTAAACATATTCCGGGAGTATATAAAAACGAGAGGGGAAGATTTTAGGGTTATTAAAACCAGACAGGAATTGGAATACCCAAATAAATTTTGACCGCCCTGGTGTTCGTCAACAAAGGGATAATAACTATAGAATGGAAAATTTAATTAAACTTTGAACAATCTGCAGGGGCATATAATGCTCCCAGCTTGTTTAAATCAATGTGCGAAACTTAAGTTATATAAAATTCAGAAATTTTATGAAAAAAGATATAGCCACAATGGAAAAGTTGAGAAATAAGGCATTGGCCCTCGTATTACTGCTTGACATTCTAATAACAGTAGGCCCGGTATTTTCGCAACAAATTAATCCGGACTTCCAAACCAGGAACTGGAATGCAGAATGGGTCACGGTGCCAAACAGTAGTCTCACCGGTTACGGGGTTTAGGTCTTTAGAAAGAGGGTAGAGCTGTCTACCCTACCGCATTGATCCTTCAGCCAAAGGGAATCTTGAATGATTTTATTTTCGATGGGAAAAAACACAGCTTAAACCCGGGAAGAAACAGTATTCAATTGGAATGAGCATAAAGGTTATGGCTTATATTTCGCCTTTCGAAACCTGGTTATGGTTGAGAGTAGATTGCAATCGGTTATATACCCATCGTTGAGATTTTTTGCCAGTTCGGGGCCAAATGACTTTATTGGCAGATCAGGTAATATTTTTTTATCTATTTCAATAAAAAATTAAACTATTTGAAGGAATGTGATTTAATGGGCAAGGTTGGGAGACTTTAGCGTGTTTTTTGTAGGCTTTGTTAATTGAATCAAACATAAAAAAATATTATGGCTAAATGTTTTGCACTAATGGGTTGGAGTTTACCTGTTATCGAAAGTATGCAAAAACTCAATAAACCCTATGTAGTAGTTTCATTTCCCGATTTTGAAGGATATGCAAAAGAAAATGATATTCCCTTTGTGGCTTACCAGTTTGATGAATGGAGTCATTCTTCCAATTCTTTGGATCTAAAACAAAAATTGGATCAATTTGGAGTGGATGTTGCTGTCCCTTTGTTTGAAGAAACAGTGGAATGGGCAGGAGCATTAAATTCGCTGTACAGAGATGATCCGAGGGTACTGAACAGGGCTTTTTTATTTAGAAATAAAGC
>JBBDSB010000470.1:0-26289 GCA_040905205.1 Cyclobacteriaceae bacterium
AAAACAGGGCCAAAATACTATTTGAAATCATTGAAGCCATCAAGGAAGTGATTCCCGAAAACAGAATTGGATTAAGGCTAAATCCATCCCTTCATAATATTTTTGGGATGACCATGAACGAGGATACTATTCCTACCTTTGATTATATCATTGAAAAACTCAATGATTATAACCTGGCATACCTACACTTGTCAGAGCCGTTTAACGATGTTTCTGATTTGCCCTTTGCCGAATCAAATATAGCCGCACGCTACAGACCTGTTTATAAAGGAAAGATTATCATTAATTCCGATTTCGATAGGGAAAAAGGCAATCAATATATCCTTGAAGGATTGGCGGATGCAGTGGCCTTTGCAAAACCATACATTTCCAATCCTGATTTAGTAGAAAGATTTGCCGGAAAGGCTGAACTGGCCCCATGGGATAAGGACACTTTTTACAATCCGGGTGAAAAGGGATATACCGACTATCCCCGTCTTTCCTTGAAAAAGGCTTAAAACCAAGTACCACTCCCCCACTCCCCTGGATCCAGTTTGACTCTTTCCAGGGGTGATTCAAGGGCAAATTTTATCCTTAATCTGGTACGGTAACCACTTCGGAAAATCTTTCTTCCACTTTAACCTGCTCGGATAATCTTGTCCTGTTAAACAGCTGTGAGTATGTGATTTGTTACACAAATCGTTGCTCCTTTCTCCCCCCTTCAGAAAAAGGAGAAACATCACCATAAGTTACCATAAGGCGAGGTTAAGAAATGAGGATATACTTTTGGCTGTGGTAAGTGAATACTCAAATTGATCAAGTCTTAAATTTTTTTTTAAGCCTTCCGAACGGTTTGAAGTACCTTGATGAAAGTAAAGGTCGCTTAATATTTTTTCGTTTATTTTCCAGCCTTTTCCCAGAGACTGGGTAAAGGCCATTTCAGTCTGTAACCCGCTTTTATTTTGATCCTGAGCAGAGATTTCGGTTATCCAGATAAAAACCCCCTCCCATAAAAACCAGTATTTTTTCATCAAAACAATTTATTTTCCTTACCCGCCAATTCAATTTCCCGACAAAAATCACCTCAAACAATTCTATCCTTTTGCCTGAAATTTCTATTTCACAGGCCAATTCCAACTCGTCCTTATAAGGAGAAAAATCGACGATAAATTCCTTTTTCCATTTCCTTTTTGATGCCAATGCTATCGCCTTCCTGGCCCAAAACCTGGGAAGCTATCAGGAACGTTAAAATAAAAACCGCATACCGTTTCATTTAAAATCTGAATTTAAAGATTCCCATTCCATGAAATGAATTAAACCTGGCAAATATAGTTGGTTTTTGAAACGTTTTAAGATAACAAATGGTTGGTTTAGGGATAAAAGTTATCCATATGAAAACCAGTTTTCCTTACTCCCTATTAGACCTTGCCATCCTTAAAAAGGATCATGATGCCAGTGATGCTTACCAAAGGAGTTTAGACATGGCGCAACATGCTGAAAAATGGGGTTATAAGAGATTTTGGCTTGCAGAGCACCATAATATGCCTTATGTTGGGAGTTCTGCACCTATGATATTGATGAGCCACATTGCCCATGGCACTCAAAAAATAAGGGTAGGTTCAGGGGGCATCATGTTGCCCAACCATAGTCCATTAATGGTAGCGGAACAAATCGGAATGCTGGAAACCCTGTTTCCGGGAAGAATCGATCTGGGATTGGGAAGAGCCCCTGGCACAGACCAAAGGACAGCAGCTGTACTAAGGAGAGGCAGAATGGAAACCGTACAGGAATTCCCCGGCGATTTGGAAGAACTGCAAATGTACTTTTCAGAGGACAACCTGGATGCTCCGGTCCGAGCATTTCCATCAGAAGGACTCAATGTGCCTTTTTACCTGCTGGGATCGAGCATGGACAGTGCGGTATTGGCCGCAAAAAAAGGACTTCCTTATGTTTTCGCCTCCCATTTCGCCCCTGCCTATTTTCTCCAGGCAAGCAGGTATTACAAAGACAATTTTACCCCATCAGACCAACTCCGGTCACCCTACCTTATTGCCTGTATTAACGTCATCGTGGCGGATACCGATGAAAAGGCTCATTTTCTGGCTACCTCATTTTTTCAGATGGCACTGGGCATTATTAGGAGGAGATCCTATCCCTTGTCTCCCCCTGTAAAGGATATGACAAGCATTTGGTCCCCTCAAGAGGCTGCAGCTATTCAGAATATGATGGCCTATTCCTTTATTGGAAGCCATAAAACAGTAAAGGATAATCTACAGGACTTCATTCAGGAAACCGGAATTGATGAAATCATGGTCACTTCCAACCTTTATGATCATGAGGACCGACTGGCCTCTTTTAAATCGGCAGCCCGTATCATACAGGAGCTGGAGGTGGAAAATCAAGACTCATAGTCTAGCTTTCCGTTAGCTCCCCTGACTATTTATCTGGCCAATTCTTCTACGCTAAACTGATCGTTGTTAAGATTTTCATCAACAACTCCCCTTAGTTTTTCCAGAAATTTATCGAACATGCCGTTTGTGGATTCCATAAAGCCTAAAAACTAAAATTTTAGCTAATTTAGTGGTTAATCAAATATAAATTATATTTTATTCAATATGAATAAGTTATAGCTCAAATAATGCGTTTTATCAAAAGGCACACCACCGGCATAAAAGCAATAGCGGGGAAAGTGGTAAATTCAAGGCCTGTGCATTTAAAAACCCTTGTGGTGGCGGATAGGTGATCTCCCTGTAATCTTCGATACCAGATGCCCATGCTGTTCACCCCCATTAATAAGCATAAATCGGGATAAAACGATGAAATTAATATTTCTGCCTCTCATTGAATTTGCGAAAACCGGGTTATGAATCGTTATCGAATCCCGCACCACGTTTATACGAGATCATTGGGCTTTATGAGAAAAACCTAAAAATTAAAGTAGTCCCATTGAGCTACTTTAATTTAAGCGGGGATCCTGACTGATTTTATTCAGATTCAAAATCCTGGAGGAAAACAGAAGTGTCTGAATGACCAAACCGATTATTATTAATAAAACGATTTCAAATTGGGAGGCAATATTCCCCATATTAAATAATTTATTGGTCCTTTCCTTCAGTTTTTGGGCTTCTGATAGCTGGAGTTCCGATAAGGAGTGTAAATCCATCAAAGCGGCATGAATGATTTCTCCTTCATTTTTAAAATCCCCTTCATAAAGATCATGACTGATCTGTTCTGTCAGGCTGGAAAAATGAGCATAATATTGCCTTTCCTGGTCGGTTAATTTGGTGGCTTCATACAATTGGTTGATTCTATCCAATTCCGAAAGTTGTTGGATGGCTGTGGACAATTTAACCGAATCCGAAAGTTGATCGTTGTTCAAGGCATCCTGGATATCGTGTAGATTTTCGGAAAAATCCAAAATATAACTCTCAGCCAAAAGCCGATCCTGGTAAATGGCATCGAATGCCGTTTTTAATTCGGCATTATTATACCTTTCATTGATATTATTCAATAAAACCACCACGATCACGCCACATAACAGCAAGGAAGCCGTCAATTTGTTCTTTACACTGTAGGTCCATCTCATTCCAATCCGATTTATCAAAGGGAGGTCTTTATGAGGAGTGAGGAGAAAAGGGCCCTGCAGACTCCATTCATTTTCCCTTTATTCTCATACATTAAAGTAAATATCTCAAATTTAACATACCCAGGATAAAAAAGAAATTAAACTTCAAAATTATTTCAGAATTTATTTTATGGCCTGAGATTGTTTCCAAAAGCTAACGCCGAAGGGGTTAAAAAATAATAACCAAAGGTGCCAATCTGTGGTCCTAGTGTCATGTCAAACATTAAATGGCATTTGCCCACGCTCGCCCCTCTTTCCCCTTAAGGGGAAGACAGTCCACGGGACTGACCTTTTAGAAGATCTAGATATGTTGGTTTAGCGTCAAAAATGATGTGACATGACACTAGATTAACCACATTTGTCACAGCCACATCCGTTTTTGGTTTTGGATGGTTTCTTTACCCAGGTTTTATAAACCCAACTCCCTACCACAAGGATTACCAATACGATTACAATGATTTCTTGCCACATATTAGGAAAATAATTGATAGGTTAACAAAGCACCTAAATAGGCTACAATTGTCATGCCTATGGTTTGCAAAATAGGCCACTTCCAACTTTTGGTTTCTCTGTAGACCACTGCCAATGTACTCATGCACTGCATGGCAAAAGCATAAAAAACCATTAAAGAAAATCCCGTTGCCCGGTCGAAGACTTTCTCCCCGGTATCCGGATGGGTCTGCATTTCCAATTTTTCCCGAATCGTCAGTTCATTTTCCAAATCACCGCCAATGCTGTAAATGGTGGCAATGGTGGCTACAAATACTTCCCTGGCTGCAAAAGAGGTCAACAGGGCAATTCCAATTTTCCAATCATATCCCAAAGGCCTGATGACAGGCTCAATACTTTTTCCCAAAATCCCAATAAAGGAAGCCTCTAATTTTTTTGAAGCGAACATTTCTTCTATTTCCTGTGTCCCACCATACCTGGTTGCTTCTTCCATTTGTTCGATTTTTTCCTGTTCCAATGCCTCCATTTTTCCTGAAGGACCATAACTGGCCAGCACCCAAAGCACAATGGATATGGAAAGTATCACTTTTCCTGCCTCCAAAACAAATATTTTTGACTTACTGAACATGGTTAAAAGCACGGTTTTCAGCCGGGGCATTCTGAAAATAGGTAAATCAGTCATCAGAAAGCTTTGCTCTTTGGTTTTAAGGATTTGCTTAAGGGCCCAGGCACCCAATAATGTAAAGATAGTCCCTAAAAGATACATGGACAATAAAGCCATGGCCTGTAAATTGATTCCAAAATAAGTTTCCTGTGGGACCGTAAGTCCAATCAAGATGATGTAAACAGGAAGACGGGCAGAACAACTCATCCAAGGGGTCACCAGGATGGTAATCAATCTTTCTTTGGAATTGCTGATATTCCGAGCAGCCATTATTCCCGGTATGGCACATGCCATGCCTGAAATCAAAGGCACCACGCTTTTTCCATGGAGTCCAAAGGGACGCATAACCCTGTCCATTAAGAAGACCACCCGGGAGAAATAACCGGTATCCTCCAAAAAGGCCAAAAAACCGAATAAAATCGCTATTTGGGGGACAAAAATTACGACGCCCCCTATCCCGGGTATTATTCCTTCGGCCAGCAGGTCGGTAAAAACGCCTGTTGGAAGCGTCTGATAAATCCAGGCAGCCAAAAAAGATATCCCTTCATCGATCAGGTTCATGGGATATTCCGACCATGCAAAAATGGCCTGAAAAACCAATAGCATAATGCCCCCAAAAATGAGGTATCCAAAAATCGGATGAAGGAGGAAACCATCTAAAATTTGTTTGGATTTTTTATTTCCAGTTTGAGGTTTAATAACCGATTTTTCCAAAACCTCACTGATCTGTCGGTAACGCTGCTTTGTCTCTTCTACTTGTTGGGAAAAGGAATCAAAGCCACATTCACTGGATTTAACGTGAAGCCATTCCCTTTGTGGTTTGGAGTAAAAATTATCCAATATCCCAAAAATCAATAATTGAAAAGCCCGGTATTGGTTCTCCAGTTCAAAATGATCCATCACTTCATCCAGGAGTTTTTTATGGGAAAAATTAGAAAAATCACGAAAAGGCTTAGGTTGTTGGAATTTTTCATTCACCAGCAGGTCACGGATGGCCTCCATTCCCTGGTTGTTTCGGGCATCCGTAAGAATAATCGGCACACCAAGGGATTTATACAGCTCGAAGCTTTTGATTTCTATTCCCTTCTTTGCAGCCAAATCTTTCATATTGACCACGAACGCCATAGGGATACCTAAATCCATTACCTGAGTACCCAGGAGCAGGCTCCTTTCCATATTGCAGGCATCCAAAATCACTAAAACAAAATCCGGACTTTCACTCCCCGCTCCGTTCAATACCCTATGGGCAATGATTTCATCTTCGGATCGGGGAAAAAGGGAATAGGTCCCGGGTAAATCAATCAGTTCATAGTGTCTTTCTCCCTCATTTATTTGGCCAACCATTTTGTCAACGGTAACACCGGGATAATTACTGATTTTCTGATGCAGGCCGGTTAAATGATTGAAAATACTGGATTTACCTACGTTGGGATTGCCAATAATGGCTATAGTCTTTGTCGCTTTTTGTCTCGCTATTTCCATTTAGCTAAGTGCCGTCAGGTTGATCAGGTCCGCTTCCTCCTCTCTTAAGGCTATGAAATGGTCATCTACCAATAAGGCTAAAGGCCCTCTTAATGGTGCTTTTTTAAATAATTGAATGGATTTTCCGGGCATTACGCCCATTTCCAATAAACGGACTATATATGGAGAGAATGTTATGCTTTCGATCGTTCGAACCTCTCTGTCTTTTAGTTGCGCTGCCGTCATGGGATTATAAATTATGGATATTTCAATTTTCATTTGAACAGGCAATTTTAACACAAATTTATTAGAAAATAGAGGATTTTCGTGCTTTTATTTAGAATGATTACAGATAATTTTACTTCTTGGGGCTGGGTTTTACCGGAAGTTGGCTTATTTCAATTCAGGAGGCCAGTTGATCAATTTTGTTTCGGAAGACCGATATGCTGTCTCCGATATGAAAAAGTATCCTTTTTCCACACCAATCAGTGAATAATAAACGCTGAATGGCTTCAATATCGTTGCCAGGGGAGAAGCGGTCTGGCATTATCCCGAAAGCTCTTTTGTATATGGTAAATTTCAACTTCTGGAAATAACTATGAAAATAACAAAAGATAAATGTCAGGTTACCTGGTCAAACCTTTACTAATCTTGCAAAATTCCAAAAAATTCCCTAATTTAAATTTATGGTGAAATCCAAGAAAAAATGATATTCTTACTCATAACGATGATATGCCTTATCATTTCCCAAAGCGATTCTTATGAAGATGCGAGAATGAAAATGGTGGCCGACCAAATTGAAGCACGTGGTATCAAAGATTCAGGTGTTCTGGCATCAATGCGCAAAGTTCCACGGCATCTTCTGGTTCCTGACATACAAAAACCCAATGCCTACCTGGACAGACCCTTGTCCATCGGAAATGGGCAAACCATCTCCCAGCCCTATATTGTAGGTTTAATGACCAGCCTTATCGAACCCCAAAAGGGAATGAAGGTACTGGAAATTGGAACAGGGTCAGGATATCAGGCGGCAGTATTGGCAGAAATTGTCCAAGAAGTGTTCACGATTGAAATCGTAGCACCATTGGGGGAAAAGGCCAAAGAGGACCTGGAAAATCTGGGATACCAAAACATTCATGTAAAGATAGGTGATGGTTATCGGGGTTGGCCAGAAAACGGTCCTTATGATGCCATTTTGGTAACTGCCGCTCCTGAAGAAGTCCCTCAACCATTAATCGATCAGCTCAAGGATGGAGGAATCATGATCGTTCCAGTAGGACCGGAAGGCGAAACCCAGGAGTTGGTCAAAATTGAAAAAATAAAGGGGAAAGTAGTTTTCACCAATCTTGGTGCCGTCAGGTTTGTTCCTTTTACAAGGGAAAACCAATAGGATTCATCCCTAGGATTCCAATTTATAGGCCTGAAAGGATTACTTGGATTATGAATTAAAAGAAAAAGGGTAAATTCCCAATGAACCCAATGGAAATGATCCAATATTTCAATCTGCATTTTAAAAACCAGACATTACTACCCATACTGATCAGTTCTAACCCCTTAGTAACATCCTAACCTAATAGATTTTTATAAGCACTGGTGTATATTTGAATAAAAAATTGATCATGGATGCTGAACTGATAAAAATAAATGAGGAGTTATCTGCATTAGAACAGAAAATGCTCCGGGAAACCGAGAAAAAAGCCTTACTATTTCAGCAAATTCCTAAAACCCATCAGGAAGCTGTCAAAAACCTGATCAAATACCTGGTACTTCGGGGTGAGGACAGAAGGCCATTACAGGAAAAGTTACATATCCATGGGCTATCCTCCATGACCAGCTCAGAAGGCCATATTCACCGGCAGGTTCAGGCGGTGAGGGAAAGGTTGGGTCATTCTTATGCGAAGGATGAATTGTCTCCCAGTTCATTTGCCACAAGCAAAATAAAATTGGAAGAAAACCGTGTTGGCCTATTTGGTATCCAAACCACTTCAAATTTTCCTTCAATTATGGTCACCTTTGATACTGGTTTTGCCGGCAATTACCCCCTGGTAGAAGATCTGTTGAAAAACGGAATGAATGTAGCCCGGATCAACTGTGCCCATGATGATGAAACCATTTGGTCGGAAATGTTACAACAAATAAAAAAAGCTTCCGAAAACACAGGCATAGAGTGTAAAATCTATATGGACCTTGCCGGTCCAAAAATCAGGACAAAATTACTGGGAAAAGGAAATAAAAAAGGAAGTGTCAAAGTCAAACCAGGCCAATTAATTTGGTTGGCTGAAACTCTTGAGGATTTAAATAGAAAAGAAATCATTGTCAGTCCCACAGAGCCGGGCATTATCCAACAGATAAAAATCGGGGACCGGGTCTTTATAGATGATGGAATGGTCAGGTGTTCTGTAGAATGTCAGCATTCCAAACAGGTGGGGATTCGAATAGAAAAGATTTTTTCCAAAAAAGGAAAGATAAAGGAAGAAAAGGGAATTAATTTTCCTGACACCGCCCTGGATATCTCTTCCCTGACGGATTTTGATATCAAGTGTTTGCCCTTTGTCTGCAAAAATGCTGATCTGGTGGGTTTTTCATTTGTGAAGAAACCTTCAGATATCACGTTATTACGGGAAAAATTTGAAAAGCTTCATTGTATAAACCTACCCATTATCTTAAAAATCGAGACCCTGGAGTCAGTGGAAAATTTCCCGGCCTTGTTAATGGAAGGCATGAAAGGCTCAAATTTGGGGGTGATGATTGCCAGAGGGGATCTTGCCGTGGAAATAGGTTTTGAAAGGATGGGTGAAATACAGGAAGAAATCCTCTGGATTTGTGAAGCAGCCCATGTCCCAGTCATTTGGGCCACCCAGGTGTTGGAAAACCTACAAAAATCCGGTATGCCTACCCGTGCCGAGATTACAGATGCCGGCCTTGCTTCCCAGGCAGAATGCATTATGATCAATAAGGGAAAGCATACCATCGAGGTGATGAAAAGCCTTAAGGATATTATTGAAAGGGCCGCTTCTCATCGGATCAAAAAAAGATTCACCTTCCGTCCCTTATCCATCGCCTCCGATTTTCTGGAACGCCAATAGGTTGAAACCCGGTGATGCCGAACCAAAAGCTCAATTTGGTTCGGGACTTTATCAATTGGAGGATACCCGCGATTGATCCATCCCGTTTATATCTCCGGCTCTATCGTGGCAATTTTTATCCCATCAAACAATTATCCGCAAAACCATCTTAGACAAAATCTAAAAATTAATAATTTTAATATTGTTTTTTAATTAAATTGTCCATAAATTAATAGGATTATATTAATAAAAATTACGAAATTAATATATTGTATATTAAAATATAATAAAATTAAAGGTTGTATATTTTATTATTTCGGTATAATATAGATTTTAATCAATAAAATTTCTTTCTAAATAATAAATGCGTTTAAATTAAACTTACTGATCTATGAAACCGGTTTTGATGAGACACATAGCGGTATTTGAAAATTCATTTAAAGCCTGGACCAACGGAAACCCATATGTTCACAATCCTTGGCATTATCATCCGGAATGTGAGATAACATTTATCAAAAAAGGACGGGGCATGTTGTTCATCGGAGATGAGATAATAAATTTTAACAATAATGATCTGATATTGATCGGCCCCAATTTACCCCATGAATGGAGAAGTGACATTAACCAACATCCTGATTTCTATTCCAATACATTGGCCGTACATTTTCGAAAGGATTTTCCAGGAGAATATTTCTATCAAATACCCGAAGCGGCATCCATCAAAACCCTATTGGACCAGTCCTTTAGAGGAATAAAAGTGGAAGATATGGAGACCAAGAAAACAGTAGAAAAAAAATTGCTTCTTCTAACAAAAGCGGATGGCATTGAAAGGGTAAATTTATTGTTTTCCATTTTGGACCGCATTGTAAAGTCTTCGAAATTAACTTTACTAACCCATCAAAGTTTTATAAGACCCAATGAAAATGAGGAAAAACACCGGATTAAAAAGATTTTCCATTTTGTGGCCAACCATTTTAAAAGCCCTATTTCCAATGAAATGGTAGCCGATCTTGTCAACATGACCCCAACTTCATTTTGCCGGTTTTTTAAAACAAGAACCAATAAAAGTTTTATCAAATATGTCAATGAAATCCGGATAGCCTATGCCTGCAAATTATTGTATGAAGAGAGTATGAGCATTTCGCAAATCGCCTATGAAAGCGGATTTGAAAACCTATCCAATTTCAACAAACAGTTTAAAAACATTAAAGGAATCACCCCAAGTGAATTCCTAAAAAACTTTCTAAATTAAGAACGCCCTCCATAATTTATAAATTCTTTTGGTTATAGGCATTCACGGCATGATCCACCGCCCTAGCTGTTAGGGCCATATAGGTCAGGGAGGGATTTTGGGTACTTGTAGATGTCATACAGGCACCATCAGAAACAATTACATTGGGACAGGCATGTACCTGGTTCCATTTATTCAATAAGGAGGATTTTGGGTCATGGCCCATTCTTACACCACCCATTTCGTGTATATCCAGACCCGGCGGCTTATTGTTATCCCGGGTTATTATATTGGTAAAACCGGCATGATGATACATCTCTTCAAATTGTTCAAAAAAATCCTGGATCATGGCTTCATCGTTATCATCGTATTTTACAGCGATTTTCAATAAGGGAACCTCCCACTGATCTTTTTTGTCTTGGTCTAATGCCACATAATTGGAGGCTTTGGGGATGGTTTCTCCCATCATTCCTGAACCCACCCTCCAAGGTCCGTAAGAGGGATTTAAAAGTTGTTCTTTCAGCTGGGCCCCTACCCCTTCTTTATTAATAGTGGCAGGTCTCCGGCCGTTAAATGTGGCGGCATAACCTCTCAGAAATGCCGTTTCCTGCTTCATTACATTTCTGAATCTTGGAATGTATCCCGAAGTAGGCCTTCTGCCTTCGGTTCTAAAATTCAACAGTCCTTCATACTGCGCCGAAATCCCGGCCCTGTAATTATGAAAAGCAATGTATTTCCCCAATATCCCATTGTCATTTCCCAACCCATCAGGAAACCTGTTGGATTTGGAATTCAACAGTATCAGGTTGGTATTGAAAGAACCTGCATTTACAAAAATCAAATCCGCATAATATTCCGAAAACTCACCGGTATTTGCATCCACCACCAAAACCCCTTTGGCCCTTCCTCTTTCATCGTCAAATAAAATAGAGTGGACAACAGACCAATGTCTCATCGTAAGGTTCCCTGTTTTTTCTGCCCAGGGCAAGGTCGAAGAATTGCTGTTGAAGTACCCTCCCAAAGGGCAGCCCCTCCTACACAAATCCCTGTTTTGACAAGCACCCCTCCCCTGTTTTATGAAATGGTCAAAATTTCCGGTGATATGGGCACATCGGCCTATAATCAAGTTTCTGGTACTGTATTTCCTCTGAATTTTTTCCTTGAAAAGCCACTCCACTGCCGTCAAATCCAAAGGGGGCAAAAATTCACCATCCGGTAAGGTATCCAGGCCATCCCTGTTACCGGAAACACCTATAAACTTCTCTACATGGCTGTACCAAGGTGCCAAATCCCTGTACCGAATGGGCCAATCCACCGCATATCCATCCCTGTCAGGCCCTTCAAAATCATAATCGCTCCACCTTTGGACCATTCTTCCCCACATGATGGACCGTCCGCCTGTTTGGTATCCTCTAATCCAACTAAAGGGGTCTTCCTGAATATAGGGATGATCTGCATCCTTGACGAAATATTGTTGTTTGTCTTCTGTAAATGCATGGCACCTGCTCAGTATGGGATTTTCCCGGATGACCTTATCAGGGAGGTGGTTTCTGTATTTCAATTCAAAGGGTTGAAGGTTGGCTGTATCGTAGTCCACAATATGCCGCACCTCCCTTCCTCTTTCCAACACCAGGGTTTTTAAACCATTTTCTGTCAATTCTTTTGCAGCCCAACCACCTGTCATTCCGGTGCCAATAACAATGGCATCAAATTTTCTGTTGATGGTCGAATCCTTGTCCAGCTTATCCATATAAATTTACTTTTTCCTGTTCCTTGATTGGAATACTGCCTTTGAATTTTCCCGGAACCATTTTATAAGACATTATGGAAGTCATATAATATTCTGAATGGGTATAGCCTAAAATGGAAAACTGTTTCACTGATTTTAAAAAATAGTCCACTTTTTCCATACTAAGTCCTTTTACATTTCCATGGTTCACCCCTTCTGAATTCCCCTGTAAAATCCCCAAAACCATTTCTTCCCATTTTTCCTTATTCTGGTCAATGGATGGAGTATCCATGTTTTTTTTGATGTATTTTTTAAAATCCTGCCAACCCATTAAAAAATTCTTTTTTTCTTCCTCGGCCAAACAATCATTCACCATCAACAAGACAAAACCATGAACACCCAATTCTTTGGCCCCTTTAAAGTTTTGATCCGGTGGGATGATGGTATCACAGAGATTACCCATCATTTCATGGTCATCCTTCGAAATATTCAGGTTTTGGTAGGCCTCCTTCACTTTCTTTTCGGTGACAGGATTAAAGGAAGGCAACAAAACAATACCTCCTGATACCATGGCCAGCCCTTTTAGAATTTTCCGTCTTTTCATTATGGGTACAATTTAGATCAAATAACTTCTAAACAGTTCTCAAGGTATTTTCTAGACCTGTTGATTTCCTGCGTTACTTCGCTTGCAGTTTCCAAAATGGGAAAACCCCTTGGGTAAGGGTGCATGAATATTTCGGTCCAGCCTTGGTAATTGATTTCTTTTAAGGCTCCTAAAATAGGCTTAAAATTGAGGTCTCCCTTGCCGGGCATTTGAAGAAGTTCCTGTTCTTTGGGCAGTTTTTTCATACTTCCCATCCCATGCTGCCAAGCGTAAAACATAAATATGCCTTCCCCTAAACTTTTAATCAGTTCGCTTAATAATTGCTCGTCCTGTGGAAGATGGTAAGGGGCCAGTGCCACACCAATACTTTCTGAAGACCTTAAATCCAGCAACCACTTTAAGGAGTCCGGGTGCTCAATTAAGTTATTGCCATGATTTTCAATGGCAATATGTACCCCTGATTCCTCTGCCACTTCAATTTGCGGTTTCATTTTTTCCAAAAAATCACCCACTGCTGACTTTAGGGTTGGTCCACGTAAATCTTTTGGCCCACTTCCCCCGGTAACCATGGTGGGGCAGCCAAGACGACCTGCCAGGCGCAATTCTTCCTTAAGGTTAAAAGGACCCAATTTATATTGGGTAATGCAGCCAAGGGTACTGTTGTTTTCTTTGAGCATCTCCAAAAACCGCTCCTCTCCCATTTCATCCAGCTGCTCTCTTTGATTTCCATGGACCTTTGGCCATAAATCAATGGCAGATGCTCCTGATTTTTGAACCTCCGGTAAAATCTCTGCCAAGTCAAGGTAACCATACATGCTGGACCCCAAAATATAATTTAAATTCAGTTTTCCTGGTGAGAATTTTGAGTCATTTATAAACCCGGGTATAAAAAATCCTCCGGCACCCGTGGCCAAAGTAGCCATAAATTTCCTTCTGCTAATCCCGAAATCAGGCATGGTAAGCATTCAAATTATTAATAAATTGCTTCATAAATTGGGTGCCGTAATCATTCCAGGTACGACAACTTACCAAATTACCGTCTGAAACCATAGGTGCGTCCAGGTACTCTCCACCAAATTGGGTAATATCCAGGGCACATTTGGCCACCGTCGTCATTTTCCTGCCATTTAACACCCCGGCAGCCGCTACAATTTCCACTCCATGGCAAACCACCGCCACCGGCTTATTTTTCTCAAAAAAATGTTGGGTTATTGCCATCAGGTCCTCATCATACCGGAGGTATTCAGGGGCTCTTCCTCCGGAAACAAAAAGTCCGGTAAATTCCCCGGGATCAATTTCTCCAAAGGCCAGGTCGGCCTTGAGGTGATAACCAGGGGCCTCCTGTGTGATATCCCAGGGAATATCTGAATTAGGGGGAATCTCATGGGTCACCATGTGGTAAACCCTTCTTTCCGGACCACAGACCACCACTTCATACCCCTCTTCCTGAAGACGGAAATAAGGATATAAGGTATCCACAGCTTCGGTAGCATCTCCAATGGGCAATAAAACCCTTATTCTATTCTTAGGAATTGGATGGGACCCAAAAGCAGATTTAGAAAAAAGCATCCCCAGAGGTGCTGAAAACAATAATTTATTGATTTTTCGTCTGTTCATAGGATGTGATTTTTGACTGACCGCACAGCCATTAGGGAATCATTTGATTTTTTTTGGATTCATTTTATCTCTAAGCAAATTTTGGAAAATTAAAGACGGTAAGAAAATGGTATTTTAGCCAACCTTGGTACTATATTGTCTGGCTTCTTATTTTTATAATAATTGAATTTTGTTCATTTTACTCTTGGTTTAATCTTGATTTTATTCAATGAATTTTTGGGTTTTTTCTGATTCAAAACATCCAAAATATTTTTAACGGCCAATTTATAACATGCTATTCTTCTGTCTCGGGTACCACCTGCTATATGAGGGGTAAGCAGGACATTGGACATGGTCCTTAGGGCTTCGGGAACCCGGGGTTCTTCAGCAAAAACATCGAGAATGGCACCACTTAAATGGCCGGATTGTAAAAATTTTATGAGATCGGGTTCATGCACAATTTTGCCCCTGGAGGTATTGACAAAAATAGCTCCCTTTTTCATGATGCTGAATTGGGGGGCACTGATCAATTCATGGGTGTTTTTGCTATAAGGAACATGGACCGATACCACATCTGCCAGTTCCAATAATTCATTTAAGGGCAGGTAGGGGTATTCAACATCTTTTCTGTTTCTGCTAAAATAGACCACTTTCATTCCCAAACACCTGGCCAGTAGGGCCAGGGATTGACCGATATTTCCCATACCAATAATTCCCAGGGTTTTATTTTCCAGGCTATCTCCATCCCATCTTCCCGGCTGGAAGGAGCCCCAATCACCATTTTTTACAAACTGATCCGCTTCTAACAGTCTTCTGAAAATGGTGATCATCCCTCCCACCGCATACTCTACCACCGGATAATCAAAAAACCCAGGTGTATTGCTCCCCCAAACCCCATACTTTGTCATCAAATCCAGGTTCATGTTATCGAAACCAATCGAAACATTGGCAATAATTTTCAGCTGATGACCTTTTTCCAGCAACTCCTGGTCCACCTTTAATTCGGCTTGATTGATAATAGCTGTCATTCGTCCAATAACTTTCAATACTTCCTCTCTTGGCATCAGCTCAAATTTTCCCCGGTTCCATTGAGTGACATTGGCAATGTTTTTAAGGGGACGGATGACTTCTTCGGGGAATTCTTTGGTAATTAAAACTTCAGGTTTGGTTGCTTTCATTTTATTTTGTGTTGATGATTCTGGAAAAAATTCCCGGCTCCCAAACCTCTTTGAATTGGATAGGTAATTTTGTTTTGGCCAAATGAATAAAGGCTTCCTGATCTACCTTTACAAATTCAACACCTTTCTCCATTAATTTTTCCCGATAATATTCCTCATATTCCTGCACCTTGAGGTTGTGAAATGTAGCAGCCTCCTTGCAAGCCCCCAATAGGATTTTCTGCTCCATTTCATCAAACCTGGAAAAAAAAGGATCGCCCACCACCAACACATAAAAGCTGAGCAAATGTTTGGTTTCCATAATGTAATCCTGCACTTCATATAAATGGCTGGTATAAATAACTTCCAAGGGATTTTCCTGGCCTTCCACCACCCCCTGTTTCAAGCCGATAAACATGTCAGAATAGTCCAAAGGAGTGGGGTTAGCACCAAAAATACTCCAGGATCGGATATAAACAGGTAATGCAGGTACCCTTAATTTCAACCCCTCCAAGTCCTTTGGATTTCTGATTTTCCTCTGGGTAGTGGTTAAATACCTGGGTCCTCTATGAAAAAAATCAATAAAATGGAGCCCTTGGTTTTTGGAAACAGCCTGCTCCATTTCTTCCCCTATCTCTCCATATAATACCTTATCCAAATGGTCAAAGTCCCTGAATAAAAATGGGGCCTCAATCAGTCCAAATTCCGGAGCATAATTACCAATTATGGAGGGGCCTGCGATGACCATATCAATACCATTCAACCTTAAACTTTCGACCAACCCGGATTCATTTCCCAATACCCCATTAGGGTAAAGTTTAACCTTGATTTTACCTTTGGAATTTTCCTCCACCAGTTCTTTAAAATGGACAGCACCCATGTGAGACGTTCCACCCGGTGCCATGGCATAGGCCATCCTAAAGATTTTGTAATCATTTTGAGTTGAGCATCCTAATCCTATGAATAGGATCAAAAGCCACCCCACCGTAGAAAACAATCCATTAACGGAAAATATTTTGATTTTTTTCTGCATTTGCTGACTCCTGTATATTAAATTGAAATTATTCCATTATTCCCACCATCCACAAAGAAATCCCCGGCAGAAAGGCACAGAGCAATAATACCACTAGCAATACCAAATAAAATGGCCAAATTTCCTTGAGCATTTCCCTTACGGAAACATTGCCTGCGCTGGATACCACAAACAACAATATTCCTATGGGAGGGGTCAACAGGCCGACCATTATGGCCAATTGGAAAACCACGCCGAAATGCACCAGATCAA
The DNA here is from genome assembly GCA_040905205.1 of Cyclobacteriaceae bacterium. GTDB lineage: Bacteria > Bacteroidota > Bacteroidia > Cytophagales > Cyclobacteriaceae > Cyclobacterium. The sequence goes on from JBBDSB010000470.1 coordinate 16,847, forward strand.
TTCCGAAATTTTCCAAAACGGGAAGCAGTAATGGGGTCAAAATGATCATGATACTTCCCCCTTCCATGACCATTCCCAGTATGAGAATGACTAAAATAATCAGTAACATAAAAACCCAACTTTGCTCAGAAAACCCGATGAAACCGCTAACAATCGAGTCCGGATCAACTTCCCGGGAAATCATCCAACCGAATGCCGCAGCACAGGCGATTATGATCATAATTCGTGAAGTCTGCTTGGCAGCATTGGCAAGAATAAAAGGCAAATCCCTAAATTCAATACTTTTGTACACCCATAAACCAATGGTCAACCCATAAAAAACAGCCACTACGCCAGCTTCGGTAGCTGTAACTATTCCTGAAAGTATCCCTCCAATAATGATCACCGGCATCAGGAGTGCCCAAAAGGCATTTTTAAAACTGGATTTCAATTCTCGGACATTCCTTTTAGCAGCCACCGGATAATTTCTTCTTTTGGAAATAAAAAAACTGACGGCCATCATCATGGCTCCCAGAAGAATTCCCGGTAAGGTGCCTGCAATGAATAATTTCCCTATAGAGGCATTGGACACCGAAGCGTAAATGATAAAGCCTATGCTGGGAGGAATAATGGGCCCAATGGTAGCAGCCGCTGCATTGACGGCTCCGGAATAACCTTTGGAATAACCTGCTTTACTCATCGCTGGCACCATCACCGATCCCACCGCAGCACCGCTGGCCACCGCAGCACCGGAAATGGCCGCCATGATTATATTGGTCAAGATGACAACAAAGGACAACCCTCCACTAACGTTCCCAATCAAAGCCATGGCCAATCTTACCAATCTGTCAGTAATCCCTACCGCATTCATCAATACGCCTGCCAATAAAAAGAAGGGTAAGGCCACCATTACTATCGAATCTGCACCGAGGGAAATTCTTTGGATCACTGTAAGCACGGACATTTCCGTATAAATGAAAACATATAGCAAAGCGCTGATTCCCAATGCATACGCAATCCTAACACCCAAAAATATCAATAACAATAAACTGAGGATCAGAAAAGTCATATATCCCTTTTAATTTTTAGCCTTTGGATAGTATAAAAACAGCCCAATAATGAGGTGAAAGGTAAAGCACCATATAAAATCCAATTGATCGGCAAACCCAACACACTACTTTTGGTCCCTGAGGCAAGGGCCATCCAGTAAAATCCCCCTATCGTTAAAAAGCCTAAAAACAACAAGCTAATGTACAAATTCATCCTGCTGATCCGATTGGACCAATGATTGGGTAATATGGAATGCAAATAATCCATTCCAATATGCCATTTGTCCCTGATGTTGATAGCCGCCCCCAAGAAGGTCAACCAAATGAATAAAAAACGCACCAACTCCTCACTCCAAACCAGGGAATTGTTCAAAATATACCTGAAAAACACCTGCGTGATCATAATGGATACAATTAGCCCTAAAATAGCCGCCAACACTGCATCTGTCCAATAAAGCCTTTTTGGGAAGTTTGTTTTTTTTTTATCCGGAAATTGATCTATCTGGTTTGGATTCATTTGGATGATTTATTGTTCTTTTGAATAGAATGTTGGTTGGCAATGGCTTCTGTTACCTTAATGGCGCGGTCAAAAAACCTGACATGGTTGAGCTTTCCATTAACCTTGGAACCCAGTCTTAATTCTGAGGAACCTGCTGCTGATAGAAAAAAAGGACTGAACCTTCCCCAACCAAATTGCCTGGAATTTCCACCATCATTTAAAATGCCATCCACAACAAAAGCGATAATTTTCGGGCCGCCGTCCACTATGATGGTTACCATATGATCTTTATTGGTTTTCAGCAATCCTGGGTCACTATCCCATACTGCCTGAGTCTGACCATCATTCATATGAAATTCAAGGGTCTCCCGTTGGGAAATTCCAAGCCACCATCCTTTTCCTCCAGAATCTCTTGTGTCCATCAAAACTTGCCCTTCCTCCAGGTTGGATAAAGAAAAACCCAAATCGATGGTAAATCCATTTCTAAAATTTTTTCCCCTGAAATCATGGCTTTGTGAATCCCTGGACCGAAAAACAGGCATTTGAGGCGCAGGCAGGGTCTGGGGCAAAGATAGCCCCTGATCATTCCAATCTAGTTTTAAACCATCTTTGGTGACAGAAAGATGATCAAATTGTCCCCACAATTGATCCAGAAAATCCGGATCAACTTGATGTACCCGGGCAATGTCCTTTTGGGTTTCAGTGAAAAAATAATTGCCGTTTTCTTCAATCAAATCCGGATAACTCATTCGGATCATGGGATCATCATCGTACAATAAAACTTCTGGCTGGGTCCATCGGATGATTTTACCCCCTTCCCCATCGACCTCTATTCCTCCTGATACCCATACCGGATTTCGGTCATTATAAGCCATTGATCTTCTGTTTGGGTGCTCCCTGATAAATCTCCCGCCATGATTATGGAACCAGTATAAAAATTTACCGTTTTCACACTTCCAGGCAAAATTGGCCGCTCTTGGGTTTTTCATCAATCTGCCATTACCATACTGCATGTATTGGGGAGCATCCCAGGTTTTTCCTTCATCCCGGCTGTAACTGTATACAGGGTGACCATCTATACTCCTGTAAACCACAAAAAAAGACCCATCGCTCAATACGGAATAACTGTGTTCGGCAGCAATAGGCCCTCCATTTTCAGGGGTCCTTAAACCGATGTCTCCTTCAGGTAGGGTTATCCAATCTGCCTCTTTGGGATCATTGACTTCAAATAGGTTTTCACTTTTCAATAATACTCCCTCATTGGAAGTAAAAAAGCCATCTCCGAAACCGCCCACCTTTGTCAGCGGGACGAATGCCTTTCCATTATGGGCAAAAGCTTTACCCACATTCCAAAAAAACCGGATGTCTCCATGATATACATTTTCTCTATCTATTTCAAATTCCCGTATTGGAATGGTATACCGATCTTTCGACCAACTTTTTCCATGGTCATCAGAATATTTAAACACAAAATATCCCTGGCTGTCCACCCTACGGACGATACCGTCCTTATAAGGAGGTTCATCCCCTTTGATCTCCCTGATGTTATCGGTGTTATGATTATAGAAAACAAAAATCCTTCCTGAAGGGGCCTTTAAAAGCACAGAATAGGATGCCTCCGGACCATCACTGGGTTCTATTTCTATCATTTCCTCCCATGTCTGGCCTTTATCCAGACTCCGCTGACTGATGATATGTTGCCCTTTTGCGCCTTCATGACCTAAACCTGTAGTCATGACACATAACCATGCACCATCGTCGGTCTTCACCACATAGGGCTGATCGCTATAAGTTTTATCTGGGATGGTATTACCATTTCGTATATTCCTCCAATCCTCCTCCTGGGCATTGGAAACGGAAATTAAATCAGGTAGGCCTATCGATGATGAACCGGTCCCCAACACCTGACAACTTATTTGAAACAAGATATATAAAATGCTGATAATAAAAGATTTTGGGATATTGATTTCCATAGTGATACTAATGAATTCGTTATTTGATTTATTGATTTAATCCATAATTAAAATTGGCAATGCTTTCTGATGTGCTTAATGCCCTTGAATATACCCTTATCAGATCAACTTTTCCCTTCAGGTTTTGATTGAAATTATTATGGTACCAAAATAGAAATTTTCCGTCCTTGGTTTTATGGATTTTGGGACAGGCCCTTGTATTTCCCATGGGCTCACCATTGGCATAACGCATGATCTGTGGGGTTGAAAAAGATTTACCATCATCATTACTGATGGCATATTCCGGAAACCCATCTACGATCACATAGTGTTGATCAGCATAAGTCTTGCTGGGCAATTCATCTCCATTTTCAATAAACCTGGGGTAAAGGTTCGGGCTGTTGACCTGTTGGGGAAAACACCAATAGGGAAAAGCCAGGATGAACACCATAAAAAAGCAAACAAATTTCATAGTTTGGTTTTGAATAAATGGGGAATAATTCATGAAGGTGAATCATTCCCCATATCGATTCTATAATGCGATTATTTATTACCAGGCAGGGTCCTGCATCAGCACGCCAGGTTGCAGGTCAATTTGTGATTGTGGAATAGGCCAGCGACTGTTAAGCGCACTGTTATAACTGGCCCCCTGCATTTTTGACCTTATTTGTTGATCATTTATTATAAATTCCGATAATACTTCCTGGTCCATTCCCCATCGGACCAAATCAAAGAACCTGTTGCCTTCCAATGCGGTTTCCAGCCGGGTTTCCATGATCACAGCCACCCTGGCAAATTCCTGATTTGGAAATACTGGGTATTCTTCCACCAGATAATTGGCAGCAGGCTGGGTCCAATCAACTTCTATTTCACTTTCGTCAAAAACGGTTGTAGTAACTTTCCCCATTACCATTTGGTTAGCGGCCCTTCTCCGTATCCGGTTTATCAATTCCCTGGCCGTTTCCAGGTCATTTTCTTCTACGGCCACCTCTGCCCGCCACAATAGAATATGGGCAAATCGATATTTCCTAAAGTTGATGGAGGTAGCCCTGGCAAAAGCTGCATGGGAAGCAATGTCTGCATTTCCCTGGTAATACATCTGTTTTTTCGTGTTGTAGGGTCCACCATTAATTTGAGAGCGAATCCATTCATTCCCGGTATGGATTCCCCAATCCAAGTAGGGAATACCCCTTCTGCCAACGGTCCAATCCAATCGGGGATCTACAGGATCTTCTGTAGGGGCGAATTCCTGGGAGGAAGCAATTCCCATATCATTTTTCAAATTTTCATCATTGTATTTGGGGCCGTTGATGCCCAGCAAAGGTAAACCGGATTCATCCACCTTAAAGGCATTCACCAAATCCTGTGAAGGCTGATACATGCCACAGCAGGTGGGCATAAATCGGTTATAAGGGTTGGTGGTCCATGAATCAGGATTGCCATTGATACCATTTCCGGTTCCATCATTCACTGCAGCTTCCACCTCCCAAATGGATTCCAAATTATGCTCTGTCAATTCATAATGGTTGTCATAAAAATTATCTACCAGATCAAATTCCCCGGAATCAATAATCTCATCCAGTAAAGGTTTGGCTTCAGAATATTCATGTTGAAATAAATGAACGTAGGCTTTTACGGCCAATGCTGCCCATCTGGTAGCCCTTCCAGGCTCACCAGGAAAACTAGCCGGAAGATTGTCTATGGCAAATTGAAGATCCTGCTCAATTTCATTCCAAACCGCATGATCGTTAGGCACCAGTTCAGGCTGATCAATGTCCTCGGTGATATAAGGAATTTGAAAGTGCATTTTCTGAAGTCGGAAATGGAACCAAGCCCGAAGCCATTTCGCTTGGGCTTCTATGGCGAGTGCGGTCTCGGTGCCCATGTTTTCCCTTGCGCCATTCAATGCCCTTAATACATCATTGGAGCGAGAAACCCCGTCATACATCACAAACCATCTATGTTCCAACATAATTTCCGTTGGCAATGCTTCATAGCGTTCTACGGTTTCATTAAAGTCTCCTTGTGTTGAACCTTTATAGGCATCATCTGAAGCCATGTCCCAAACCCAATCCCGGACAGAGGCTGGATAGGCATAACCGGGCCAACCGGATAAGGAACCTGCACCCCCGGTAAGAGAATAAGCACCGATCAACAAAGCGTCTACTCCCTGTTGAGAATTTAGGTTTTCAAATGAAGTAACGCCCAAGGGCTCTTTATTTAAAAAGGATTCATCGCACCCACCTATTAACGTCCAAAGTGGCATCAAAATCAAAAAGGTGGAATAATGGATTTTTTTTATTTTGGTATACATAAAGCTTAGTTTTAATTTTAATTGTCAACTATAATCCCAAATTGATTCCCACCATAAACCTTTGAGGGGTGGGCCACCTGCCCAAATCAACTCCGTATGCACCATCAGAAGTTTGAAGCAGTGGATCCAAACCAGTGTATCCGGTAATGGTAAAAAGATTGGTACCCATCAGGTAAATCCGGGCATTCCTGACATTGATTCTGTTTAGGAGCAAAGCGGGAAAATTATACCCAATCTGGGCAGATTGAAACCTTAAATAGGACCCGTCTTCCACATAATAGGAGGATGGCTGTTGACTGCCGATATCGTTTTCTTCCGCAATTGGCATGGTCGCATTTTCATTATTATCCAGGTAGGGGCTTCCCCAGGACTCATAAAGCCTTCGGACATGCCTGTTGCGGTTAAAAAGGTTAAAATCCAAGGTACGTCTGTTAAGGTTGAGAATATCATTTCCGATAGAGGAAACGAACACGGCCGAAAAATCAAATTGCCTATAGGTGACATTCGCCGTCAATCCCGAATACAGATCCGGATGAGGGTTTCCAATATAAGTCCGGTCATCATCATCGATCAGGTCATCACCGTTAACATCATTGAACATAAACCTTCCAGGTCGGTTGTAATCCCCACTTTGCCCAAATGCTGGGGGATGGTTATTCGCCTGCTCCTCATTTTGAAATATACCCATCACTTCATAGCCAAAAAACTGGGGAAAAGCAGTTCCTGTTTCTGCCCGGGTATAGATCTGTTCGCGGATGGTTTGACCAAATATCGCCTCTTCGGCTACATCGGATAACTGGATCAATTCATTTTTGTAATGAGAAAAATTGGCATTGATATTAAATGTGAGTTCATCATTCAATGCCGATCCATAAAAGTTCAGATCGATATCAATCCCTTTATTACTCATGTTTCCGATGTTAACAGATGGAATGGAGGCCCTACCATAAACAAAGGGGACATTTTGTGGGTACAGCATCCCATTGGTCTTCCTTTGCCAAAAGTCCACACTGATGTCCATAAAATTGAACAGGGTCGCATCTACCGCAATATTAGCAGTTTCAATGCTCTCCCACCTGGCCCTGGGATTGCCAAAGGCAACGGATTGGATGCCTGGGGATACCGAATTATTCGAACCTACTATTGGATAAAATGACATGTTCATATTACTTCCAAAGGTGGTAAAGGCATTGTAATTTCCAATTTGGTCATTTCCGGATTGCCCCCAGCCTGCCCTTATTTTCATGAAGTTCAACCAGTTTTGGCTATCTTCCAAAAAGGACTCCTGGGATAGTATCCAGGCACCTGAAAAGGATGGAAAATTACCCCATCTATTTTGGGGCCCAAATCGGGAAGATCCGTCTCTTCTGATGGTCGCATCAAATAGAAATTTATTATCCAGGTCATAATGCCCCCTGGCGAAATAAGAAAACAATGACCATTCGTTACCTGATCCGGAATTGAACATGTCCCCTTCCCCGGCGCTTAAGTACATGTAGGAAAGATTATCCAGAAAAAATTCCTGGCGGGTAGTACTAAAAGTTTGAAATGAGCTTTCTATGGCTTCAGTTCCCAATAATACTTCCAATTTATGCTTTTCGCCAATCAGGGTATTGTAGTCCAGGGTATTTACCCAATTCCACTGCCTGGACTGACTGTTTCCTTCCGTCAATTGGTGAAACGGTCTGGCCACATAACTTTCCGGGTTGGCAGAAAGGGGCTGCCTGACCCGCGAATCGGATAAGTTCAGACCCAATAATGATTTAAAAGAAAAGTTCTCCGAAAAATTGATCTTTGCAAAGGAACTTGAAAAAATCCCAATGGTTTTGTTGGTATGGTGTTCGGCCCTGTCAATTTCTCCAACCGGATTATTATTGCCTTCAATACCGTTCATTCTCGATACCGGTGAATAATTTCCCATTACATCATATACCGGCATGATAGCAGTGAGCTCCAGCAATTGTCCAAAAGGTGAATTCGAACCTCCATCTGATTGGAGACCAAAATTATTGGTATGGGAAAAGCCGGTACTGGTCCCGATTTCCAACCAATCTTTTAATTGGGTATTGATATTGGTTCTTAAGGAAAATCGGTCAAATCCTGTTTTTTTCACCAAGCCTTCTTCTTTCAGCATCCCGGCACTGATGCCATAGGTCGTGCTTTCCGAACCGCCGGTAATGGTAAAGTTATAATCCTGGATCAACCCTGGATTATAAATTTCATCATACCAATCGGTTCCTTCAGGATTGGCTTCGGTGATCTGATAATTCCAAATATCATAAAGTCCCAGATCTACCTGGTCGGCGCCTGCCGGCACCAAATAATTGGGAATTTGGGGTTGTGCACCGCTTCCATAAATCGGATGACTTGGGGTGAGTCCTGAATTGGTTTGCTGCAACCAAAGCATTTCTCCATATTCTTCCGGATTCATTAGATCGTATTTCTGAATGTTTCTGTTTACCCCAGTCCTTGCACTGAAATTGATCTGCGGTGCCTGATCCTTTTTGCCCTGTTTTGTGGTAACCTGAATTACCCCGTTCGCTCCACGTGCTCCGTAAATTGCGGTAGAAGCCGCATCTTTTAGGATGTTCATGGAGGCGATCTGATCAGGTGGGATTTGGTTCATTCCCCCCCACATCGGTATTCCATCCACAATCCAAAGCGGATTGTTATTGTTGATCGTACCCACGCCCCTGATCCTCACTTTCGCATTGCTACCTGGTGTATTGGACATGGTGACATTTACACCTGAAGCGGCACCCTGAAGGGCCTGGGAAATGTTGCCCACAGGGTTCAAATCTAAATTTCGGGATTCAATGGTGGAAATGCTTCCTGTCAGGTTGGCCTTCCTTCTCGTGCCATATCCTATGACCACCACCTCATCCAATCCCTGAACATCGGATTCCATCTCTACATTGATCTGGGATCGGTTTCCTACTGGAATTTCCAGGGATTGGTAACCGATAAAACTGAATATCAAAGTAGCGTCCGAAGAAACTCTGATGGAATAATCTCCATCTATACCGGTAACCGTCCCATTACTCGTACCACGCTCCATTACGGTGACACCCGGAATAGGCTGATCGTTTTCAGTGGAATTCACCACTCCGGTGACGACTTGTTGGGCCCAAAGCGGTACACATAAAAAACTTACAATCATTATAAAAACAAGTTTCCGGATATCCCGCCAAGTGCATTTTTCTTGTTTGTATTGGTTCATCATGTTTTTTGGTTATTTGTGAGTATTGAAGAATAAAGTTCGTCATCACACCTGTTCCCTGCTTATAAAAAGTTATCCATTCCCAATCAATTTTTATCCTATTTCAGACCTTCTCCATTTGAGATCACCTTAAAACCTTAAGGACAGGCTGTGTTTGGGAAAAGAGGTATAAATGTCTGAATACAAGGATACTATTGTAAAGATCCAATTTACCTGACTTCGACCTAACATCAGAAAAAAACAGATATCAGTAGACATAAAGACCTGAGATTATAAATATAGTACGAATAATGAGTGCTATTCCTTTCCTATGCAAATGGGCAATTGCCTGATAACGCAAAGCATATAAGAATCAAACTGATATTTGGTACGTTAGCGAAAAAATCCCCCATACCCCCTTATTAAGGGGGATTTACCTGATCTGCTTTTT
>JBBDSB010000471.1:0-4455 GCA_040905205.1 Cyclobacteriaceae bacterium
CATTCCTTGCCCCTACCCTATGTTTCCTCTATTTATGTCATATTTTAAAATGCAGTTCACTTGATCCAAAAGTACCAAACCCGCCTGCGGAAGGCAGGAAATCAAGACAAAAAAATCCTTTCCCCCGCAATCCCCCTGCGCCCCTCGGTTTTTTGTCGGCCTACCCGCTTTTCGTATTTAAAGGAAATTCCTCGTTCTAATTTTGAAACTTTTCAAACAAATATTAAATCCCAACTTACTTCCGCCTTGCAGGTCTTGGCGTTAAGAAATCCGGGCTGTGCGGTGGCAAGGGCATAGGCATGCACTCCCCCGAAGTTTTCGGCATCGGGCGCCATATAAGCGGGGAACTTTTCAGGCTTCGGACTGTATGCTCCGGAGGCAGTAAAAGGCGTGGAATTACAATTCTGTATCCAGCCGTTTTCCGGATTATGGACCACAATGCTTTTATCAACGGTATGGAGCCCCTGCCAATCTGTAGCGGGGTTACTCCCGTCTACAAGTTTGAAAAAATCAAGTTTCAGACAATAAAAATGGAAATCCCATGTAATTGGGTGAATTTAAATTTTGCGTCAAATATAAAATTCATCCGGCAAATATAAGCTGACTATAAAAACATTACCAAAAATAAAATCTCACTTTTCTAAAGTTGGAATTTAAATGATTTTAAAGCAAAATTAAGCCAATAGAAATAGCATTAGCGCTATTCCCGTTGGCTTAATGAACCATCAAGAGCTTGTCCCGATTTTTTAGGGAGGGATTATTGCGGAAACATATAATATATCGGTACTTTATAGATTGTTATCCTCGTCAAAATCCCCCAGCCCCTTTATTGGATGGAAAGGTTGTCTATAAAAATCAATAGAATGCGGATGCATTTTGAATTCTTAATAAATTATAAATTTCATCGTGGTATTAAATAGATTGCCATTAATGATTATTAATTCTCATGATTTAAATCATAAAATTGATGGCGCCTTCAGGAACAAAACTTCTTTAAATTAGCCCAAATTCTTTACCAATGATCTACCACCTCATTTCTTTTAGCGTTAAGAACAAAGCGGTTATTCTTTTATTTACCATCGCCTTGGTAATTTGGGGCTTATTTTCTTTTCAACAGTTATCTATTGGGTCCGTGCCCGATATTACAAGCAACCAGGTTCAGATCATTACCGTAGCCAGAAATCTGGCCACAGAGGAAGTAGAGCAATTCATTACTTATCCCATCGAACTATCAGTTGCCAATTTACCCGGTGTGGAAGAAATCAGGTCTGTTTCCAAGTATGGACTATCCACCGTGACCGTTGTTTTTGAAGAGAAAATGGGCACTTACCTGCCCAGGCAATTGATTGGTGAAAAACTGGCACAAGCAGGCAAGGATATTCCTGCCCATTTTGGCAGTCCGGAAATGGCACCCATCTCCACTGGGCTGGGAGAAATATTTCAGTACACCCTGGAAACCGAGCCAGGATACGAAGACCAATATTCGGTGATGGAATTAAGGGAAATCCAGGACTGGCTGATAAAAAGACAATTGACAGGCATCCAGGGAGTGGTGGAAATCAATACCTGGGGAGGCTATTTGAAACAATATGAAATTGCCATGCAACCGGAAAAACTGAGAAGCATGGACATCTCACTTTTGGAGGTATTAAGCGCATTGGAGGCCAATAATGAAAATGCAGGAGGCGCCTACCTGGAAAAAAACCAAACCAATTACTTTATCAGGGGCCAGGGGATGATCCAATCTCTTGAGGATATCAAAAAAATTGTAGTGGATAACCGGGATGGGGTTCCATTGACCATTGCAGATATTGCTAAAGTAGGCTTTGGGTATGCCAACAGATTTGGGGCCATCACCGGCAACGGGGAAGGTGAAAAAGTACTCGGACAGGTGATGATGCTAAAGGGGGAAAATTCCTATGCGGTGATCAACAGGGTAAAGGAAAGAATGGCCGAAATAGAAAAAACCCTCCCCGAAGGCATCTATATCAACGGTTTTTTGGACCGTTCGCAACTAATTGACAAAACAACCTCCACGATCCGGGAAAACCTCATTTTGGGGGCTTTATTCGTGATTTTTATTTTGGTGGTATTGATGGGAAATTTCCGAAGCGGGGTGATTGTGGCCTCTGTCATTCCCCTCTCCCTACTCTTTGGCATTTCTCTCATGAGTCTTTTTAATGTGGATGCCAACCTTTTAAGTTTGGGAGCCATAGACTTTGGGATATTAATTGACGGGGCCGTAGTGATCGTGGAATACGTATTGTATCAAATGACCAAAAAACAATCTGAATTAACCGGTGGAAACAAGGCCAAGGCAATAGACGACCTGGTTATAGGAAGTTCACACCGCATGATGAATGCTGCCATATTCGGACAAATTATTATTCTGATTGTTTTTATTCCTATCCTGAGTTTTACAGGAGTGGAAGGAAAAATGTTCCGTCCCATGGCTTTGACTTTTATGTTTATTCTTGCTGGGGCCATGATCCTGTGCCTGACTTATGTTCCGGTAATGTCCGCACTTTTTATCAGGCCTTCCAGCAATGAAAAAATGAACTTTTCTTCAAATCTCATCCGTAAAATACATAGTCTATATGAGCCACTTCTGAAAGCAGCCCTTAATCATTTTAAATTGGTATTGTTAACTGCAGTTATTGGATTTGGTATTACGATCTTAATATTCTCAAGACTTGGTGGAGAGTTTTTACCTACGCTGGATGAAGGCGATTATGTGATTCAACCAGTACTAAAACCCGGCACCTCGCTTTCACAAACCATTGAAATCACCACCCAAATAGAAGCTATATTATTGGATAAATTTCCAGATGAAGTAGAACAGGTGATCAGCAGAATAGGCGCTGCAGAAATACCCACAGACCCCATGTCCATGGAAATGTCCGATATTATTATCAAACTGAAAAACCCTGATCAATGGGTAAAAACCGATAACAAGGATGCATTAGCAAGACAAATGACGGAAGAATTGGCCGTATTACCGGGTGTTTCCTACCAATTTACCCAACCCATAGAAATGCGGTTCAACGAAATGCTCACCGGGGTACAATCTGATCTGGCCATCAAAATTTTTGGAGATGACCTTCATACACTATACCGCTCAGGTTTAAAGGCCGCAGACCTTATTCGGGATGTGGAAGGTATAGATAATATTAAGGTGGAACAATTGGTAGGTTTACCACAGATTTCTGTGACCTATAATCGGGACAAATTAGCCCTTTTTGGACTTTCCGTTTCAGAGGTGAACCAAGTGATCCGGACAGCATTTGCAGGAAGTACCGCCGGGGTAATTTTTGAGAATGAAAAGCGATTTGATCTTGCGCTCCGGCTGGACAGAAACAAGGTGAATATGGAAGTGATCAAGGACTTGAGTTTGGCCTTGGAAAACGGGGGGAAAATCATGCTGAGGCAGGTGGCCGATATCAACTACCAATCGGGACCCGCACAAATCTCCAGAGATGATACCCGGCGAAGGATCGTACTTAGCCTCAACGCAGCCGAAAGGGATGTGGAATCCATTGTTGATGATGTCCAGGTTATTTTGGAGAGTCAGTTGCAGTTACCTACCGGTTACACCATTGAGTATGGAGGGCAATTCGAAAACCTTAACCAGGCAAGAGACCGTTTGCTTAAGGTAGTACCTTTGGCTCTTTTGTTGATTGCCATATTGCTGTATTTTACCTTCCACTCTATTTCAGAAACCCTTATGGTATTTGTTTCTATTCCTTTGGCCACGATCGGGGGTGTGTTGGCACTTTGGATCAGGGATATGCCTTTCAGTATTTCAGCTGGAATTGGTTTCATCGCCTTATTTGGAATTGCGGTATTGAACGGGATTGTCCTGATCAGTTACCTTAATGACCTGGAAAAAAGTGGTATATCGGACATTAAAGAAAGGATTCTCAAAGGCTGTAAAAACCGTTTAAGACCGGTTTTGTTAACCGCCTCTACGGATATTCTGGGTTTTATCCCCATGGCTTTGTCCACTTCCGCGGGTGCTGAAGTGCAGCGGCCCATAGCTACGGTTGTCATTGGAGGGCTGATTACCGCTTTCTTTCTTACCTTAATCGTTTTGCCGGTGGTATATTATGTGTTGAAATCTAAAAAAACCCAAGGCATTAGCTTTAGCAAACCTGCTTTGTTCCTGTTGATTTTCGCTTTATTTCCTTTGATTGGCCATGGTCAGGGACTCAGGATGAGCCCAGAAGATGCCTGGAACAAAGCTTTGGAGAACAATCAGGAATTGGCATCAGTCAGGATGGAGGTGAAAAAACAAAAAATCCTTACAAAAACAGCCTGGGATCTTAATCGGACATTGGCCTTTATCGGGACAGAGGAAAATCAACGCAACCTGGAAGGTGATGGGGTGAATGCTTTCGGGGTTCAGCAATATTTTGATTTTCCAGGGGTCTATCTTTCCCAGAAAAAGATGTTGAT
>JBBDSB010000472.1:0-26122 GCA_040905205.1 Cyclobacteriaceae bacterium
GTAACGATTTGGTTTGCAGAGCCATTGACTATCTGGCCGTGAGGCTCAAAGGGAAGAATATAGAACAGGTAATGGGGCAATATGCAGACGTATTCCGCCAGATGAACGATGATCCCGGTTACAGGTGGCTTGGCCCTCATAAAGGCATCACTCATTTGGCACTTGCCGCCATAACGAATGCTTGTTTTGACTTGTGGGCCAAATCTCACGGGCTACCCCTGTGGAAATTGTTGCTGGAGTTGAGCCCCGAACAGACGGTAAATCTGCTGGATCTTCGTTATCTGGAGGAAGTCCTTACCAGGCAGGATGTGCTGGATCTGCTCTACAGGGAAAAGCCCAAAAGAGAGCAACGGGAAAAAATATTAAAGCATGGATATCCGGGCTACGACACGTCGGTAGGGTGGTTTTCCTATCCGGATAAAAAACTGGTGGAAAATGCAAAGCAGGCCGTTGATGCCGGTTTTTTGGCTATGAAACTAAAAATAGGCTCGAAAGAACCCGAACGAGACCTGAGAAGGGCTTTCCTGGTACGGGAAACGGTGGGAGAGAATGTTACCCTCATGCTGGATGTAAATCAACAGTGGAGCCTGCCAACCGCCCTGAAAATGGGAAAAAAATTGCAGGCAATGAATCCCTACTGGATTGAAGAACCCACGGACCCGGATGATCTTCTTGGACACCAAACGCTGGCCAGGCAACTGGCTCCGCTCAGAATTGCGTTAGGGGAGCATGTCCCCAACAAGGTGCTCTTTAAAAACTATCTGCAAGCCAGTGCTATGAGTTTTAACCAGGTGGATACGGTGCGCGTCGGCGGGGTGTCGGAATTTTTGACCATCAGTATCCTTTCAAAAAAGTTTGGGATTCCTGTCGTCCCCCACGTGGGAGATATGGGCCAGATTCATCAGCACCTGGTTTTGTATAATCATATCGCATTGGGCCATGAAGTTCTTTTTTTGGAATATATTCCGCATCTGCGGGCGTACTTTAAACATCCCGCCATTGTAAAAGACGGACATTATCGCACACCCCGGGAACCCGGGGCAAGCACAACATTGATTGAAAACAACTGATGCCAAGGAATCTGGATAAACCATTTTTTACGTATCCGGCATTCAACCGTTAATGAACGGGTCGTACGACAGCTTCCGGTTGGTCACCAGTATATAATAGAACTTCATCTCCCTGATCCAAATTCAATTCGTACAGTCCGTTGTTCAAATCTTTCAATTCAACGGGCCGCTCTGACAGTATCTTTACTTCGCCCTCCAGATCTGGCCGCACCACGCACGGTTCGCCTGCAAGACTCTTCACGCGAACCCATTGCGTCTGGTTGTCACGACGTGCAGCGCTGACAAGAAAAGCCCCTTCAGCCCGCAGGTTATGGAAAGTCGCGTCCGACCACTCTTCGGTGGGCATGGCCGGGAATACCCGGATCGTGCCTCCCCAACTTTGAATCAGCATGTTTTGCAGGTTGTTGGCGTAAGATACCGACGCCTCCAGGACGGGTGGGCCTGTTCCTCCGTTGCCGGGATTCACCCGGGCACCCTGATAACCACTATTTCTTCCAACATCCCACAGGCCAGCAGGGGTCAAATCATGCAATTGCCGTTTCATCCATTCCAGACTCCCGTCGCCGTCCCCTGTCGACGCCAGAGCGGCTGCCAGATGTCCAGCGACCATGGCAGGCAAGCCCTCCTCCTGCCCTTCTGCGTAAGTTCGGAGTGAGGTTTCAATCAATTCGCGGTATTCGGGCTGTTCAACTGTCACCTGATACAAGGGATAGATCATCATCAAATGTGACATGTGCCGGTAACCACGCGGCGCAGAACTATCCCGACCCAACCGGAATCCGCGTTCATCAACAGGGAAGTCCACAAGCCGGTCAAGGACATCCTGCCAGAGTGATCGCAGTGGATCATCTATCTCCAATCGCTCACTGGCCTCCAGCAAAGCCTCGCAGCCCCATCGGAGCAGAGCAAGATCAAAGTTGCAGTCCGCCGTTACCGGGAAAATCTCGGGGGACAGCGTGGGAGGCAGATGCAGCGTGCCGTCCCCGCTTTCTTCCAGTAAATGAAGATAGAAATTAATGCTGCGACGCAGGATCGGAAATATCTTTTCGCGCAACATATCCTCGTCCATCGAAAAGCGGTACTGCCACCATGTGTTATGCAGCACCCAGGGCAAACACCCCACCTGATCCCACCAGCGCATATCATGATCGCGCGGACCGATCCAGTCAAAAGCTGCGACGGCATGTGCCGCGAAGGCCGAGTTTTTCTGCCATTCGACCGGTCGTACATTCTCGATCAGGTTCTGTTTATAGCGGTGAACGGCGTTTACGACCTCTTCCCCCTGCTCAAGACGGTTGGCCGCATATACCGGCCAGTGCGAGGCCTGAATGTTCCAGTTAATAGTCTTATAACACCAATTGCCGCCCTGGAACCAGATCCCGGCCGTAGGCGTGAAAGCACGTCCGGCGCGGGAATTGCATCCCAACCGGTAAATGGTCTGCCAATAGAGATCCTCCATCAACAGGTCGGGCACGCTGACGTAGCTGCGTGGATAGTACGCCTGCCACCAGGCACGGTGCGAACCGCTCATCGCATCCCGATCGCCCGCAGCGAATTCCATAACTTCCGAAACGGCCTTGTCCCGGGCACCGGGATCTCCGGGTTCCCGGTCGATATGTCCCTCAGGGAAGGTCTTGGCTATACTGGCAAGGTGTATGCGCTGTCCGCCGGGACTGGCCACTTCCCTCCACGCCGTAGCATGCCCGCCACCAGCTAGGAGGTCCTGAACGGAAACAGTGATATCACTCTTCTTTTCCGTGCGAGGATCAGGGTTCGGCTCGTAGGGAACCACCAGGCGGCCCTCCTCAGCATAAAACTCACCATATTGGTCAGCGAAGGACTTAAGCTGTTCTTCGTTATCGGGATAGCCGCCACGGGTAGTTCGCGCCTGGCCCGGATGCCACGTCCAGGTTAAGTCCTTCTCCCCCTCCGAAGGGGTCAGCTCCGTCACGATGACCATCTTTTCGGCATGTACGTAATGGATAATCCCGATCTCGCCCCGGTCGGTATGGATCACGCCACGCAACTCCGCGTTCCATAGATCCTTGCACCACTCGGCACCTGTTGGTTCCCCGACGGTCTCAAGCATGAAATGACCGACTTGGAGAAGCGGGCGACTGTAGGCGGTCCATCCATGATTGTCATCTCGATGATCTTGCACATCAGCACGAAAAACCTGCAATTTAATATTATTACCACTGCGATATAGCATTGAGCCGATCATGCCATTCCCGAAATGCGGTGCATCCACCCAGCGGTCGGGAAGCGTTTCCCAAATCATATCGTGCCGCCCTAACAAAGCCGGCCAGTCCAGGTTCTCCTCTATTTCGGTACTTGCAAAACTTGATAAGGAAAGGTTTCTTCCCGAAACTTTTTTGTAAGGATAGCAGGAAAAGTAGGAGCAATTGTTAATGTAGAGAGTGCAAGAGCTTTTTTCAGAAATACCCGACGTGAAGATTCATTTGAATCCATAATATCAAATTATAAATTATTAATTACTAATTAGTTACGTCTATTCCTATAAGTGTTAGAGAATAACTTTGTTACATTCATACTCCCTTCAGGTGATCCCGGGCAAAATCATGACAAACATTGCCGGAAGTTTCTTAGCCTGAAGTTTGAACAGATTCGGAAAATTTATCTAAGAGGAATGCTACATACTATACTCTATAGCGTTTGCAGCGTCCCATCAAGTTCCAGCCGTTCTCCTTTTTGTGTGTCCAGTTCTAAATAATTATTTTCATTTGTGATTTTCAAAGGCCCCCCAGCCAATGACAATACATTAACATACAATAGTTCACCGTTTTCCCAGGAAAATTCAAGATCAAAACCACCGCGTGTCTTCACGCCTTTTACCCATCCCGAAGATATATCGTCGGGTAAAGCCGGAAGTAGCTCAATTTCGTCAAGGTGGCTTTGCACCAACATTTCCATTATACCGGCAGCCCCGCCAAAATTTCCATCGATCTGAAATGGCGGGTGAGCATCAAACAAATTAGGATAGGAACCACCTCGAATATCCCTGCCAGGAAATTCAGCCGGCTGCAGCAATGTATTGACCATTGTCCATGCGTGGTTGCCGTCTTTAAATCTTGCCCAGAAGTTAATCTTCCAGGCGAGGCTCCATCCTGTACCTTCATCGCCCCTGAAAATCAGCGATTGCCTGGCGGCTTCCATCAATTCAGGTGTATCTTTCCAATTGATCTCATTGCCGGGATGAACCGCCCACAAATGAGAAACATGCCGGTGTTTGTTTTGCGGATCGTCCTTATCCTCCAGCCATTCCTGTAATTGTCCGTATTTTCCTATCTGGTAGGGTGCAATCTGCGGGATCATCTCATTCAATTGCCCGGCAAAATCCTTGTCAATCTGTAAAATTTCAGATGCTTCTACCACAATTTTAAACAAGCTTCGGATAATAGAATGATCCATGGTAGGTCCGGCCACTAACCCCCCGGTTTCAGGTGAATTGGATGGTGAACTAATAAGCCAGCCGGTTCCTTCATGCCGGGTCAGAAACCCGGTAAAGAAAAGAGCTGCATCCCTGAGAACAGGATATTTTTCGAGTAAAAAATCTGTATCAAGGTTATAGAGGTAATGCTCCCAAATATGATGGCACAGCCAGGCACCACCGGTAGGCCAGATTCCATGGTTGGCATGATTTATGGGAGCTGTACCGCGCCACTGGTCAGTATTGTGATGCAATACCCATCCGGGCAGATTGTAATGCTCCTTTGCAGTAATCTCACCCGAAGCAGCAACTTCATCGATCAGGGTGAACAGCGGCTCATGTAATTCCGGAAGATTAAGCAACTCTGCAGGCCAGTAATTCATTTCTGTGTTAATGTTCACTGTATATTTACTGTCCCAGGAGGGAGAAAGATCCTTATTCCATATTCCCTGGAGGTTGGCGGGATATGTGCCCGGACGACTGCTTGCAATAAGCAGGTATCGGCCATACTGAACATACAGGGCGGCCAGGTGTGGATCAGATGATTCCAGCTTATTAATAATTCTCTGATCTGTTGTTATTGTATCATTTTCTTCACTACCCAGACTCATATCGAAACGGTTAAAATAAGGTTGGTATTCGGTAAGATGTCTTTTTTCAAATTCACTGTAATTATCGGTTGTATTAAGGCGGTCGATTAATTTACGGCATTTTTGTTGAGGATTGGCAGTTAACGCTTTCGGGTTGTCAAAATTTGTGGCAGCAGTTAATGTCAGCAAGGCACTTGTTGCATTCTCAACTTTCAGTTCATTGTTTTCCACTGTAATTTCGCCATCTCTCTGATTAATTTGCAGCAGCGCATAACCCTCCATAGCACCGTCTTCCACTTTCACCTTCAGAGCAAGCTCGTTTCCGTCAATTACTTTTGTCTGGGAAAGTTGGTGTTCAGCAGTAAGAGCTACAGTGAAAGAAAGCGCCTTTTCTTTGTCCGATGAAAAACCGGCAACGAGAACCTGGTCAGGTTGGCTTACTAAATAGGAACGATTGAAAACAACACCATCTAAAAAATATGAAATATTAACTTTTGCCGTAGTAAGATCCAACTCACGATGGTATCCACTCACTTCTGTATGACCAGGAAAAGTTATCCACAGATCCCCAAAAGGTTGATAGGCTTTTTGTCTCAACGGGATACTCATAAAGTTTTCCATCGCCAGTTTTTCAGCCTCCGTCTGTTTGCCACGTTTCAGGAGGTTGCGGATGTCATCAAGATATTGCCAGGAACCTGTATTTGCATAATCGTGAGGTTCACCTGTCCAAAGAGTTTCTTCGTTGAACTGGATACGTTCTTTTTCAGTTCCACCGAAAACCATAGCACCAATACGACCATTACCCAACGGCAGTGCTTCTGTCCATTCGGATGCGGGTTTGTCATACCATAGCTTCCAGGATGAATCATTTTTTTTTTCAGGGCTGGAGCAACCCACTAAGTAAAGTACAAGTAAAAGCAATGACAAATGCTTACAAAGTTTCATAACGATATATATGATTTCTATAATTTTTACTACTAAGTTTGTTATAAATACAAAATTAAATCTTCATTCCGCCTCTCAGGAGTTATTTTCAAGTCCATAAGTTCTCCGTTAATCAGGTTGCCGGAAATAATTGTTTTTTTTGGTGCATGAAGTTTAAACTCCACATCCCAATCCTTAGGCCATGCAGGAAACATGTGAAGTTTTCCATCGTGGGTTTGAAGCAGCATCTCTTGTAATCCAATCATTCCGGTACCACTTCGGTTATGGTCGGGTGAATGATCGGGTTTTCCCACTGAAAATCCGGGAAAGCGAAATGGCCCGTCTCCCAGTTTGTGATGTAATGTTTTTTGAGCTTCATCTGCCATGCCCAGCCTTGCAAAATGAATGACTCCTTGATACCAGCCCTCTTTATCATTCATGCGTTCCTGCTCACTGATGTTCCCCTTTAAAAATGTGTTCCTCATAAGTTCAAGATTATCCATCCCAAGACCATGTAACTGGTAGGGATACAGGGGGTACATCTCAGGAGTATGGGAGTGGGAGTGCTCGTAGTCATCGGCTGGTTTTAAATACTTATTCCCATTTTTTTTATTAACGGGATATTCCGGCAATACTGAAAGAATGGAGCGCCATCTGGCTTTCTTTGCTTTGCTTTGTAGCGAATCGGGAAGAGCCTGAAGCCCGTTTAGAACTGCTGTTAATCCGGCAATAACACTGGTTGGGTTCTTACAATTGGTATGTCCTTCCAGAGTGTTTGAGGGATATATAACGAGTTTTCCCTTTTCATCAAGTTCACTGCCGGTGCGTTGTTTGTTTCTCATACGGTAATGTTCGTCATAAAAAATTACGGCCTGTTCGATAAAAGGGATATATTCTGAAATATCATTCCCGGTAAAATCATAATATTCAAGCATCATCCAGGCATATTCAAGCTGCGACTCATAGAGTTTGCCAATGCCTGGATGGCCGGACACCCCTGTTTCATAATCAGCAGGCCGGAATCGTAGGGGGATCACCCTTTCATCGTTATATCCAAATTGAGATAATCCCAGCAGGCCGGTTATGGAAGTTTGTTCTTCACAACAACACCCGTCATGTCCCCAGTAATGTTTTACTTTCCCCCCGGTGGTTTTTAATGTATTTTTATAGAAATCAAATGCTGGCAGGATGCCATCAAAATCACCGTTTTTAAGCATGGGCCATACGACAAGTCGCATGTTCTGTGCTGTGAGGGCTGCCCCCCATCTTCGCTGATCAGGAGTAAATCCCTGCCCGAAACGGTCATCATCACTTTCATAACCAGGATCGAAAGTAAGCACACCTCCATTGAAAAGGGTTGGTTCGTTTGCAAAAAATCCACTAACCAGCATATACCGGAAAAGATTATAGTTTTTTCCTATTTCCCATCCATGGTCTCCTGCTCCCTTTTCAGAATTTATTACTATTATGCTTCGTTGCCAGAAGTTATTCCACCAAAGGATGTTGTCATTCCAGGCTTTTTTATCACTAATATCTTCATTGATCATCGTTTGAAGCTCATTATTCCAGGCTTCAATTGTTTCTGTTTGTTTGATATGAGTGAATATTTTAAACTTCATTTTTTTTACAGGCTCACTCGTTTCGTATTTCCATCCTTTGAAAGGTGTTTGCGCATATTCGCCTGTTGTTTCGGAAACATAATTCAGATTTTCCCCTTTCATGATCCCACCGAATGTGAGGTTGGTCATCGGATCAAATAACTGATCCTTTATTTCAGTTAATTCCTGTTGTTCAACCTGCAGGTTAAAAACATTTTTTTCTTCCTTCATACGGTGGTAGAATAACATTTCATTTTTTGATGGATTGAAATGGTCCGGATACACATAAACATCGTCAGGCCAACCGGAATAATTGCAAAAAACCATTCCCCTTTCCCTGTTCTTCCAAGTGAAGGGAAGAAGGATTGGAGTATATCTCCAGCTTTCGTAAGTTGCACTGATCTTTAACGGTTGTTCTGATTCTATTTCTGAGTGTATTACCGGCCGGTTTATTTCAGCCCACAACTTAATTTTGGTGCGGCCATATTGAGAAGAGTTGGTTTCAATATAAATTGCTCCGTCTTTCATATTCAGTTTTTGCGAAAAACGGGAATCCTGAAATATATTTGGCGTGAAATTGACCCGCACTCGTCCAAATTTCAATAACGCACCATTTTCATCGCGAGCTCCCGGACTTGAGAAGTAGAAAAGCAGATTATTGTTTTCAACCCAAACATTACAGCCCATATTGCCCCCTACCAGTGGCATTGAACCTGCTGAGTTCTTACTTTGCGTATCCCATACAACATTATAATCATCAATATAACTTTTATCGTCAGTTTTGTTGTCAAATAATGGTATAATATAAGAAGGTAGTGATGCTGTAAGGCCCGCAGTAATAGCTGATTTTTTAATAAAATTTCTTCTTTTCATTTCTATTAGTTTTGGAGGTGGTTTACTATTTTTGTTTTTAGTAACAACTACAGATTAAACAATTGAGAAAATCATGACCCTGTAATTTTCAGGTTTTTAGGTTGATTTTATTTAGGCTCTAATATTCACAAGCACAATCAATTATTTTTTGACACATAGTTTACTGCCCGTCCGTATTTGTCAAATTATGTTTTCTACTCAATAATCCATAGAATGCAATAACAACAAAACACAATAGCGGAACCCAGAATGAAATACCAATACTACCCGCCATATCGGAAATATAACCTTGTAAAGGAGGTAATACAGCACCTCCACCTATTGCCATGATAAGGCCTGAACTACCGATTTTCGTGTCCTTTCCCAGCCCTTTTGAAGCCAATCCAAAAATCGTGGGGAACATCAGTGACATAAATCCTGAAATCGCAACCAACGCATACACGCCCACATATCCACTCCCTATGATCACTAAAAAGGTGGAGGAAACTCCAAGAAGAGCCGAAAGCATCAGAAGGTTTTCCGGCCTGATATATTTCATCAAAAAGGTATTGATAAACCTGAAGATTGTAAAAATCACCAGCGCGGCTATATAATAGCTGGAAGCCAGAGCTTCATTTACGTCCAGTTCTGCCATGACATAACGTATAGTAAATGACCAGACACAGATTTGAGCCCCCACATAGAAGAATTGTGCAACGATACCCATCACGTAATTTTTATTACTGAATAATCTTTTGAAAGTTGGCCCCAATTGAATAGCAGGCATTTCATCCGAAGCTCTGGGCATCCTTGTTTTAGCTATAATAACCCATAATACCAATAGCGCCAAGCCGATAGTCACATATGGTCCCATGACGGCAAAAAGTTCAGCTTCCTGAATTGTTCCCAACTGTTCTGGAGTCATGACGGCTCTCTCGTCGGCTTCTGCCAGGTCAAGATGAGACAGAATGAAAAATTTACTAATCACTACCCCCGATATAGATCCTATCGGGTTAAATGATTGAGCCAGGTTTAATCTCCTTGTGGCTGTTTTGGGATCACCCATCGCGATTATATAGGGATTACAGGCGGTCTCCAGTACTGACAGGCCGCCGGCCAGAATAAAGAGTGCTCCCAGAAAAAAACTGTACTGCATAGCAATACTGGCAGGATAAAAAAGCAATGCACCCACTACGTACATCCCAAGTCCCAGCAAGACCCCAGATTTGTAAGTAAATCGTTTTATAAAAATGGCTGCCGGCAGCGCCAGACAGAAGTAGGAACCATAGAAAGCAACCTGTATCCATGCAGTTTCTAAATCCGTCATACTCATGATTCTTCTGAATGCAGCCAGTAGTGTATCGGTTAAATTATTGGCAAGCCCCCACATAAAAAAAAGGCTTGTAATAAGTATAAAGGGCCAGATCGGAGCGCGTAAACCGGAACTTTTTTTTGACTCCATTTCTTTAAATTCTGACATTTAAACTAAAATTTGATAAAGATTAAAATTCTACCATTGCCTTGATGACACCTGATTCTGGCTGAAGCCATTGATCAAAGGTATCAACCATATCATCGAACGAAACACAGTGTGTAATCCATGGATCAGTGTCGATCTCCCCTTTTTCTATTGAATGAATGACCTGCTCAAAATCAGTTGCCAGGGCATTCCGGCTGGCCATAAGTGTCAATTCTTTTTTATGAAAATCAGGATCGTGAAACGTTACCTCTCCCTGGAACAAACCGACATACACCAGTGTTCCACCGTGGGCCACAAAATCGAATGCTTTTCCCATCGAATGTTTATTACCGGTTGCATCCAAAACGACTGAGGGTAAATATCCGTCAAAAAGGTCGATCAATTGTTCTTCTGCATCCTCTTCTGTAGGATTGATTCCCCCTGTTAATTCAAATCTTTGCCGACAGAATTCCAGCCGACCTGCATCAATCTCCATCACTGCTACTTTTGCTCCAGTGGTCAGTGCAAACTGGAGCACACCCAACCCAATCGGTCCGGCCCCAATGACGACTACCAGATCTTTGGGAGTAATCTGTGCTCTGTTTACGGCATGACAACCGATGGACAACGGTTCTACGAGCGCCAACTGCTCATACGTCAGAGTATTAGAAGAATGCAAAAATTTAGCAGGAAATTTAAAGTACTCACGCATCCCGCCGTCTTCGTGCACCCCTAATACTGACAGATGCTTAGCACAATTTGGTTTACCACACTGCACAGCCTGATCTTCCAAATGGGTATAACGATAGGGTTCCACGGAACATCGATCGCCTTCCACGACATTGGATACTTCCTCACCTATCCCAATGACTTCTACACCGAGCTCGTGCCCGAGAATACGGGGATAGCTGAAGAAAGGTTGTTCTCCGAGGTAGGCGTGCAGATCCGTACCACAAATACCTATTCGATGAACCTTTAACAGAACTTCATCTGACTGCAATGTTTCATTGAATTCAGTATTTATTTGTTTGAAGTATCTTGGCTCCTGAAGTACTATAGCTTTCATTATAACATACAGTTTATTTTTTTTGATTTTTGGAGAATACAAAAGTAAAGTTTTACGGAGATATGTCAACACCTCCTTTTTTACTGGATAAATAAGCAGCTTCCACCAAAGCCATCGTATTGACAGAATCGGAGAGAGTACTGGTAAACTCATCTGATGTTCCTTCCAAATAACACTGAAAACTTCTCATCGATCCTGCAAATGCGTCGGGGAACCACGATCCTGACAACTCGAATTGTTGCCAGGCAGGATTTTCACTCTTATCCAGGAGGCAATATTCGAACCGGTCTTCAATTCCATGTGGATAGTTCAAATTTACCCCCAAAGTAATTTTTAAAGCGCCTTTCGTGCCTTCTAATTTGACAAATGATTCCTGATGATGAGGTCCGAAGTCATGACCGTGATTTGTGCTAATAGTTGCCCGAATTCTTTCTCCATAATCCAGAATAATGGTACTTTTAGTGGAAGCCAGTTTCTCCATCTTAGGATGTTTGACTGTTTTAGCATAGATCCCTTGAGGATTACCAAGTATGGATCGGATTAAATCCAAATAGTGAATGCTGTGATACAAAATTTCTACCCTGGGCAGATCGAATAGAAAGTCCCATCTATTCCACGGAGTGTACACGTTCAAACGTATTTCCAAATCATGCAGATCTCCCAAATAGCCGTAGTCTATCATTTTTCGTGCAGCCACGACGGCCGGTGCATATCGCAGCTGAAAATTGATACCTGCGGTAATCTGCTTATCCTTACACAGTTGAGTAATTAAGTGGGCTTTCTTTAGATTTTCTTCCAAGGGTTTTTGAATTAACACCGAAGATCGGTCGGGCAGGACTTTTAGCACCGAAAGAATTGCTGAAGCGGGAACTGCAATGTCATAAACAAAATTGGTCGACGAGTTGGTGACGAGTTCCTGCATAGAACCATAGACACGAGAAATGTCAAATTCTTTGGCTAAAACCTTTGCTTTATTCTGCTGAATATCAAAGATTCCTTCAACTGGCAAACCCACTTTCCGGTAGGCCGGCAGATGCGCATCTTTGACTATACCACCTGCTCCAATGATGCGAATTGGACGTGGGGTTCGAGGCATTTGAACTTGTGTATTTAAATTCGATTCTCGGAATACCATCGCATCAGTGATCTCCAATTAAAGTTGTACTTGTACCTGTATTCTGGAGCGTTTGATAACATCCATCATTTAATCATGGCAAATTATATAAAATAATCATGCATATGAGGAATATATTCCATAAACAAGATCTTATTAGAAACATGTTCTGCCAAAGCCACCCTCCCCGGTCCAACTCCCTGGCCATTAATTGATATCTAAGTACATCTGTTTCACGTCCAAATAATGATCACATTTTCGCCTAACTTCTTACGAACCAGAAATACTTATCTCACAGATCGATCAGATGTATTGTCCGTTCAGGGCTAAACTCCTCCAGTAGGAAAATTTCCAAAGTGATAGCCTGTGTGATTTGCCTCATAAATCAAAACAGGTATTTAATATTATATGGAATCATTGATAATTTGATCCCTGTTAGTCCATTAGAACAAGTCTGTTAAATTCCTTTTTTCACCAGCACTCAAAGTCAAGTCAATTGTTTTATCCTTAAAACGAACTTTGCAAGATCCTGGATTTTCTGCTTTTATGAATGCAGATTTTATTCTGGACTCTTCCCATTCTATATCAACGATGAATCCTCCCCTGGTGCGCAACCCTTTTACGCTTCCGGTTGACCAGACGGAAGGTATTGCCGGTAATAAATGTATTATGAAATCACCTTCCTTATCTTTCATATGGCTTTGAATCAACATCTCAGCGATGCCTGATGTCACACCGAAATTTGCATCAATTTGGAAAATTCTGCGGACGTTCAATAACGTTCTTTGCAGAGTATTCATTAAAATTTCTAAATCTTCAAAAGCTTTTTCCCCATCAAGAAACCAGGAGTGCATAATTAATGAGTGTGCGCCACTCCATCCTCCTGCTGCCCCTTGTCCGTTTTTCTTTCTCCGGTCAAAACTCTTCCTGGCGGCATCAAAAAGTTCAGGATTATCGGATGTTATTATTGAAAACGGGTGTACACCGAGTAAATGCGAAAGATGCCTGTGCCCCGGTTCAGCTTCTTCAAAGTCTTCTCTCCATTCCATTAATTGTCCATTTTCATCGATAGGAAAAGAAGGTAATAATTCCTCGGCCTTACTTATTCTATCGCAAATCGGATCTTGAATATTAAGAATCTTTGATGCCTCCAAAGTTGCTTCAAACACTGCCTTGATGACCGACAAATGATAGGTTGATGTTGCGGTAACCCTTAAATTTCTGCCAGTAGCAGGATCAATATATGCGTTCTCAGGTGAGGCTGATGGTACAAAATGTAGTTCTCCTTGGGAGTCAACAATTAAAACATCCAAGATAAATTCGCTTGCACCTATTAGCATAGGGAAAAGTCTCTCCTTAAGAAATATTTCATCCTGGGTATATTCATAATGATCCCAAAGGTTCATGAGCATCCATGCCCCGGCAAGAGGGTCAAGTATCCCATTGATGAATTGAGACACTAAGGTAGATGCCGACGGAGTGATCCTTCCGAAAGGATTTGTAGCATGGCCGGAAAACCATCCATTCGCTTTATACATTTTATCTGCAATGGGTTTGCTGATTTTGGTAATTTGTTCAAACCAGTCTATCAAAGGATAATGCGCTTCGGACAAATTGGTCACATCCGCCGGCCAATAATTCATCTGAAGGTTCACATTTAAATGATAATCGGCTTCCCAGGGTGCCCATTCTTCTTCATTCCATTTTCCCTGTAAATTGGCAGGCAGTACAGCAGGCCTGCGTGAACTGCTCATTAATAAATACCGGCCAAATTGAAACATTTGAGCTACCAGACCATGATCTTCAGCTCCATTTTGAAATAATTCCAAACGTTTGTCAGTTGGTAAAATCTCATTAGGAGAATTTCCCAGGTCAAGACTCACACGATTGAACATTGCAGTATGTTCTTTTATATGTGCATCCTTTAACTGTTGCCATGATTTGTTTTGGACTTTTTCCAATATTGCATCAGCTTTCTTTGCAGGGTCAATT
Organism: Cyclobacteriaceae bacterium; assembly: GCA_040905205.1. GTDB lineage: Bacteria > Bacteroidota > Bacteroidia > Cytophagales > Cyclobacteriaceae > Cyclobacterium. The sequence continues at coordinate 14,117 of JBBDSB010000472.1, forward strand.
ACAGAATCAAAATTGAGCAAAGAGAGGTTATAATCGGTTGCAGCAGTGAAAATAAGAATTACTTCCTCAGCATTTTCAACAACTAACCTATTGTCGACTGACTGTAAATTTCCTCCGGAAATTTTACCAAGAAGGCGGCCTGCAAAACGCATGTGTTCACCTCCTGGGCCCGACCCCCCTGGGTTGTCATCGTAGGCATCAGGTGCTTCATTATCAACTATTTGTCCATTTAAATGCAACTTTCCTTCAGGTAAAGCTATAACCCTCGCATCTTTAAAACGTTGCATTCTAATATTGCAATTAATTTTTTCCTCTCCTGAAAACAAAAACCGAATGACAAGCACATCATCTACTGCAGAAATAAACGATTCACGAATAATCTCGGTTTCTCCGGTTTTATAACTTACTTTGCTTATTCCTGTTGATAAATCCAGTTCTCGTTTGTAGTTCGAAACTGAACTATGCCCATCAAATTCAATTAACAAATCAACAAAGGGTTCATACGACCTGAATGAAGTAGGCTTGGCAGTAAGGTTTTTAACTCCAAAATCGTGGGCATCTGCATATTCACCAGCTAAAACCATCTCCTGAATTTTTGTCAAATTCTTGAAATAATTATCTGTATAAGGATTGATTTGACTACCAGCCCACAAGCTTTCTTCATTGATTTGGAAACGTTCGGTATTTATCCCTCCAAAACTCATTGCAGCAAGTCGTCCGTTTCCAATAGGAAAAGCGTCAGCCCACTTTTCGGCGGGTTCAGCATACCAAATTAATAAGTCGTCTTGCTCATCTGTTGTCACTGAAGGATTATCACCAGCAAAAGAAGTGGTGGTCATCTGGAATCCTATTAGTAATAGAAGTAAAAATAATAATTTAAATACTTTCATAGGTTGCAAATATTGGTTTAGAATTCGTTCATCTTATTTACTACTTTTACCCATTCTTATTTTATCCAACCTTTCTGATAAATATTTGGCTACCTCAGGATATTGATCAATTACATTAGTAGTTTCCGATGGGTCTATTTCAAGGTTAAACAGATGGTATGGTTTCTCCCAAGGTTGCCCCTCCGGTATCTGTCTGCCTCCTGAACCGTTACCAAAAATCATTTTCCATTTGCCTTCACGTATTGCAAACATTCCCCTGGAAGAATGATGGATTACAGGTGCTCTGGTTATCTTCGATACATCACCCAGTAATAATGGTAAAAAACTAAAACTGTCTTTCCCTTCATCTTCATTGAGTGAATAACCCATAATATCTGCTAAAGTTGCCATTATATCCGTAATACTAATCGTTTGTTTACTCATTGTTCCCCCTTCAATAATACCAGGCCATCGAACAATGAATGGCACCCGATGGCCTCCTTCCCAAATATCACCTTTTGTTCCTCTCCAGATGTAATTGGCATCATGTATGTGCTGATGATATCCATGAACTTCTGAATCAGCTGCATGATCTTTCTGAGACTTTCCCACATGTCTGGAATAAAAGCTTTCTCTTGATTCAGCTTTCTCAAAAGGATATTCTTGATCCGCACTTACACGAAGCATAAAAGACCCGTTGTCACTTGTGAAAATTACCAGTGTATTTTTATCGATTTGATTTCTTTCAAGGGCTTGCAGGATTTGACCCACCGTCCAGTCTATTTGTACAATAAAATCCGCATAGGGTCCCTTTGTGGTACTACCCTGAAATCTTTCTGCAGGCCATACCGGTTTATGAGGTGCAGTTAAAGCAAAATATAGAAAGAAGGGAGGGGGATATTTAGATTGTTCTTGAATATAATCTAATGCCTTTTCGGTAAAATTATCAAGCACTTTCTCATGATAGAAATCTTTAGCCATAGGACCTTCTCTTATATATCTCGGGAATTTTCTAAAGGGGTGCTTGTCAGTAACTTCTTTTATTGGTTTATGATTTTTATAATAGGCATAAGGTATCATATCTAAAGAAACTGGAATGATAAAAGAATAATCGAAACCAACATCATTCGGACCAGTTAAAAAAGGTTGACTATAATCAGCCATTCCTTCTTCATTATTCTTCCATTCTATTCCCAGATGCCATTTACCAATAGCAGCAGTTTGATAATTGAAATTTTTAAGCATATCTGCCAAGGTAAGTCGATCTGGCCTTATAAGGGGTTTGTTGTTATCAGGCTCTGATAATACACTTGATTTCAGGTGTGTTCTCCATGCATAACGTCCAGTTAAAATCCCATATCGAGAGGGTGAGCAAACAGATGAATTTGAATGCGCATCATCAAAGCGCATGCCATCCTTAGCTAAATTATTCAAATTTGGAGTAGGTATTTGAGAAGCGGAATTATAAGATTGGATATCCCCATACCCCATATCGTCAGCAAATATCAATATGATATTAGGCGGACTATTAGATATTATTTCTTTCTCTTTTTCTCGATTAAAAATATATAATAATGCATATGATAATGCACAAAAATACAATAAATATTTTATTTTATATTTCAATACAATATACCACTAATACATATTAAATATTTAAATTGTACACCTATATAATTTTATAAGGCTTTGAAAATCTCATTCATTTTCACAAAGGTTAGAAAAAAACTATATCAACAATTGATAAGAGATGACGATTTTTTAACGATTTATTTTCTTTTGTAATGATTTTATATAAAGACCGGAATTCCAAAATTATATTACATATCATAATAAAAAAGAGGCTGAGTTTCAATTTTATTGAAACACAGCCTCTCTATTGTTAATTGTAACCCGGATTTTGCTCTAAGACAGCTTCTGTATTCCTTTCAATTTCTTTTTGCGGGATAGGCCATAAATTATGGTGATCGGACACACCATGTGATGCGTACTTCCCATTATGCATGGGATCATGCTCCCTTACCCTCTCAGCCAAGACTCCTAATCTCATTAAGGTTAAAATTCTATAATCTTCCAAGTGGAGTTCCCGGGCTCTTTCATCCAGGATATAATCAATATCAACTTCACCGGGTGTGACCGGTGATGCGTTTGCCCTTTCCCTTACCACATTGATATCTGCTGCTGCCAATGCTGAATTGCCATTTCCTAAATGGGCTTCTGCCCGTAATAAATAGGTTTCTGCAAGGCGCATATAATAATGATCTCGAAAGGTTCTGTTTGCAGCATTGTTTGTTGCTCCGGTTTCAGGGTCATCAACGACTTCAGGCGGAAAATCATTAAGGGGAGCTGTTTTTGCAAGAATCGCAGACCATTGTCTTTGCAATCTATTGGGATGATCATCTATGGCCCCACTCTCCACTATCTTCTGTCCATAAAATGCTGATTCAGGATTATCAGCTTCGATGTCGTAGAGGATATTATGTTCTGAATTTCGTATATCATTTGGATCTTCCCATAAATCAAAAAAGTAATCTGTCATGGTTGCCCATCCAATTCCACGACCTCCATACTTTTCCGAGTGTCCGAAAAAAAGCGGTACGCCATCACTACCTGATAATCGCCAATACTCTGGGACCACAAACCGGGTATTATTGTTCCCTTGACCGCCTGCTGGCGTCAAGTATTCATACTGGGCGACCCAAATTGATTCAGGATTAAATCCTCCAGTACCATGCCGGTTTTGGTTTCCCCTGCGGAACAGGTCCCAATACACATCTCCATCCCAATCCTGATGAACACCGAACCGTTCTATATTTAATGCATAACTTGGATCATCAATTACTGAAGATGCAGCAGAAATAGCCGCATCATAATCATTTACAATAATATAAAGTTCGCTTAAAAGATGATTTGCCGCTGCTTCTGTCAATCTCCCGTCTTCGGTCAGTTCTGAAACATGGGGAAGGTTCGCTGCTGCAAATTCCAAATCACTAATGGCTTGTTCATAAACAGCTTCGCGTGTCGCTCTTGTAAAATCCCTTTTAGGTTCATTAATTTCTTCAAGGACTATTGGTACTCCACCAAATTGAATTCCAAGATTCCTGTACATATATGCACGAAAAAACATCGCTTCGGCTTTTAACCTTTCCCGTTGGTCTTCTGATGCAAATTCTACATCATCAATTCGTGAAAGAATAACATTGGCATTAAAAATAACATCGTAATATCTATCCCATACATTTTCGATCCACCTATGTTGTGGAGTTAATGCATCAACATACGAATTTAATTCATGTGTGGTAGCAATAGCATCATAGGCAAGATCCGATGTATGGTCATAAAGTAACTTAGTTGTATGAGTGTTTCCCCACATCATATATTGATTTGTTATTCCGTACAACCGTGCAACTGCCGAATTAAATTGTGCGGGAGTCTGATATGAATTTTCAGGACTATAAAAGTCCAAAGGGGTCTCATTTAACCATTGATCCTCGTCACATGAAAAGAAAAAAATGGTTGTCACTACTATTATTGTTGTTATATATTTCAAAGTTTTCATGTTTATGATAGCTAATGATTTCAAATTTTTCATGTTAATAACATTTTAGAATTCAAGGTTTACACCGAATGAATAACTTTTCATCACTGGTATGCCGGGTGAAAACGTTCTTCCGGTTTCAGGATCCCAACCTCTCCATTTAGTAAACGTCGCAAGGTTTTTACCACTTACGAATATTCTAAGATTATTAACATTAGGTATCCAATTTGAGTCGAATGTATAAGAAAGAGAGACATCCTGAATTCGAATAAAATTACGCTGTAAATAGCGGTCGGGGTTAAATTGTGATGGCAAATCCAACCTGCGGAAACGAGCATCAGGGTTTTCAGGCATCCAGTAATCCCATGATGATGCGCCTCTGGGTATATTTTGGTAGGTCAATTGATCAAATTTATCAATATAGGGAGTATCTGGTCCATAAAAATAATCTTTACCACCCTGAATGGAATTAATAAACACATACATACTGAATTGTTTGTAATTTATTCTATTCGAAATACCAATTCGATAACCCGGATCCTGATAGTGTAATATTTTTCGATCTGCAGCTGAAATAACGCCGTCACCATTTAAGTCGGCAAGTCTATATTGCCCTACACTGAATCCATCGGGAATATTACCGGCCTGTTGGTCTTCAAATTGCCAAATTCCCTCTATCACATAATCATAATTAACTCCTATGGGGTGTCCTACGAACAATCGGTCAGCTACCAGGTCATCCTCCTTCCCATCTCCGGTTATATCACCAATTATTGAGACTACTTCATCTCTGTTTCTTGAGAAATTCACCCCCACATTCCAGTTTAAATCTGAGGTATTAATTATTTGACTGTTTAATTCTATTTCGAGGCCCTGACCTGAAACTTCACCAATATTAGTATTAATATCCGAAAAACCAGTCATGCCAGGTAATTGTATCGCGAATAAAATATCCGTTGTGTTATTGAAATAATAATTAATATTACCATACAATGCTGAATTCAGAAAATCAAAATCAACTCCAAAATTAAGACTGGTTGTAGTTTCCCAACCCAATCGGTTATTAGCCAATTTTGATATCCATTGTCCCATTACCGGCGATCCTCCATCACCAAATACAATCTGTGGACTAGAACTAACGATAGCCTTTGTATCATATCTTCCTACACCTCGCCGTCCGGATTGCCCATATGAAACTCTAAATTTCAAGTAATCTACCCAGTTCGCCTGCATAAAGTTCTCGCCGCTGGCAACCCATCCTACTGCAACCGACGGGAATATTCCGATTTTTTGTTCTTCTCCGAAACCTGAAAATCCATCTCTACGCAATGTTCCGGTAAACAGATATTTGTCATTGTAACTATATATGAGTCGGCCCATTGAATATATACTCGTTTCTTCTCCTCTACCCGTATCAATTTCCCTCTGATTTGGATCTCCCGCTTCGAGACTATTAAAGCCTAACAATGGATTTGGGAAACCACTTACATTGGTATTTGTAAAGGAATCGGTGCGCTTTTCAAGACCAAACACCAATGTCCCGGTTACCCTGTGTACTTCACTAAAAGTGTTTATATAGGTCATAACGTTATCAAAAATCCAGTCATAATTTTCATTAAAATATTTAAATCCCGAACCTGAGAAATCTGCACCCAACTCATTAAACCTGTTTTCTTTTCTTGAAAAGTAATTCTGAGAATAGTTTACTCTATGACTCAATCCTTCTATTGGAAGTTGAATCTCAGCATATATATCTGCAAATATATTTAGTCTAAGATCTTCATGTTCCTGTGTTTGTTCAAATAGAAAAGGATTTATCATACTGCCTTCAGGAGCTCGTATTAACTCCCCATCGTCATCTCTGGCTGGTGCAAAGGGTTGCATATGAAAGAGACTACTGAGGGGGGGTGAAACTCCTGAATAATCACTTGAGGTCAAAAACGATTTTATACCTATATCCAGCCAATCGACGATTTCTGCATCAAGGTTCATCCTGTAATTGATTCTTTGATAGTTGTCGCCGTGGACAAAACCTTCTACATCTGTTATACCACCAGAAAAAAAGTAACCGATTTGATTGCTTCTTCCCCCGACACTCAGATTATGGGAGTTATTATATCCATTTCCGGTAAAATCACCATACCAGTCAGTTTCTATTCCCTGACTAAATCCTGTGGCTAATTCATTGGTTTTTAAAAACGGGACAACTGAAAAATCGGGATTTGGCTGCAAATAATCAGGTTCCAATCTGCCACCACCCGACCAAAAAACATCAGGAAAAAATTCTGTATATTCTGCACGTCCCATCGGCTCTATTGTATTGGAAGGCACCTGTAGAGTATAACTTCCACTATAATTAATAGTGGGTTTTCTACTATCCTGAGCTCCTGTTTTTGTAGTTATCAGTAAAACACCATTTGATGCCTGAGAACCATAAATAGCTGTTGAACTAGCATCTTTCAGGATGTCAACCGACTCAATATCGGCCGGGTTTAAATCAATAATACTTCCACGATAAATAGCACCGTCAACTACAATTAAAGGAGCATTATCAGAAGCAGCTCTTGAGAGCGTGTTTCGACTCCTGACACTTATTTCAGGATTTTCTCCAGCCTGCTCAACGGCACCAACATTTAAACCGGGAACCGCACCTTGCAATGCTTGAATAACAGAAACATTGGGTAATTCACTCATTTCATTAATATCTACTCGTCCAACTGAACCTGTTAAGTCAATTCTTCTGGCACTCCCATACCCAATTACAACCAATTCCTCCCCGGAAATAGCTTGGGGCAACATTTCAATATCGATTGTAGTTCGTCCTTCAACAGAAATCTCTTGTGTTCCATAACCTATAAATGAAACAACCAGTGTTACATCCAATGAAGGAACATTAAGTTCGAATTCTCCATCAACATTAGTAGATGTTCCGGTTGTTGTGCCCTGTACTACGATATTCACGCCCGGTAAAGCTTCTTCAGTTTGAGAATCAATCACGCGTCCTGTTATAGTTTCCTGGTATACTTCCAATTCATTAAGCTCGTTAATACGACCGATTAACAAATACCCATCCCTGGAAAATTTATAGTCAAGGCCTGTACCTTCCAGGACAAATTCAAGAGCTTCACTTACGCTGATGCTCTCATTCTGAAGGGAAACTTCGTTTTCAACCATTATATCTCCCCGGTAGGTCAGCTTTAACCCCGCCTCACCGGCAATATGAGCAAGAGCTTCTTTCAGTGTTTCGTTTTCAAACTCCACATTGATCTTCTCTTCAATTTCCACTTTGTAAAACAATTCCTGCAGATCGGTAATTGTCATTTTGTGTGTCTCTTTTGAAGCAATCCTGGATTCATTCTGCATCGCCAGCAATGCAACAGGAGAGGCCCCAACTAAGAGGATTATTATTAGTGCTGCCAACCCTTCTACAAGTATCTGTTCTATCCTCATTCCTATCACCTTTGTCGCTTTGTTGTTTTTATTAGACATTTTCTATTGTATAAATTTATAATTTTACCCGGTATTCAGATTGCTGTATCAACAGCACATTCACTTTCCCACTGTTTTCCCACCGCTTAAAAGCGCTTTCAAGCAACTACTAAAAAATCATTGAATTTCAGTGGTTATTGATCCAACTCGATGGGAGTTAAATCCGGATCGTACAGAAATTCGATTTCTTTTCCTTCCCGGCTGTACTCAAAGCCTACTGATGCAGCTATTACGGACAACACTTCATCCAGTTCAGCGTATTGAAAAGTTCCCGTATAAGGTATCTCCACTAAATCATCACCAACGACGGAAATGTCCACATTAAACCGACGTTCTATATCTGTAATAACTTTTGCAATTGGATCATTATTAAAGTGCATACCCCCACTAGTCCAAAGCAGGTAGTTAGTTGGATCCACCTTTTTTGCAGGAGCGGGGACTTTGCCTTTTGCTAACCGGGTGTAGTATCCTTCCGTGAGTACAACTTCCGTTGGCTCTTCCATCTTCAGGGCTGTTGAGCTGACTGAGACTTTGCCTTCACGAACCATGACTTCAGTGCTCGAATCATCACTCCAGCTGCGAACGTTGAAGGCTGTCCCCAGCACCTTTACTTCTGCCCCATCTACATTTACGATGAAAGGCTGGTCAGGGTTATTTACTACCTTGAAAAAGGCTTCTCCTTGCAGATGGACTTTGCGGATGGATCCGTGAAATTCATCTGGGAATTGGAGTGAGCTGGCTGAATTTAGCATCACTTCTGTACCGTCGGAGAATGTTACCCTGGCTTTTTCTCCGCGGTCTGTGGTCATTTCCTGCATGGAATAAAATCCGGAACGATCACCCACTTGTTCGGCCTCATTTATCACCGCTGTCATTTGGTGGGAAAAATAACCGGCTACAAATGCAACCAGAATAAATGCCGCAACTCGGAAAGCATTAATTATAATACCAGCAGATCTACTCTTTTTTCTATAATGATATAAAATCGGTCGAGATTTGGATTTTATGTCTGACGTTTTAAACTTTTTCCAGGCTTCCTGAATATTTACCTCAAAATCCTCCGCAGACGACAGTGCCCAAATTTCTTCAAGCTCTCTTATTAAAAATTTGTTGTCCGGATGCTGATCCATCCATTCTTCTACGATCCGGTGCTCTTCAGATTTTGCGTTTCCCGTTACAAAACGCTGAATCAACAACCATTTATATTTTTTCAATTCCAAATCAATAAAATTTATTTGTGGATGTTACTAATATAATGACAAGTCAAAATAGGGGTACCCTGTAATTTTTTTAGATTTCTTTGAGCAAGTGATTGAAAACTTCTATCTCCCTTAAATGCCTCTTTAAAGAAATGGCAATATAACTTAAATATTATCTATAACTTAATGCAGACATTAAATTTAGCTGACCCCTAAGACCGTAATGATAAATGGCAAAGATAAGCTAATTTTTCCCTCAACATTTTGAGTGATCTAGGCATCTGAGATTCAACCGTTTTGACAGATATATCCATCACTTCGGCAATCTCTTTATATGTGAGACCGTCAAATTTATGGAGCTTGAATATCATTTTACCACGCTCGGGAAGAGACTCGATGGCTTTTTCAACGGCCTTTTTGACTTGCTCCTCGCGTTTTTCATCCCGTAATACTGTAATTGGATTTACATTTTGCTCCATCCAAAGCCTGTCGTATTTGTTTTTCACTTTCTGATGCTTGATTTGATTCAGACTTCTATTTCGCACAGCCCTAAAAAAATAGGATCTGATTGTTCCATTAATATTCAATTCTTCTCCGTTTTCCCATAAATCTGTAAAAAAATCTTGGACAATCCCCTCTGCAATAGCTTTCGACTTCACAAATCGCCAGGAAAAGCGAGTAAGTTGCAAGTAATATTTTTTAAACAGTGTTTCAAAGCTTGACATATCACCGCTTTCAACGTATCTGCTCCACATACATTGATCGTTTTCTAAAGTATCAGATTGAACCCCGGAAGACATTATCTTATGCTGTAAGTTAGTAACTGATTTATCATACTATGAGTATTTTTATCAATAAGTTAATAGTTTTTTTTATTAAACAGATATAGGAGAAACCTGACTACTTGCTCTATGGAATTCGAAGTTGAGTTGTCATCCACCGCTTGACTATTATGGATCGGCAAGCGGTTAATCGATTCAAAAATTAAACGTCACATGGTATCAATCTCTACACACCAACACAAAAAAGGCCACATTGTTATTTTCCGATCACAGATATAGCAGGAGTTTCTTACAAATACCCCGAATACAGGAAAATGAACTCAATAATCGAAGTTTCAGACAGACAAATTTCTCCATTCACAACTCTAAAATAGTAATCACATAACTGTCTGCAAAACATAGCGGCCAAATTCGAAATATTAATGAAAGAAAGTTTTTTAAATTCTGAATTTACGGATTCAAGTTTATTATGATTATGTAATTAATTGGCATTGAGCCTTATTTATCGTTACCGGTTAAGTAAATACCTGAAAAAAAGAAACAGCTTTAACAAAAGCTTACAGCTCATTGCTGATTTAGTCAAAGTTGCTTCTCTTTTAACTAAGCCAATTCAACTGTTTTTAGCAAGTATATTTATTACAAATCTTTTGCAAATTTTTACTCGCTATTTAACTATTTGTTGTTCAATAATTTAGCAGGAAATTTCATTTTCATATGGAGACTTCTTACATAAATGAGATCCTGTTTATTCTTAATTTTCAGTCTGGAGTTTGTTCACAAGCCAGGCATTAAACGTCAAACAAAGACCTGATCAGTGTCCACTGCCCGCCATTTAACTGCCGGCAAACTCATTCCAGTCTGCATTTACACGGTCATCGGTAACCCCGTCACCCGAATAGATGACAACCCGGTGTTTAAAGGTTACGGTTTCTCCGGCTGCAATACTGAAATCCAATTCGTCGTCCCCCCCGCTCAATGCACGTTGTCCCAGGGGATTGGCCGCAAACAATCCGTATCCTCTCGCATGCCAATAGGTAGGATGCCCGACATTGTCCGGGTGGTCCAAAATGGCTACGGAAACCTGTTCGTCTCCAATCCAGCCTGTCAGGTTCACCCATTTTCCCCGTGTTCCCCACACGTCATACCCCTCCAGTCCCTCGCTGCTTCGATAGATTCCGGTCGCCTCAAAATGTTCATCCGGATGTTCCAGCTCCCTCCTCACTCGCAGTCCCAGCATCCCTTCCTTGTTATCCTTCATGGAGACCTCCTGGTCAGGAGCCGTCAACTTTGTAATCCTGTCGATCATTCGCACATTCCCGGAACCTTTGAATACAAAGGTAGTATGCTCCGTGAGAAGCACTTCACCGCCGGGCCCGACCCAGTCCATGGCAACGGTCAGTTCCCCCTGACCCTCCCCGCTGCTGATGCTTTGGATCAACTTGTGAGCAATGGATCCATAATGATCTGCCTTTTCAGGGGAAACATTATTGGAATTATTCCAGAAATCCAGGCCGTTCACATCTCCGTAATTCAGCCACAAGCCCACATGATGGGGATGGTCGGTACTCTCCCCGGGCCGGGGATCCAGCGGAAATCCGCGTGTGATTGCGGTCCCCCTGGCGGTATTGACCGGATAGAGGACCGGTTTTTTAAAAAACCCCGAATACAGATATGAGGTAAAATAGCCTCCATCGATGAAGATCTCCACCTTCTTCTCTTCTTCTCGGACAATTAATTCTACCTGGATGTTTTTCCGGTCATCGTTCCGATCTACCGTCATCTCATTCCCGGATTGACTCAGAAAACCACTTGTCCAAGTCCAAGTGATCAGCAAGGTGAGAAAACACCCGATGACTGTAGGTTTATAGTTCATGGTTAAGGATTTTATTACGCAGCGATTCGAAAATATAAATTAAATACACATCCTGCCCTGTCTCATATTACCCTCCGGTGGCCCGAAAAGATGTGTGGTTTTCAGCTATTCAATTAATACTTGAAAACTTTACCGCCGGCCAGCACTTCCTGCCTCTCCTCATCAAAGGTCACATACTCCCCTGTACGGAGGGCTGCAGTCGTCATGATGTTGGCAATAGAGTGGTTATACCCTGCAAGTGCACTTGCATTGGGTT
>JBBDSB010000473.1:0-4432 GCA_040905205.1 Cyclobacteriaceae bacterium
TTAAACAGGTTTTAAACATCTCCTTTCCCAAAAAATCCCGCATTGAACTTGCCTGAAAAAATCCATTTCACCAACGACTGGTTTTAGTCTTGATCTGAAGAATCGCCCTATGGTCTGGCCTCGTATTCAACATTTACCTTTTGATGGGACTGCAGAAGTTATTGAATGAACCATCCCACAGACATCAATCCCCAACTTCCGCTCTAAATGGCTCCATAGGAAAGCCATCGGCATTAAATACACCTGCCAATGGAAATTCTCCCCAGGCATACCTAATCGCTCCCGGTATTGTAACCCTTTCAGAATACACATGGAGGGTTTTGTCCTTCAAAAGCACAATGGCAGGAAAATATTCACCCGATGCATCAGCGAGTTCAAAGCCACATTCCGTCCCAGCACATTTTAAATCCAATTGCTGTAAAGCATCTTTCAACCTAAGGACCACCGTATCCCCTTTGACTTTATGGGGATCATAAAATGGCCCATCCGCCTCTATGTTTTTACCATATACTTTTGGTTAATGCCAAACATTTCCGGGGATCCATGGATTGTGGCCCTTCCCCATTGGCTGGAAAGCCTTACCGCGATTTCATTTTTCCCCTCCTTGACCCAGTCGGCAGGCACCTTTATCTTAACCGGGGCTGGATATTGGAAATAACCCAATTCCTTGCCGTTCCAATACACATGCGATTGCCTATTCAGAAAACCCAGGTGGAGGGTAAGTTCCTTTTCGGATTGATCCTGACTCAATTCCACCTCCCTCTTCATCCACAGCACATAGCCATAATCCCGATCTTCCTCCAAAATATCAATATCTTTCCAGTCTTTTTTTGACCCCTGAATGATCATGGAATGGGGGCCGCCAGCGGATAATGATGGTAAATCCACCCTCCATTTTCCATTCTGCGCCACCTTGGTATTTGCCTTTTGGTCTCCCAGCTGAACGGAGATTGCCTGACCCGGGGTACCCACTCCCCATACCGGAATAGGTTGGTCCCTTTGTAGCACCATGTTATCGGAGAAAATTGTAGCCGCCTGAAGTGATTGAGGCAGAACAACTGGAAGAATGGTAGTAAGGGTAACAGGCCCAAACAATCCGGAGGGAATTAACGGCACTTCCTCCCAGGGAACCCGTACATGGCTGATTCCTTTAATATTGGTCTCCGTAATGTGGGTTTGGGTATATTTTTCCCCTGTAAGGGCATCCCCTGTAATCCGGTTGGACCAGGTGTTGGCCACCTCCACCCTCAAAGTGTTGATGCCGGGAATTAGATGATCCGTCACGTCAAACCGATGTGGCTTTGCCCAGGTGATCCCCAAACTTTGGTCATTTAACCATACCTCGGCCACATGGGAAAGGTCACCCAGATCAAGGTAGGTTCTTGCATTGGTGTGGTCTGTGGGGTGGATGGCATGAATAAATTGCTTTTCATAGCGAGCAATGCCTGAAAAATACTTGATCCCCTCCACTTCGGAAACGGTCCAGGATTTCAATTCCGGAAATATGGCATTTTCAGGAGCGCCCCAACCTTCGGGAAAGAAAACTTCCCAGGCTCCGTCAATAACCACTTCTCTGATCTGCCCATGGATTTCCTGGGCACCTTCTTCCTGATGCAACAAAAATATTCCCTCTTCCCAAATTTCAAGGCCATTTTCCAAGTAATTCATCTTGGGAGGATGTAATCCCGATCCGATGATTTGGGAATAATGTTCCCTTTCTGTACCAGATTTAAAAGCAACAAACTTGCTTTCAAAGGGGGCCAATGTCAGTGGAAGGGTGAGGTGATTTTCTTTTTGCTCATATATAGGTGCTGAGGTGATCTTTCCCGTTACCGGATCCCAGATTTCCGGCACCTTATCCTGCTGGCGGAAATTTAAATTTCGGGAAAGCCAATCACCCGTGGTATTGACCACAAAATAGAAATCCATATCCTCTTTTTGGTAATGGGTATAATCCAGGGTATAGAAGGCTTTGTCTTCATAATCAAAGTCCGGAACCAATTCCAAAGCATTCAATATTTCGGATGGATCGGCATCAAAATAAACAGCTGGACTTCCGGTTTTGAAATTTTGGGAATTAAAGGGATGCCATAATTGGTCCAACCATCCGTCCATTTCCGGCATGCCCGGTTTCAATTTTCTTTTTGCTATTTCTTTAGGCTTGGGGCCCATTATGACCGCCCCATTTTCTGCCAGGTCCTTCAGCTTTATCAACACTTCGGGATGGATTTCAAATTCCTCCGCCAATGCCAAAAGCTTGAACCGGGACCCAGTTTTGGGATTGACAATTTCTCCCTGCTCCACTTCCAATCCAAGGAGAATCTCCGTATTGACCAGTTCATAATCATATCCGGCTCCCGGGGTGAACCTGCCCTGTTTATGGCCACCATAATTGGGTATGGTATCCCCATAATAATACATCACATCGGCTTTAAAATCCGCTTTCTGCAAAATAAAAGAAATCCTGGCCAAATACTCATTAAAAGGCCTGATCTTCGGCCACCATACCCGCTTGTCATTATAATGGGTGCCGGCATGGTAAACAATGCCGGGAAACCCGGTTCCTTCCGGGTTATGGGTTGATCCATGAACCACCACCTTGTTCATGCCTTCCGCAAAGGCCCTGTCCCCTACCGGTTTCATTTCAAAGGGACCTTCCTGCCAATGTTGGAAAGAGGTAAAAGCCTCCATTTCCACGATGCCCAAACCATAAATATGAGAGGCAGAGGAAACTTCCTTCACCACCCTTAAAATATCCAATCCATCCTCGTTGTACCTCCCATGATTGATCCAGAATTCTCCCCGCGGAATGTCCAGGCCCTTACCCAAAGCTTTTAATGGTTCTACAGGAACATTATGCAAGGGAAGCCCGGGCCCTCCTGCCTCGCTGTTGTTTTTGAGGCCATGAGCATTACAGACTTCCTTGGATTTCATGTAAAAATTTTTGATCATCAGTTCCGATAAAGTGCGCTGAAAATCCGCATTAAAGTTGGCCGTAGTCTCTGGGGCAAATTGGGCTTCCCCAAACAATATGGGAAGAAATTTCTTTACGTCGTAGCCATTAATTTCCTTGAACTCATCGGGCAGGGTGGGTGTCCAGGTAAAACCCCTGGCTTCATAACTGGCCATATAGAGGCTTTTTAGCGCAGTTTCTCTTAAATCTCCCAATACGGACTGCAACCGGTCAATGATATAATTAAAATGAAACACGGTGGCATCCGCATCATAATGGTCCACAATAGGGCCTGCTGAATATTTGCTGGGCAATACCAGATTTTCACCGGAATTGGAACTCACATAACGCACGATTTTCCATTCCCCTACAGGGGCATCCCAACTCAGGATTTCTGTGTCCGGATTAAAAAATTCGGACACATCCAGGATTTTGCTGGTATCCGCCAGGCTATTTCCAGACAATTCAGGAATGGCCAGCACCGCAATTTCTTCAGTATAAATGGGCTTTCCATCTTCACCGAATTCGATCATCCGTTTTCTTCCCCTTGGATCGGTTTCTGGTATGTCAGGAAAAGGGATTTTAATCTTTTGTTTGTTCCCACTAATCGTGACCTTGGATTGATAGATGGATTTTGCCGCATGCTCGGGCGTCAACCAATTCCCTCCGGCATTCCAGCTGCTTGCGGTATTCAATCCCACTTCCATCCCCAACTTTCCTGCTTCCTCCACTGCCAACTGAATGGTTTTCAGCGATTCATCCCCCAGGTATTCCGGACCGGTTCCGACCAATACCGTATCCCGCGATCCGATTTCAAAAATGGTAAAACCGGCAACCCCGGCTTCCTTAAACGCATGAATTTCCTCTTTTAACCTGACGGTATCTACATGCCCCCCTAGCCACCAGTGGTAAACAATGGGATGGGCATAGGGAGGGGGTGATTGAAACCCTTCATAAAATTGGCTGTAATGGCTGCTTTCCTGTGCATAAGTCGACAAAAAGGATAAATAATACATCCCAAATAGGATCAGGAATGGTTTAATCTTGAATTTCATGGCATCGGGCTTTAATGGAAAGTTAATTATCATTGTGATTTATTATTAGCTACTGCCAAAGGAAGCGGCTTCCATTGGTGAAAATCGTCTCCGGTTTCCTGGATCCATTCTTCCAAAGCTGCCCTCATGGAATTTTTAAGGGTAAGGTAATTGTCTTCATAGGCTAAATTATTCATTTCCCCGGGATCTTTCCACAAATCGAACAATTGTTCATTTCTCTCCCCTTGGTTATACAGGTTATATTTAAACCTCCGGTTCCGGATCATTCTTGCCTGCCGACTTGAATCCAATTTATCATCCGCGAGCTGTACCACTAAATATTCCCTTAACTCCTTACGAGGGTCCTCCAATATTGGCCGCAGGCTTTTGCCTGTAAATTGAGTGGAGCTTTCAATTTCAGCATAATCCATTAGTGTGGGTGCCA
>JBBDSB010000474.1:0-19965 GCA_040905205.1 Cyclobacteriaceae bacterium
ATTACCACAGCGAAGAAGGGATCTGGCCAGAAGTACTTAAAACCTTTGAAGCAAGCGGTGCAAAAAGTGTAAAGATCTACTTAAAACATACCCGTTTGGTAATGATCGTATCGCTTCCCGAAGGTTTGACCTGGGAAAAATTCAGTAAACGGTACGAAAGCAGCTATCCGGAGAAAATAAAGGAATGGGGCGAATTGATGGCCCTTTTCCAAACGCCGCCACCATTTGCCAAAAAAGGGGAAACCTGGGTGAAAATGGAACAAATTTTTGATTTTAGAAAAAACCTCAAATAACGTTGGCATAATGAAACTGATCAGGATACTATTATTTGTTTTTGCTTTTCCGCTTAACACAGTTGCTGAAAAAGAGATCATTTATTTGGCTCCAAATGGCCAGGATTCCAATCCCGGAACCATGGACAAACCCCTTGCGTCCTTAACGGGGGCAAGAGACCTTATCCGTAAGCTTCCTGCCAGGGATACCGTTTATGTTAACATTTTATCGGGTGATTACTTTATGAAAGCGCCACTGGAGCTGACCTCGCAGGATGATAAAGCGATAATTTTTGAAGGCATAGGAGACAATGTCACCTTTTATGGGGCTGTCCCGGTAACAAACTGGGAAAAGGTAAACGACCGCTTGTGGCGTGCATCCATTTCGGGGACAAAAGGTAATTTGACATTCGAACAGTTTTATGTGAATGGTAAAAGGGCCAGCAGGGCCCGAACACCCAATAGAGGTTTTTTCCAGGTTGAGGCTGTCACGGAAAGGATACTTCATGAGGGAAAAGGGCGCATCCCGGAATTTGCCATTCAAAAAATTCACCTCCATCCCGAGGATGTTTCGTTGCTTCAAATGGAAGATCCCGATAATATAAAAAATGCCCTGATTACCTTTTATCATAAATGGGATGTCACGCGCAAATACATTGATCATTTCGATGCCGATTCATCTGCCGTTTATACCAGGGGAAAAGGCATGCAGCCCTGGAACCGGATAAACGGAATCAGTAAATATTACATCGAAAACATTCCCTCCGCACTGGATGCTCCGGGAGAATGGCTGCTAAAAAATGATGGATATGTCTACTATATTCCCAGGGAGGGAGAACAGTTAGCATCTGTTTCAGCCTTTGCACCAGTTAGTGAGAAATTCATAATTATTAAAGGGAATGAAGGCCACCCGGTTAAAAACAAAACATTCAGAAACATCCATTTTAAAGTAACTGCACACCAAACGTCGAAACAAGGAAACGACCCAATGCAGGCTGCTGCCCCGGTAGAAGCAAGCATCATGGTAGATCATGCCGATCATATTGTATTTGAAAATTGTGAACTGGCACATACAGGATTATATGGCATTTGGTTTAGGAGGCAAGTGTCCAACAGCAAAATCAATACCTGTTACCTACACGATCTGGGGGCCGGCGGAGTAAAGATCGGCGATTTTCTCTATTACGAGGAGGACGAAGATGTCACTGCCAATAACCTGGTCCACAACAGTATTATCAGGGATGGAGGCCATTTGTTTCCGAGTGCCGTAGGGGTCATCGTTTTTCATTCCCGGGACAATGAGATTACCCACAACGAAATTGCGGATTTCAAGTATTCCGGCGTATCGGTGGGATGGATGTGGGGCTACGAAGCCAGCAAGGTGGTGACCACCATACCGGATAAATTTGGTAATCTTCAGTGGAAGGAGGGATACTTTGCCAGCCCCGCCACCGGCAACGAAATCGCCTACAACCATATCCATCACCTGGGATGGGGCGAGCTTTCCGATATGGGGGGAGTTTATATCGTCTCGGAGGCTAAAAAAACTCAGGTACACCACAATAAAATTCACCACATCTATTCCGACACCTATGGTGGATGGGGGCTATACACCGATGAAGGGGCCACCCATGTCACCATGGAGAAAAATTTGGTTTATGCATGCAAAAATTCAGGTTTTCATCAGCATTACGGAAAAGAGAACATCATCCGGAACAATATTTTTGCCTTTAACCTGAAAGGACAGGTACAGTTTACAAGGGTAGAAAAGCATCAATCTTTTGAATTCACCAATAACATTATTTACACAAACAGCGGTGAGATGCTTTTGGGTAATTTAAAGGAAGCCGACGTGAAGATGGAAAACAATTGTTATTGGGATACCCGAACCAATGAGCCCCTTTTTCTGGATATGCACTTCAGTGAGTGGAAGAAACTAAAAGATAGCAACTCGGTACTGGCCGACCCCGGCTTTGCGGATGCTGAGAATTTTGATTTCAGGCTAAAATCCAAGGCTGTAGCACGAAAAATTGGCTTTGAACCTTTTGATTACGAAAAAGCCGGGGTTTATGGGTCGGAAGAGTGGAAGGAGCTGGCCAAATTGGATAGCAGCAGGATTACCTTATTCAGGAACTTGGTAAATGAAAAAGAAAAGTAATCATAAACGAAAGAGAAAATGGGCATTTATTGACTGGATTTAAAACAAACCTGCTTACCCAAATGAAAGATTACTATGTTAGCCCCGAGCCCTGGGTGGAATCTGTTTTGGCCAGGGTAGGGGTAGATACCACCAACAATGGAGAAATCGACACCTGGACCGACTGGACAAGAATTAAGGAAACGTATGATTACATCGAAGGGTTTGCCAAACAGATCAGTAAAACACCTGCAGGGATAGACCTGAGCGACCTGCCGGCTGGTTTTGGATTTGGGTTTGAGTTTAAGACCATTCAAACTACAGATAACGGAATTTTGCCGGTAATGGATAAAATAACAATGATCTTTTGAGAGAAAGATAGATAAAAAATATATAATGAAAAAAGACATGGATTTTGCAGACCCGAATCCTCAAAAAAGCTACCCAAAATTTAAAGATCATTTAGTTTTCGGAATATTTTTGCTGTTTTTAGCTTCCTCTTGCAGCAAAACATCTGAATTTACTTCAGCATTCGGCAACACCCATGATAGGATTTGGATTGGAAAAGAATACTTGTCGGTTCCGCTTGAGGACTGGAAGGTAGAAAACGGGCGTGTGCACTGTATTGGAACTGTTCCCAATTCAAGGGTAAATTTGCTTACCCATTTATTAAAACCTGAACCGGGTAATTTCGAGGCTTCGGTAAGGGTGAATCTTTTGGAAAAGGGAAATATGAATGGATCGGCCGGTTTATTGCTAGGCGCATTTGACCATGAAGATTCTGATGTTCGCGCTGCTTGTTTCTTTGGCGAGGGAGTTAACCCTAAACCCGGACGAGATCAGTTTCCCGGATGGCCGCATAAAATTTCTCAGTTTGATAACCTTGGAATGAATGCTGACAATGTGCTGCCTCAATTCAACATCAACAAAACCAATCAGTTGATTCAAATTATTAACGAAAAAACAGGGCAACCGGAGCAGGTTTTCCGTATTCATGGAAATTCTGTTCAACCCCGTTTGTTTAATACCGGAACTTTTACCGTTAAAATAGGAGAAAATGAAAATGTTAAGGAACTGAAAGGTATAAAGACGGAGAAGAATAAAAATATTGAAAAAATTAATTTGGAATTTTAAATTATTAACAAAATAAATTGTGATAAACATAAAAAAATTACATTGCCTGATTCTACTGGCAGTTTTCATTTTACAATTTGGTTTTGCCGATGCGCAAACCCAAGAAGATCCCGGAATAAATTCAGTTACCTCCCTTGATGGTTGCAACGTGAGTTGGGATTCACCATCGAAAAATTCCTTGGGTTCCATGCCGGCGGGCAATGGCGATATCGGGATTAATCTCTGGGTGGAAGAAAACGGGGATTTGTTGTTCTATCTTTCTAAAACCGATGCCTGGAGCGAAAATGCCCGGTTATTGAAACTTGGAAAAGTAAGGCTGTCACTTTCACCCAACCCTTTCCAAACAGGAAATCCTTTTTTGCAGGAGTTGATATTAAGGGATGGGGTTATTCACATAGAGGCAGGTAAAAAGGAAGAAAAGGTATCCATAGATGTTTGGGTGGATGCCAATCGTCCGGTAGTAGAACTTGACCTTAAAAGCAAGAAAAAGATCTCAGCCACAGTAACGACTGAACCTTGGAGGCAGGAGCAGAGAGAAATCTCTGACGATGTGGAAATTCATTCTGCTTACGGACTAAAATCAATTGTTGTGGAGAAAGACACCATCCTGGATAATGACAAAGAAAATCTGATATGGGTGCATAGAAATGAACGATCGATTTGGAAAGAAAACATCAAAATGCAGGGCCTGGAAGGATTTATCGAAAAAGGCAAGGATCCGCTGCTGCATAATACATTTGGGGCATTGATCCATTCTGAACAATTGCAAAAAACTTCAGCGGAAAAATCAGAAACAAGGGAAGCACTAAATAGCCTTTCGTTATCTGTTTTTGCATTAACAGCCCAAACCAGGAGTTTGGACGACTGGGAAAAAGAGATAGCCAATATTGCCGGTAAAGTCACATCTGAATCCCGGGAATCAAGGTGGAAAGCCCATAGGGGATGGTGGAAGTCTTTTTGGGACAGGAGCCATATTTTTGTCAGCACACAAAACGAACAGGAAAAAGAAAAAGTGGCCAACATTTCGAGGAATTACAATTTGCAAAGGTACATGAACGCCTGTGCCGGAAGGGGAAATTATCCCATAAAATTCAACGGTTCCATTTTTACGGTGGATACCAAAAACCTGGACAACCGATTTGGAGGCTATGATGCCGATTACCGGCAGTGGGGAGGCCCTTACTGGTGGCAAAACACCCGGCTGCCTTACTGGTCGATGCTGGAAGCCGGAGACTTCGATTTGATGCAACCGCTTTTTAAAATGTATCATGATGTGCTGGACGTTCGGAAATTTGCCACAAAAACGTACTATCAACACGATGGTGCTTTTTATATCGAAACCATGCGGCACTGGGGAACATTTGCCGAGTCAAACTACGGACACGACCGGCCCGATGACATGCCTTTGGATAAAACGGTGAACACGTTTATCAGGTATTACTGGCAGAGTGGGTTGGAATTTTCTTTAATGGCACTGGACTATTATGCTTTTACCAAAGATGAAAAAACATTGAATGAATTGATCCTTCCTGTGGTAACAGAAGTGATGACCTTTTTTGACCAGCACTGGGATCGGGACGAGAATGGCAAGATATTATTTGACCCGGCTATGGCGCTGGAGACTTACCAAAAGGCAGTAAACCCTTTACCGGAAATTGTTGGAATAAACAAAGTGTGCACGGAATTATTAAAACTGCCAGAATCGACATTAACCAAATCACAGCGCGAACAGTACAGGAGATTAATCACGGAGCTACCTGAAATCCCCATGCGTAAAGTGGATGGGGAGAAATTACTGGCACCTGCGCATGAGTACAGTGGGAAGCAGAATATCGAAAACCCTGAGTTATACGCGGTTTTCCCCTACCGCAAATTTAGTGTAGGCAAAGACAACCTTGAATTGGCAATAAGAACATTTAACGCGCGTGAGTCCAGAGAAAATCGCGGGTGGCAACAACATTCCATAAAAGCAGCTTACCTGGGATTAACAGAACAGGCCTCCACATTGATGGCTGAACTTTTTAATGCAGGCACCACTGTTTACCGGTTTCCTACCATGTGGGGACCCAATTACGACTGGGTACCCGATCAATGCCATGGATCGGTTGCTATGACAGCTCTGCAACGAATGCTGTTGCAGTATGAGGGGGATGATATTTTTGTCTTCCCTGCCTGGCCCAAAGACTGGGATGTAGATTTCAAATTGCATGCTCCTGAAAATACCATTATCGAGGGAAAATTGATAAACGGTGAAATTACAAAGTTCAAGGTTACCCCGGAAGAACGGAGAAAATACACTGTAAATATATTTAATAAATAAAAAATCATGAAAGAATTAAAAATATTGATGCCGGGCCTGTTATTGATGATACTGCTATCATGCACTTCCAGGTCAACTCAAATCTTTGTGGCTTCGACCGGAAGTGATGCAAACGGCAACGGAAGTATCGAACAGCCTTTCGGTTCCCTGGAACGGGCGAGGAATGAAATCAGAAAGCTAAAAAATGAGGGGAAAGCGGACAATGATATCCAAGTAAACCTGCGAGAAGGAATTTATTATCTCAGTAAAACTTTTACTTTAACGGAAGCAGACTCGGGAAGCAAAGAATTTCCTGTAGCCTATGCTGCATATAAAGATGAAAAAGTAGTTATTCATGGCGGTGTAAGCATTCCGGTCGAGAAAAAAAGCAAAGCAATACCCACTGAAATTTTATCAAGGTTTCAATCCGAAGTGCGGGATAAAATTATTGAAATTGATTTACAGAAGGCAGGAATTACCGACTATGGTAAAATGCGCCCGGTAGGTTTTTCGAGGCCTTTTGGACCAACCTGGGCAGAGCTTTTTGTTAATGGTGAACCATACGAACTAGCTCGCTGGCCCAACGATTCAACCGTAAAAATGGGCAAAGTTATTGACCGCGGTTCTGTTCCACGTGATGGTGATTTCTCAAACAGGGGAGGTGTTTTTCATTTCGATACGGATCGCCCATTGAACTGGCAATCTCATAAAAATATTTGGATTTCAGGATATTTCGGATATGGTTGGGCCGAAGATGCAGTTGAGTTAGCTAATATTGATAGGATAAATAAAACATTCAAAACCAAACAAGCTTCTTTGTATGGTTTTCGATCAGGTCAAAAATTCCACCGCTGGCATGCATATAATGTTTTGGAAGAGTTGGATGAACCTGGAGAATATTACCTCGACCGGGAAAATGGCAAATTGTATTTCTACCCCACAGAAAGTGTTACTTCCATTGAACTTTCCATGTTGGAAAAACCACTGGTTAGCATGAAAGGCGCTTCAAATGTGCAATTTAATGGTATTAGCTTTGAAGTTAGCCGGGGCATGGGAATATACATGGAACGAACCCATAACAACCGGATTGAAAATTGTAATTTCCAAAACCTGGGTATTGTAGGTGTTTCCATGGGAAAAGGTATTGAACCTTTTCAACAGTTGTTGCACCAGGGAACAGGCGATCCGGCTTCCGAAAAATTAGGCAGTTACCTGCAGCATCTTTATGATAATCCAACATTTAATCGCGAAGCTGGTACAAACAATGGAATCGTAAATTGTACCATTTTCAATACTGGGGCAGGAGGAATTCATTTAAGTGGAGGCGATCGCCTAACATTAGAGCAGGGAAACAACTACGTGGAAAATTGTGTCATACACGATTTTAACCGCATTGAAAAATCGTACCGGGCCGGCATCGACATCAGTGGCGTGGGAAACCGGATTTCCAATTGTGAAATGTACAATGCCCCAAGCACGGCTATTCTGTTACATGGAAACGATCACCTGATTGAATACAATGAAATACACCACGTTTGCCAGGAAGTTCATGACCAGGGAGCTATTTATTATGGCCGCGATCCCTCGGAAAGAGGACACGTGGTTCGCTATAATTTTTTCCATCATTTAAATTCCATTCACGCTACACATGCTGTTTATCACGATGACGGAGCCTCTGGGATGGAAGTTTTTGGAAACATTTTTTATAAGCCGGGAAATAGAGTAGCGCTTATTGGAGGTGGACATGATAATCCTTACACCAACAATATTTTTATCGGTGCTGAAATCGCCATTCATGTGGATAACCGAAGCCAGCAAGGCTGGGGAAAATATATTGTTGAAGAAGGCGGACTAATTGATATACGTTTGAAAATGGTGAATCACAACGAACCACCTTACAGCGTAAAATATCCAAACCTGGCAAAACATTGGGAAGACAATCCGTCGCTTCCAAAACGGAATACGGTGTCAAAAAATGTTTTTTACAACGTAGAAAAAATTGTACATGGCAATAAAGAATGGCTGCCTTTTAAAGATGACAACTGGATTACCGATGAAGATCCCGGATTTGTTGATGAAGAAAACATGAATTTTGAATTAAAAGAAAATGCCAAAGCTTTTAAAGAAATTCCAGGTTTTGAGCCCATTCCGTTTAGTAAAATTGGAGTCCAAAAATAAATGTTATGAAGAGAAATCAAATATTTACAATTCATATTGTATTTGCTGTTTTCTTAACGCTGCCTGCATTGGCACAGGAAAACCAACCACAGGAAGACCAGTTTGCCAAAATCGGCAACATGGATGTGGCAATTAGGACACACCTGCTGAAAGTAAATGTACCGGCTGATTTGCCTGAAAAGTATTTGCCCGTGTCAAACGACAAAGCATCAGTGTTTGAGCCTTTCGATTTAATGGACACCCAAGAAGAACTAGAGGCAGAATTGGTAAAAATGCGGGAAAATTATAAACCTTTTCTTGCGGATGTTGCACCATCAACAAAACAGACGAGGGACAGGATATTCCTTAAAAACGCATTGTGGCGGACGGAAACCGAAGAAGACAAACAAGACTTTTCCAATGTTTTGGCTGGAAAAGGTGAATGGGAAGAAGTGAGACTCCCCCATTTTGGAGAACCATTGGGAAGGGCGGTAACCTATTATCGAAAAGAGATAGATGTTACCCGGGAGATGCTGGATAAAGGTTCCCTGTTTATCTGTTTCAAAGCGGTGGATTATATTGCCAATGTTTTTATCAATGGTAGACTTCTCGGTTCGCACGAAGGTTTTTTTGCCCCCTTTGAGTTCAATTTTACTCCTTTTGCAAAAGAAGGAAAAAATACCCTTGTGGTGCAGGTAAAGAATGATTACACCACAACGGGTGGGACAAATGAATATGGTGAAAGAGTAAAAGGGGATAAAATATTTGGAGCTACAAACCTGGGGTTCGATGATCCAGTTCACGGTTGGCACCACAGCCCGGCAGGCATGGGCATTTATCAGGATAGCTATGTGGAGGCCCGCTCTCCTTTGCATATCAATGATATTTTTGTAAGGCCACTGTTAGATACTGATGAAGCTGAAATATGGCTGGAAGTAAATAATTATTTTGACCGCAATAAAGCTGTAAAATTTGAACTATCGGTTTACGGTCAGAATTTTCAGGAAACTGTCGTTGAAGACCTGGTATACATTCCATCTACAGTTCACATTCCGGGAGTAGGAGATTTGGCCAAGCCCACAGACTGGAAAGAGAACAATTTGCCGATGGGCTACGGCGTAAATTTCCTTAAAACAAAAGTAAAAATACCGGAGCCAAAACTATGGAACAACGAAACACCCTGGCTTTACCAGTTGCAAGTGAAAATGTATGATGAGGATGACGAGCTAACGGATATACAGTCACAACAGTTTGGGATGCGCTCTTTCACCATGGATACGGTGTCCGTTCCGAAAGGAATGATGTATTTAAACGGAGAGAAAATTCGATTGCGGGGAGCCAATACCATGGGTTTTATGCAGCAGGATGTTTTTCAGAAAGATTGGGACCAGCTTATCGATGATATCCTTTTGGCAAAAATCGCCAATATGAATTTTTACCGTCTAACACAGCGGCCTGTTCAACCCGAGATTTATGAGTATTTTGATAAACTTGGTATGATGTGCCAGACCGACCTTCCTTTGTTCGGGGGATTACGGCCCAATCAATGGGCGGAAGCGGTAAAGCAGGCCGAAGAAATGGAACGCCTGGTAAGAAGTCATCCATCTAATATACTTCTGACGTATATCAATGAACGTTTTCCCAATGCCGAAGGATTTCCGCAACGGAATATGAGCACGTATGAGGAATATGCAAGATTTTTTACCGCAGCCGATCAGGCGGTTCACATGGCGAACCCCGACCGGGTAATTAAACCGGCTGATGGGGATTACGATCCGCCGTCTCCCGGTTTACCTGACAATCATGTATATAATGCATGGTATAATGGGCATGGATTAGGACTCGGAGAAATGCACAAGGGACATTGGCTGCCTACCAAACCCGGTTGGTATTATGCTTGTGGAGAGTTTGGGGCAGAAGGCTTGGATCCCGAAAATGTAATGCGTAAATACTATCCGGAACACTGGTTGCCACAAACCAAGGAAGAGGAGAAAAATTGGACCCCTGATAAAATAGCATTGGCACAAACCCAAAATTTCCATTATCTATGGTTTAATACCCAAAATACTGTTCAAGGATGGATAGCCGCAAGCCAGGAACATCAGGCATGGGGCACAAAAATACTTACCGAGTCATTTCGTAGAAATCCGAACATGGTGTCCTTTGCCATACACTTGTTTATAGATGCCTGGCCCGCTGGTTGGATGAAAGCGATCATAGATGTGGACAGACAACCCAAAAAGGCCTTTTTTGTCTATCGTGATGCTTTGGAGCCCCTCATGGCAAATCTTAGAACCGATCGTTACCATTTTACCAGCGGAGAAGAAATTCAAATAGAAGCCTGGATCTGCAATGATCTGAATAATTCCCCGGAAAATTTTTCCCTAAACTACCAGTTTGAAAGAAACGGTAAAGTGTTGTTTGCGAATAAAATCACCCCTACTATCCCGGAAAACGATACCGAATTTCAAGGATACCTAAGATTTCCAGCCCCAAAGGTGTCAAAGCGTACTACGTATACGCTTCGTTTAGGTCTGTTTGATGAAAAAGGGAATGAGATCAGTCAATCAACACTGGACATTGAAGTTTTCCCGGAACAAAAAGCCGCACCTCAACTAGTATTTGTCACTTCCGGAGATGGTAAGGCAAACGAAATAATAACTGAATTCGGCATAATCCCGCAGAAATCGATGGAACAGGCATCCGTGATTTTGATAGATGATGTTGGCTGGTATGAAGAAAATAAAGCTAAATTAGAACAGCAGGTTCAATCAGGTAAGCGGGTCATCTTTTTGGAGTTGGAAGCAGGAGATTATACCATTGCAGGCAGCGAGGTGAAGGTGGAAAATACCATCATGGGGGAATACTATTTTGTATCGCCTATAACTGGACACGAGGTCGTTACCTGGACAAAGCCGATGGATTTTAAGTTTTGGTATAACAGCAAAGAAGAGTGTGTCCGTCCGTTTATCAGCCAAGTTCTTAAAGCGGAAGGATGGACACCCGTTTTAAACTCAGGACGAACCAGTTGGGCGGGCGATCAAGGCCCCTATCTGGCTGTGGCAGAAATGAAAGTCGGGAAAGGAAGCTATTTGATCTGCCAGTTGCAGCTTGAAAACAGAATAAAATCGAATCCGGTGGCAAAGAGATTTACGATGGAAATGATAGACTATTAACTACAATAAAGAAAAATGAAAATTTTTATTTTATTGGGTTTAGTAGTTGTTTTATTTTCATGAAAGTCCCCGTTGGTTGGCAAAAAGCGGCAATGAAAGCAAGTTGCTTCAAATTCTGGCAAACATCGATGGACACGAATTTGCCCGAAAAGAAAGAAAGCTCGTGCAACTAGAAGAAGAAATCTTGGGATAATACCATATGTTTTTTGACTATATCAAAAATGACTTTAAAGAAACCTAGCTATCGGAAAAACAAGCCCCCTGTCGGTCTCGTACTTGGTGCGGCAGGATTGGGTGGCGTTTGGGGGGAGATTAATCCCGAGGAGTCAATTCAAACCATTTTATATGCTTTAGAAAATGGTATCGACCGTATAGATACCGCACCGGCCTACAGCCGTTCCGAAGAGCTTGTTGGAAAGGCCTTGAGGCGTTGGAAAGGAGCTAAACCTTTCGTAAGTACCAAGGTAGGGCGATTAAAGGGAGAAAGTGCCGAGGTAAGTATCAACAATTACGAAATCAATATCATGAGGGAAAGTGTGGCGAAAAGCATGGAATTACTTGGTTGTCAAAAGTTGGATTTGCTTTTTTTACATGAAGCAGAAAAAGTACCCTTAGCCCAAATCCCCGATGTGGTTGATTTTTTGGTCCAACTGAAAAAACATGGGATTGCAGAGAATATTGGTTTTGGAGGAATGCCGCCTCCTGTATATTTTGAATATGTTCAAAAAGGATTATTTGATGTTGTTATGGGCTATAATAACCTCGATGCCTGTTGTATAGATGGGATGGATACCGATATCCCCTTTCTGACCCAACAGGGTATGGTGATTTATCAGGGCAGTCCCCTGCATATGGGATTGTTGGGCAACCGCTTTGCGTCCTTTACCACGGATCCACCTAACTGGATTACGAAAAGGGACGTTGACAATACATTGATGGCCAACTCCTTGGCCAATCAGTATGAACTGCCACTTTCTACTTTGGCACACCGGTTTATATTATCTATTGGGGAGGTGGATTATATGGTAATAGGTGCAAAAAACATGATGGAGCTAAGGGGCACATTAAACGATTGTGCAATGGGCAAACTGGAAAAAGAAATTCACAATAAACTAATTGAAAGAATAAAATGAAAAAATCTGAATCCATGGAAACAATAAACCCTGCGACAAACATATCGGATAATGAAATGGTGAAAATTAGGGAAATCCAATTTAGGGGCGTTGAACCGATTATTTTCAAAGTCCCTTTCTACGATGCCACCATGGGTCCGTTCAGTTCCTACGGGCCTGTTTTTCTAAAAATAACCGATGATGAGGGATACTCCGGGGAATGCGAATTCCCGGGATTGTGCGTAGACATTTTGAAATTGATTTTTATACCGGTTTTATTGGACAGTCCAAAAATGAAATATTCGGATTTATACCACAAGCTCTTTTGGAATATCCGTAATGAAGGATTCAGGGGTGGGGCGGCAATGGCCCTCGGGCATTTGGACAGGGTGTTTTATGATTTGTTTTCTAAGAGAAAGCGCTTACCCTTGTACAGGTATTTGGGATCAGATAACCCGGTTGTAAAAGCCTATGCCAGTGGCTTCGGAGTGAATATTAAGGGTGCGCAACTAAAGGAACAATGCCTGGAATTCAAAGAGGAAGGTTATGGTATACTGAAGATGAAATTTGGTGGTTTTGATACCTCTCTAACCGAAGACATTGAACGGATTGCCTTTGTCCGGGATACCATAGGAGATGATATGGGACTGGCTGCCGATGCCAATCAATGCATGGAATTGGATAAAGCCATGACCTTTTGTAAAGAAGCAGTCCATCTGAACCTGGCCTGCCGATACATTCGGCCGCATTGGTGGAAATGGAGACCTTGTGTTCGTCCACATCCATTCCTATTGCCTACGGAGAATCGGAACGCACGGAAAAGGTATTTCCTTCCCTGGTAAAAGCAGGTGTAAAGCATTTACAGCCGATTGCCGGACACATCAGTAGTGTAAAAGGCTGGCTTTCTATCGCCAAACTTGCGAACAAGGAAAACCTTCAATTTAGTGGGGGAGGCTCCTCCTATTACAACGCGCAGTTTACAGCGGCTGCCGGCGAAGGAGCCTTGTTGGAGTTTTTAAAACCTGTAGTAGGGGTGTTGAAATCAATTGCTTTGGTTGTGCCGGAAGTCAGAAATGGTAATTTTCATCTTCCCGGAGAACCTGGAATCGGAGTGATTATTGATTGGGAGCGACTTGAAAAGGAAAAGCAGATTGTGATGGACAATATCTGGAAATAATGATTTAGATAGTGTATCTTAATATCCCTGAGGTCAAATTATAATTTTATGAACAAACTCAAAATTCTTTTATCCATCCTATTTCTTTCCACATCCAGCCTACCTGCCCAAACTTATAAAAATCCAGATCTGCCCGATGCGATGACATTTCTGGATGGCAAAAAAGTCAAAACAGTAGCGGATTGGGAAAATCGGAAAAAAGAAATCAAACATCTTTGGTGCGATAATTTTATTGGGTACTACCCGGAAGAAGTCCCAAAGCTATTGTCCGCAGAAGTCCTGAGTACAACGAAAAATGAGGATGGAACAAGCCGAAAACGTATCGAACTGACTTTTGACACACCTAATAAAAAATCCCTTGAAATTGAGGTTTGGGAGCCATACAGAATGGATAAATCTTCCAGACCCCTGTTTTTGACCCAACCCAAAGATTATCAGATCCAATGGGCTGAGCAAGCCGTGAAAAGAGGCTACATTGCCTGCTTGTATCCGGGATTGGATGCACACCACGTTGAGGAGAATTACCCCGGTTACGAATCTATCTGGAAAATTTTCAAGGATGAATATCCCCATGCGAGTTGGGTATCTTCACTGGGTATACAAGCTTGGTTGGCCAGCCGGACGCTCGATTATTTGTTAGACAAAGAATCAGGATATCACATTGATACCACAGCAATAGGCATTGCAGGGCATTCCAGGTATGGCAAACAATCCATTTATGCAGCAGCCTTTGACGAGCGTATTAAAACGGTAATTGCTCGCAGTTCGGGTTCCCCGACTGGTACTTCGTACCGATTTTCTTCCAGACATACTTTTATGGAGTCGGTGGATGATTTCCCGGAGGTGTGGGCAAAAGGCAGCTTAACAGATTTTTTGGGTCGGGAAAATGAGTTATCCATAGAAGGTAATGCCCTTTTGGCAATCATTGCGCCTCGGAATGTAATGCTACATACGGCCTACAACGATGGCAGTGACCCAACTTTCGGAGTGGAGCGGAATTACATGAATGCAAAGGAAGCATTTAAATTTTTGGGAGTAGAAAGCAATATTTTCCTGAGTTACCGACAAGGTGATCATAACCCTATTACACAAACCCATACCCAATACATGTTTGATTATTTCGATATGACCTTTGGCAGAGGTACCGCTGAAAGGGAAGATTTTCCGGAGGTACTACTTCATCAGTTTGATTGGGAGGCCTGGCAATCGAAGCAGCGAAATCAGGATCTAACATTGGATGGGAACGCTACCATCGCTGCAAAAATAAACTGGATGCTGGGTGATCAACCAATAGAAAGTAGCCGGGAGCTGGACTATTACCTAAAGCAGGAAGCGGAACTTGGGGTCTCAGCTTGGTCCCGGGATCGTTGGAATCCCGGAGGACTAAAACGGGTACCTTTTGCCTTTGGCAGGAATATGAATGGGAACATCTATTTTGACCCCAAATTATCAAGCTATAAAGGAACCGTTATCTGGCTCCATCCCTGGAATTATTCGCATGGTAGTAATGAGGGTTACGGAGTGGAGGGTACCACCATTTACTGGCGGCTGGCGCAGGAAGGCTATATCGTAGTAGGATACGATCAGTTCGGTTTTGGCGATCAGATTACCAGTGCATTCAGTTTTTATGACGAAAACCCACACTGGTCATTGTTGGGAAGGGCCGTATCGGATGTTAGCAATGTAATCGATTATTTGGTGGAAGGGAAAGGAATTGCGAAGGAAAAAGTTCCGGAAACCGATCCTTCAAAAATTTATATCTGTGGTTTTTCTTATGGAGGGATGGTTGGATTGTATGCAGCAGCCCTTGAGGAAAGAATTGCTGGAGTAGCCTCTTTTAGCGGATTTACCCCCATGCGCACCGATACCGATGAAAAGCCAACCGGAGGAATTCGTCGTTTATGGGAATGGCACCATGTATTGCCTAAACTGGGATTATACGACAACAAAGAAGCTACGATTCCCTACGATTACCACGACGTTATTCAAATGATTGCACCACGCAAAGTGCTTGTTTATGCCCCGTTGCGTGACCGTTTTACCAGTCCGGATGATATTGTGGATTGTTTGGAAAGAGCACAAACAGTAGGAACATACAAAGAGGATGTTCAATTTAAAGCACCCGATGATATCTGCCGGTTTCAAAAAGACCAGCAGGATGTTGTTTTGGAGTGGTTGAAGAATGGTATAAAGTAAATGAAAGAATAATATTAAATCCTGTCTATACCGGAAGGGTTTTCTATAGAATGAGGGATTTAATTGAAAAGAATAAGTTGAAGTCTGGATCCAATGTTTAGTTTTTACATACCGGAGGAATTTCGGCAAATCATTACCGGGAAATAAAAGGAAAAATAACATGAAAACACTGCGATATCTGATTATTTTCTCAGTTTTTACTTTACAATTTGTTTTTGCCCATGCGCAGACAGATGAAGAATTGGGACTACACTCCGAGGGTGGCCCATGGAAGTTTTATCCGGCTTCGGAAAAGAACGACAGTCTGAAGAATGTTTTGCTAATTGGCGATTCTGTAATGAATGGCTTTCGCCAAGGCTATCAGTTAATGGCCAATCAATCGGTTAAGCGTATTGTTCGTGAGTTAAATAAAAGTACGTCAATCAATACGATAGATGATTGCAATGTCATTTGGAATTCACCCTCAATAAACTCATTGGGTTCCATGCCAGCAGGCAATGGCGACATCGGGATTAATCTGTGGGTAGAAGAAAACTGTGACCTGCTTTTCTATCTTTCAAAAACCGATACCTGGAGCGAAAATGCCCGGTTGTTGAAACTTGGGAAAGTAAGACTTTCCTTATCTCCAAATCCTTTTAAAACCGGGATGCCTTTTACTCAGGAATTGATTCTGAAGGATGGTGTAATACGAATCGAAGCTGGCAAAAATGAAGAGCTTGTATCAATAGATGTTTGGGTAGATGCCAATTACCCGGTGGTAGAACTGGACGTGAAAAGTCAGCAAAAGATCTCAGCCTCAGTAACAACAGACCCATGGCGGCTGGAACAAAGAGAAATTGTAGACAATGCTGAGATTCATTCAGCTTACGGATTAAAATCAATTGTGGTAGAGAAAGATACCATCCTTGATAATGACAAAGAAAATTTGATATGGGCGCATAGAAATGAACGATCGATCTGGGAATCCAACCTGACAATGCAAGGCCTGGAAGGATATATAGAAAATGGCAAAGATCCGCTGCTGCATCATACATTTGGGGCATTGATTCATTCTGAGCAGTTGCAAAAAACAACACAGGTAAAATTAGAAACCGAAGAAGCAGTAACAGCATTCTCGGTATCGGTATTTGCATTGACGGCCCAAACCAACAGTTTGGACAAATGGAAAAAAGAGATAGCCAATATTGCCAGTAAAGTCATATCAGAATCCCGGCAAAAAAGATTGAAAGACCATAAGGCCTGGTGGCAGTCTTTTTGGGACAGGAGCCATATTTTTGTCAGCACACAAAATGAACAGGAAAAGGAAAAAGTGGCCAATGTCTCAAAGAATTACAATTTGCAACGGTACATGAACGCCTGTGCCGGAAGGGGAAATTATCCCATAAAATTCAACGGTTCCATTTTTACGGTGGATACCAAAAACCTGGACAACCGATTTGGAGGCTATGATGCCGATTACCGGCAGTGGGGAGGCCCTTACTGGTGGCAAAACACCCGGCTGCCTTACTGGTCGATGCTGGAAGCCGGAGACTTCGATTTGATGCAACCGCTTTTTAAAATGTATCATGATGTGCTGGATATCCGAAAATTTGCCACAAAAACGTACTACGGGCACGATGGTGCTTTTTATATCGAAACCATGCGGCACTGGGGAACATTTACCGAGTCAAACTACGGGCATGACCGACCTGAAGACATGCCTTTGGATAAAACGGTGAACACGTTTATCCGGTACTACTGGCAAAGCGGGTTGGAATTTTCTTTAATGGCATTGGACTATTATGCCTTTACCCAAGATAAAAAAACGTTGAAGGAATTGATCCTTCCGGTGGTGACAGAAGTAATGACCTTTTTTGATCAGCACTGGGGGAGGGACGAAAATGGCAAAATTCTTTTTGACCCGGCTATGGCGCTGGAAGCCTATCAGGTGGCAGTGAACCCTTTGCCCGAGATCGTTGGGATTAATAAAGTCTGCACTGAATTATTAAAACTGTCGGAATCGGCATTAACCAAATCCCAGCGCGAACAATACAGGAGATTAATCACGGAGCTACCTGAAATTCCATTACGTGAAGTGGATGGGGAGAAATTACTGGCACCTGCGCATGAGTACAGTGGGAAGCAGAATATTGAGAATCCGGAATTGTATGCCATTTTTCCCTACCGCAGATTTGGCGTCGGGAAAGACAGCCTTGAATTGGCAATCCGTACATTTAACGCTCGTGAATCCAGAGAAAACCGTGGCTGGCAGCAGCATTCCATAAAAGCAGCCTACCTGGGATTAACAGAACAGGCCGCAAAATTGATGGCTGAATTTTTTAATGCAGGCACCACGGTCTACCGGTTTCCTACCATGTGGGGGCCCAATTACGACTGGGTACCCGATCAATGTCATGGCACGGTTGCCATCACCGCCCTGCAGCGTATGCTGTTGCAATACGAAGGAGATGACATTTACCTTTTCCCTGCCTGGCCAAAACACTGGGATGTGGATTTTAAATTGCATGCGCCACAAAACACCGTGGTTGAGGGAAAGCTGGTTAACGGCGAAATCATTCGGTTACATGTTTCGCCTGAAAAGCGAAGCACTGCCCTTATCAATAAGTTAAAAAATTAATTATAAAATTATAAACACATGGAAATAAAAGGCAATTCACGCAGAGATTTCTTGAAAAAAGCTGTTGCAGCTACAGTAGGAACTATGATTATTCCAACGATAGTGCCTTCAACTGTTTTAGGCAAAAACGCACCTAGCAATCAAATTAATGTTGGCATGATTGGAACAGGGCGACAGGCAGTTTTTGCCAATCTAAATAATGGTTTTTTAAAACTAGACAATTGCAGGGTAATTGCTACAAATGATGTGGACAAATGGCGAATGAATAATGCTACAAGGATTGTAAATGAATCCTACTCTAAAGGCGGAAAAAGTTACTTTGGGGTAAAAGAGTATGACGATTACCGCGATTTAATTGCCAATAAAGACATCGATGCAGTGATGGTTTCTACTACTGACCATTGGCATGCCCCACAAACTATCCATGCAGCTCTGGCGGGTAAACACGTGTGTATGGAAAAAGCTTTTACTGTAGCTCCGGCATGGGGGACAGCAGTGGTTGAGGCTGTTAATAAAACAAGGGTTGCCAACCGGCTCGATAGCGAATTCCGTTCTTTAAGAGAAATGAATCGTGCAGTTGAATTGGTGCATAACCAAACAATAGGCGAATTGATTGAAGTGGAGGTTGGTGTACCTGGGGAATTAAGTGGTAGTGCACTCGGACCACAGGAAACTATGCCTGTACCCAAAGAATTAAATTACGATATGTGGTTGGGGCCTGCCTTTCCGGCACCTTATACTTTAAACCGTGTTCACGACCCCGGTAAAATTGATACACGACCGGGATGGCTACGAATTTCTGATTACTGCAATGGCATGATTACCAACTGGGGCGCACACCTGAATGATATTGCACTTTGGGGAATGAAAAAGGAGTATGAACTGCCGGTGTCGGTTGAAGGAACAGGGACTTTCGACAAGGGGCTTTGGCATACCATTAATGCCTTTGATATTCAATATGAGTATGCCGATGGATTAAAACTGAAGTATACAATAGATGTTCCGTATGTGAAATTTATTGGAAAAGATGGCTGGATTAGAATAGAATATCCTGATAAATTGAGTGCCAGCAATGGCGAAATTCTGGCTTTTGATCCGGGGGGAAACGATGTTTCTTACAAAGACACCTTAAGTGACAAAGCTGATTTCTTAAAAAGCATAGAAACAGGCAAACCAAGCCTTGAACCCCTTGAAGTTGGCAATAATGTTTATATGCTTACAATGATGGGGCTTTTCTCCGTTCAGCTTGGCAGAAAACTAAATTGGGATAACAAAACCCGCACTTTTATAGATGATAATGCAGCGAATGCAATGATGACCCGTCCATTTCGGGAAAAATGGATTGATAAGCATGTTGTTGATTGGATGAATCAATTTCAGGAGTTTAAAATGAAAGGATAAAATAAAAAGTTATGAAGAAGCTGATCTTATTTATAATTACGATTGTATTATTTAGTTGCAATTCCACTAACAAAAAACTTGATAATACAATTTATGCCTTCAACAATTGCATACGCTCGTTGCCTGGTACGCCTGAAACACTGGAGGATCAAGTTGAACTGATAAAAGAAATCGGATTTGACGGCATCGGAGGGCATACTTCGCAGGATTATTTTAAGCTACGGGTAGCCCTCGATGAAGAAGGATTGAAAATGCCTGAGATATATTGGGGGATAGAAATGGACAGT
>JBBDSB010000474.1:20065-25899 GCA_040905205.1 Cyclobacteriaceae bacterium
CGATGAAGAAGGATTGAAAATGCCTGAGATATATTGGGGGATAGAAATGGACAGTACTGGAAAGGTGTCCTATAAAAATGGTTTAAAAGAGGTAATAAAAGATTCAAGAGATCGCAACCTGATTGTCGCTTTATTTTCTAATGCAGAAGCTTTCAACAACAATAAACAAGAAGGTGATCCACTTTTTGCAAAAGGGATTCAGGAATTGGCAGATTTTGCTGCCCCATTCAATGTAAAAGTAACTATTTACCCGCATGCAAATAACTATTGCGAAACCATTGAGCATAGTGTGAAAATGGCAAACCTGGTTGACCGGGAAAATTTTGGAATTGTTTTTAATACCTGCCACCTGCTGAAAGTTGAAGGGGAAGAAGGTTGGGAAGAAAAGCTATTGAATGCATTGCCTTATGTGTATATGATCTCTATCAATGGCGCCGATTCCGGCAATACCCGGGAAATGGGCTGGGATCGTTTAATTCAGCCACTAGGAGAAGGCACATTCGATACTTGGAAACTGGTCAAACTGGCCAAAGACAATGGATACCAGGGACCTTTTGGATTGCAGTGCTACAACATTAAACAGGACTGTGAGGTCGCGTTGACCAAATCGATGCAAACATGGGAAAATTATAAAAAACGTTATGCTGAAGAAAAGCATTGATTAAAACAATTGCACGAAATGTTTCTGATACAACGTGCAAAGGATCATATATAATAGAAATCCAGAAGTTATGGCGAAAAGTATTGGACCATTTTAAAGACATTTTTTAAAAGTTAAAAAGTATAAATTAAAACCTATATAATTCACGGATGAAACTACATGTTACTTATATTCTTTTCTTTACACTATTTCTGGTTCTTAGTGTTGATGCTCAGGATATTTACGTTTCCAAAAACGGGAACGACAGTAACCCCGGGACCAAAGAAAAACCTGTTGCCAGTCTGGAGGCAGCTCGCAATTTAATCCGGTACCAAAAATCAACGAATAGTTTACCCAAAGGCGGGATTACCGTATGGATCGGAAAGGGGAAATACGATCAAGAATGGCCTTTGGTTTTGAATGAGAATGATGCCGGAGAACCGCAGGCTCCAATTGTTTGGCGGGCACTGCCAGATGAGAAGGTAAGGGTAACAGGAGGAGCAAGTATTCCTTCTTCTGCTTTCCAAAAAGTTACGAATAGAGCCATTCTTAAAAGACTTTCATCATCTGCCGCTCAAAATGTGGTTCAGGCAAATCTTAAGGAACAAGGTATCAAAGATTACGGAGAGATCAGGCAGTATGGATATGCCATGCCGGTAGTACCGGCGCCCCTTGAAGTCTTCTTCAACAACGAACCCATGACACTGGCCAGGTATCCCAATGAAGGATACCTTAAAATCGGGAAGGTCATCTACCCGGATTCCGTGCCACGAATAAAGGATTACAGCAACCGCGGGGGTATTTTTGAATACACGGACCCCCGGCATGAAGTCTGGGCAGGGCAAGAGGATGTTTGGTTCCAGGGAACTTTTCAGCACGGTTTTGCCGATGACAACATATTGGTCGAGTCTATTGATACAAAAACGAAACAAGTGAAACTGGCCATGCCATCTATGTATGGTGTTGGAAGCGGGCGTGACTTTCAGCAATATGTTGCCTATAATATTCTGGATGAACTGGATAGTCCCGGAGAGTGGTATGTGGATAAGGAATCGGACATGCTGTATTTCTGGCCACCCAGCCAGATCACTGAAGAGTCTGTGATGGTTTCTATGCTGGAAGATCCCATAATTAGCTTGGAAGGTACAAGCTATGTGACCATCCGGGATTTAACCATTGAAGTTGGCAGAGGTATAGGCATATATATAGAAAGGGGAACAAATAATCTGATTGCGGGCTGTACGGTGAGAAATGTCGGTACAAGTGGCATATTTATGGGTCAGGGCGCCAAACAGACATTTCCCTTTGTTACTCATGATGACTATGAAGGTGTGCCCATTTCTGGAAGAATAGGAAATCTTCAAGGGCATATCTATAAATACACCCATTGGGATCGGAAAGCTGGAAGCAACCACGGTATTTTAAGTTGTGATGTGTACAATACCGGAAGCGGAGGAATCTATTTAAGTGGCGGGAGTAAACGCCAACTGATCCCCGGCAACAATTATGCGGAAAACTGTATAGTCTCCAACTATAACCGGCGTAACAAATTTCTCTGGGCAGGGATAAATATTGACGGTGTCGGGAATAGGATCAGTCATTGTGAAATCTTCGATTCCGAATGGCAGGGAATTTATGTTCATGGTAATGAACACCTCTTCGAGTACAATCATATCCACCATGTTACCTTAAATTCGGACGATACTTCCCCTTGGTATATCGGCCGTGATCCCAGTGATCGAGGAAACATTATCCGGTACAACTATTTTCACCATATCGGCAATCCCAACCGGATGAACATGGGAATTTATTGTGATGATTCCAGCACCGGTGTATTGGTTTAAGGCAATGTGTTTTATAAAATGAATACAAAATATGGAATTTTATTTACCAATAGCGGCTGGGACTTGAAGATGAAAAATAACATTGTCATTGACCCCATTTCTTATACCGCAGAAATATCTTCTCCTTTCTACACCTGGGCCAGAGGTAGCGGGCCGGCAATGTTTGGAGAAGATGGTCTTCTGAGAAAACGCTTAACAGAAAATGTTAATATTTATCAGAGTCCTTACTCAGAAAGATATCCGGAGTTAAGGAATTATTTACATCCTATCATCGAGGGAAAGGAGTGGGAAGGAATGAGGGCAAGAAGAAATGTATTGTCCGGAAATCTCATCGTTGGCGGGCCTAAAGAACCCATACATTTAATGGGTGGTGAACATGCACAAGGCGAATCTGTAAATAATTACCGAACAGATAGTGATCCCGGTTTTGTGGATTATGAAAATGGGAATTTTAACCTGAAGCCCGATTCTGAGGTTTTTGACCGAATACCCGGCTTTGAACCCCTGCCCTTTGACAAAATGGGTTTGTACATAGATCAATATACCTGAAATAAAAATATAAACACATGAAAGTGATAATTTTGTTATGTTGGTCTTTTTTTGGATATGAAACCTGTTATCGCTGCATTCATATTTTTGCCCAAATTTTTTTATGGCTTTGATTTAAATGTTTTTTTAAACTTAACGGTTTAAAATGGTTTTTTTGGAAGCACTAAATACTAAAAAATTATACTAAATTAACAACGGCCTTATATAAAATGATATTTTATTTTCCCAAATGATTGTCATTATTGTCTTTCGGCTATATTGTCAGCATTTTTTGAGGAAACTCCGGTAGTTAAAGATCACCCCTTTATAAACTCACTGGGCGTTTTGTTAAATTGTTTTTTAAATTGAATCCCGAAATAATTGATGTCAGAATAACCAATTCTAAAGGCTGTTTCAGAAACATTTATATCCGTGTTTTTTAGCAAGCGAGCAGCTTCTTTTAGTTTTACGGTTCGAACAAACTGGCTTGGATTAAGTCCGGATAACGCTTTAATCTTTTTATAAAATACTGTTTTGCTGTATCCTAATTCCCCATAAACGTCATTGAGGTTAAAAGTGCCGTCTTCAAGATGAGCTAATGTGAAGTTGGTAACCTGCTCAATAAATTCCTGATCCTTTTTATTAATTGCTACGAGGCGTGATTCAAATTCAATGTCATTGCTGAATTTTTGTTTTAAAAGTGCGCGTTGTTCAAGCAGGTTATTGATCCTGGCTATGAGAACGTCAAAGTCGAAAGGTTTGGGGATGTATGCATCAGCACCGGTCTCATAAACTTTAATTTGATCTTCGGAAGCTGTTTTTGCAGTAAGCATAATAATTGGTATATGGCATGTGATAAAATCGTCTTTTAAGGTTCGGGTCATTTCATTGCCGTTCATAACCGGCATCATTAAGTCGGTAACAATAAGGTCAGGTGAAAGCTTTTTGCAAACTTCCAAACCAAGCTTCCCATTTTCAGCGGTGTATATGGTATAGTTATTCGAAAGTTTTTGTTTAAGCATGTAACGCAGTTCATCGTTGTCTTCAACCAATAAAACAGAAGCATATATTTTATCGATTGGCTTACTTTTCGGTATTTTTAACCATGGATGAAATTGTTTGATATGGCTTCCCGACTCAGTTCCCGCCTCCCAGATTATATCCGACAATTCTGATTCTGAATACGAATCTTTATTTGCCGGAATAGTGATTGTAAATTTAGAACCTTTGTCAGGTTCGCTCGATAAATCAATAGTTCCTTTATGAATA
The DNA here is from genome assembly GCA_040905205.1 of Cyclobacteriaceae bacterium. GTDB lineage: Bacteria > Bacteroidota > Bacteroidia > Cytophagales > Cyclobacteriaceae > Cyclobacterium. The sequence goes on from JBBDSB010000474.1 coordinate 24,347, forward strand.
CTGACAAACTCTTCTACCAGAGAGAGCCCTATTCCTGTTCCTTGCATAAAAAAACTTCGGTTTGTATTTCTGGCACTATAAAAGCGTTCGAATATCTTATTTTGGTTGTCTGTGATTAATCCTTTTCCTGTGTCTTCCACTATAATTGAAAACTTATCGGATTCAGCAAAAAGACTAACAACAACTCTGCCTTCGGCAGAAGTAAATTTGAAAGCGTTTGTAAGAAGATTAACTAATATCTTCTCAATTTTCTCCGGGTCAAACCATAAATTCTTCTCATAAACATTTATAATTTGTTCGTATTGAATGTTTTTTTGTTTAGCTACAAAAATAAAATCATTGCATACTGTTTTGAAAAAGCTTACTATTTCATTTTCAGATACATTTAGCGAAACCTTTTGGGTTTGTAATTTTCTGAAATCAAGAATTTGATTTACAAGTTTTGTTAGATTTTTCGCATTGTGAAATGCCACCTGAAGCAGCCCTTTATTTTCTTCATCCAGCACCTTTCTCTCAAATATCTCTTTAATCGGATTAATTATGAGTGTTAAAGGCGTTCTGAGTTCATGCGAAATATTAGTGAAGAATTTCAATTTAAAGTCAGTAATATCCTTCTCCAACTTTAAGGAGTTTTTTAGGGCATTAAAGCGTCGAAAAAAGTTAAATGAAAAAATCAGCATCCCCATAAAAACGATAAAATACAAAAGGTATGCCCAACCTGTTCTCCAATAAGGGGGTAGAATTTTTACTTTTAGTAATTTTTCTTTAAACAGTTGGTCGTCTACCCCTGAAATCAACCTTAACTTTAATGTATAACTACCCGGAGAAATGTTGGTATATGTAATAAATTGGTCGTTTCGGGTTTGAAACCACTTTTTGTCAAAGTTCACAAGTTTGTATTCAAACCGATATCTTCCCTGGACTTGAAAATCATCGGCGGAATAAGAAATACTAAAATTGTTTTGGTCGTATCTAAGTCTAATCTCATCTGCCAGGTTTATATCTTTAGTTAATGCTCCATCTTGATTTACTTTTTGAACTTTGTTTGAAATCATCAAATCGGTAAAAAGTATTTCAGGTAAAGCGAGGTTGGTTTTAAGTTCTGAAGGTTTAAAATAAGTTATTCCCTGAATTGTTCCAAAAAACAACTCGTCATTTGAAATAAGAGGATTTTTCTCACAAAACTCATTAGAGGGCAGTCCTTCTGAAATTGTATAATTGACGAATTTGTTTTCATGTGTCAGATATTTTGAAAGCCCGTTTTTGGTGCTAATCCAAATGTTTCCTTCCCGGTCGTTTATGCATGCGTAAACAATATCATTTGATAATCCATCAGACATCGAATAATGTTCGAATTGTTCCGTTTCTGGTATAAACGCATTCAAACCTCCGCCGTAAGTTCCAATCCAGATTTTCCCTTCTCTATCCTGGTATACGGAATTGATGTCGTTATAAGTAACGGTTTCTTTATTATCCCGGTCGAAGTAATAAAAATCTACGTTAGATGGCATGTTATCTTTTTCGTGAGACAGGAAACTAATAAGCCCATTTAC
>JBBDSB010000475.1:0-25753 GCA_040905205.1 Cyclobacteriaceae bacterium
TCAAGTTATAAACTTTAAACATTAAATCATCCCGTTTTATCCATGAAACCAGGTTATGAGACCAGTTATCATCAGTATTTCGTTAAAGCCGAAGAGATATGGAGCTTGCTTTAAAGAAAGTATAATTTTTTCAACCGGGTGTATTTTAATTAATTTTCCACTTTGAATGGGCACTTTATTGGAAAAATAAAGAATTTAATTTTAAAATAATTTAATTTTAATTATAATAAATTTTTTAAATCGATATATTAAAATTTTATTCAAGTTACTAATATTAAAAAATTGTTAATTACTTTTGTACTGGCAGTTTAAAATTTAACAATTCCAATAATAAATTGCTGATTTATAAACCTACCTTTGTAGTGCCCAATTAACCTAATTGCGAAAAAAAGAGTTTACTATTTCTACCAATTAATATTTAAAAAATGAGGCAACTACTACTAAAAAATCTATTTGCGTTGCTGACCCTGGTTTTAACTTCGGGTTGGGCTTATTCGCAGGGAGTCACCACTGCCAGCATGCAGGGAACTGTATCTGATGACACCGGAGAAACCCTACCCGGGGCCAATGTGGTGGCTACCCATGAACCCTCGGGTACGCGCTATGGTGCTGTCACCAATATAGATGGCAGATTTAATCTTCCCAATTTGAGAGTTGGGGGACCCTACACGATAACCATCTCTTTTGTTGGGTTTGACGAGAGGGTATTTGATGGCATCACGCTGTCTTTGGGACAGAAATATACCCTGGATGCCACATTTACCGACGGGGTGGAACTTGAAACCATAGAAATAAGTGGAAGAAGAGACGGGATTATGAACTCTGACAGAACAGGGGCCTCTACATCCCTGAACAATGAGCGGATCAATTCCATGCCTACCATTAACAGGGGCATCAATGATTTTACCAGATTGACCCCTCAAAGTAACGGGACAAGTTTTGGAGGAGCGGATCAGCGGTATAATAACTATACCATCGACGGAAATTTATACAACAATAACTTTGGATTGGGTTCCAGCCAGTTTGCTGGTGGGAATCCCATTTCCCTGGATGCCATCGAAGAGGTGCAGGTAAATATTGCTCCCTATGATGTTACACAAAGTGGTTTTACAGGGGCCAATGTGAATGCGATTACCAAAGCCGGCTCCAATCAGTGGAGAGGAACTGCTTATACACTTTTTAGAAACGATCGACTGCAGGGGGTTACCGTAAATGGGGGCAGAGAGGTCCCTTTTTCCCAATCACAGACCAATATTCACGGGATTGCTTTTGGAGGACCCATAATCAAAGACAAACTTTTTTTCTTTGTGAGCGCCGAAATGGAAGTAAATGATCTTCCAGGTGATAACAGGTTGGCAGCCCGCCCTGAACAGGGACTTCTTCCTGATAACCAGATCGTCTCAAGAGTTCCTGCAGAAAGAGCGGAATTTGTCAGCCAGCAATTAAATAGCCTTTATGGCTATCAGACCGGTGCTTACGAAAACATACCTTTTTCCGATGATGCGACCCGTTTAAATCTTCGTTTGGATTACAATATCGATATTCGGAATAAATTGACTATTCGGTATAATCGTTTTCAGCAATTAAGAGATGTGACCATCAATGGCAATAGTATAAGGGGTCTTCCCGGGAATTTGCGTTATAGAAATACCAACAGGGGAGGAATTGAGGCTTTGACTTTCAGAAATTCGCATTACACGTCTGAAGATAATGTTTCCTCTATAGTAGCTGAACTGAATACCACCCTGGGGGACAATATGGCCAACTCCTTAAATATTGGCTATACCAGTGCAATGACCCAAAGAGGGGTCCCTGGAGGTCAGGAATTCCCCATGATCGAAGTTCTGGAATTTGATGGCAATACCCCACTTTATTATCTGTCTATGGGCACAGAATTGTTTACCAGAGGAAATCTGTTGGACAACAAGACTTTCAACCTGACCAATAATTTCAACTATTTTTTGGGAAAACATACTTTTACGGCAGGGGTCAATTTTGAATACATGACCTTTGACAATGCCTTTAATCCTACATGGGATTCCTGGTACCGGTACAATTCCTATGACAGTTTTGTGGAGGGGGTCATCAACCAAAATCCAAATGTGGTCCCTGATGGCTTTGCCATTGGATTCACTTATGATGCGGATAATCCATTTACCTTGCCTACAGACCAGGTAAGCTTTGGGCAGGTAGGTTTGTATATCCAGGACGAATATCAGGTAACCAGGGATTTAAAAATCACCGGAGGCCTGAGGGTGGATATGCCTTTCTACCCAATTGAGGCCCCAAGAAATCCAAGACTGGAGGCTTTGAATATTTCGGTTGAAAACCCAAGGGATCCTGGTCAAATGATCAGTCCCGATGTTAGCCAGTTTCCTCCCGTTAACCCCGTTTTCTCCCCCAGATTCGGATTTAACTGGGATGCGTTGAGTGACGGGTCACTCCAGGTCAGAGGTGGTACGGGATTGTTTACCGCAAGACCGATTTTCGTTCACCTTTCCAATCAGATCAATGCAAATGGCATCACAAGGGGATTTGTGGGTAGAACCCCTGGTCAATGGGCCGAGGGTGAGTGGCAGGGTTTCCAATCTGATATCAACTACTACAGGCCCAATCCCGCGGAGCAGGAGCCTGATATCTCCAGCTCAGTGAATGTGACCAACGAAAATTTTAAACTTCCACAAACCTGGAGGTCAAATGTCGCAGCGGATTACCAATTTGGCGGAGGTTTTATATTTACGCTTGAGGCCATGCATTCCAAAGATTACAATATGCCATTCTCTGCTAATTTGGCCAGTAAACCTACAGGTGATACGGTAAATGTTGGAGGAAACCCCTACCCCAGGTATTCTCAGGGAATTCAGGGAACTCCTATCAATGAACTTTTCCTGCTTACCAATATCGACGTAGGCACGTATAGTGCCTTGACCGTTTCCCTACAAAAGGACTGGGGATCAGGAATTTTCACCAGCCTGGCCTACACCCGCAGCCAAAAAAGGGATTTTGGTCTGATCGGAGGATCACAGGCCGCCTCACTCTGGCCGACCGGTGTACAAATGGACAGAAATAACCCTGAAGAAGGCTTCAACCGTTTTGACCAACCCAACAGGGTTGTTGGTTTAATATCTTTTAATACCAAAGGCCTTAATGAGTATAACAATACCCAAATCTCAATTTTTTATGAAGGTGGAGAGCAGGGAAGATACAGTTATACTTATTCCGGAAACTTCGGTGATGGTAGTGGTATACGTTTGATGTACGTTCCTGAATCCTTTGTAGATGCCCAGTTGACAGACAGGGTCGTGGGAGGAGTGATTACGCAAACCGCTGAAGAACAATGGGATATTTTGAACCAGTACATAGAAAATGACACCTATCTAAGTGCCAACAGGGGCCAGGTGACGGAGAGAAACGGTGCCATTTTGCCCTGGTTGCACCGATTTGATTTCAGGCTGATTCAAGACCTTCACCTGACCAAGGATACCAACCAGCATAAACTTCAAATTTCACTGGATATCCTCAATGTTGGAAACTTATTGAAGGATTCATGGGGAGTAGGCAGACAGGCGATTCAAAGTAACCTGCTGAACTTTAATGGTACTGATGGAGATGGCAACGCCCAGTTCACCTTAAACAGTATCCAAGGTCTGGCGGGCGTCTATCCGACCCTAATTTCTCAATCCCTGTTCAACCTTAACCAGACTTGGAATGCCCAAGTAGGTTTAAGGTACATTTTCAAATAACCTTCGGTCTAAAGAAAACAACAACATCATGAATCATAAGATCAATAATTATATATTTCTTCTTTCAGCCACCATATTATTTGTAGGATGCATTGATAAGAATTACGAGGAACCTATAGTAGGACAAGGAAGTGCTATCCTTAGCAATGTGATCGAACACCAATCAGAGTTGACTGTTTTTTCCGACCTTATTGAAATGGAAGGGTTGCTGCCATTGCTGGTGGGTCGGCAGACACAAGACCAAATGGCGGTATTTGCCCCTACGAATGCGGCTATAGAAGCATTTATGTCCGAAAACGGGTATGGGTCGGCTAGTGAAATCGAGGGATTGGAGAGGGTTTTGGCTTATCATCTTACACAACCCAACATCACCTTATCTACCCTAACCCAAACTAATTTCAACTTTATCCAAACGGTAGCCGATCAGAATATTTTTATCAATCGGTCCGGAGGGCAGGTGAGGTTCAATAACCAGGATGTTAATATCCTTCGTTCTGAATTCGGGAACGGAACAGTTCACTTGATTGACCAGGTTTTACTGCCCAGGTCAAATTCTATGGCGGCTTATATTGAGGATAATCCGCAGTTGAGTATTTTTGGGAATTTAATTGAGCTTCTAGGTATGGAATCAGAACTATCTGAAGAATTCAGGACTTTCTTTATTCCAAACAATCAGGCGTTTATGGATTTATTGACAAGTCTGGAAGTTAATTCCTTAGAAGCACTTATCGATGCAGTAGATGAAGGAGATTTGGTTTCAATTGTCAAGTACCACCTAGTAAATGATTTGGTCTATTCCGCCAATATTTCCAATAACCAAGCGCTGAACCCTCAGTATGGAGGAATGGTAAACCCTAGGGTATCCTTTGATGGAGGTAATTTGATGCTTACTTATGGAGAAAATAATGCAACATCCACCCTTGTAGGTGTAAATGATGATATTTTCCAAACAGGTTTTGTACATGTTATCGATAAGGTCATGATGCCAGTTTTTTTTGCAGAATAATAAAACTCAATTTGCAGTTATTAATTTACAGAAATCAACCTTGTACCTTGATGTGCAGGGTTGATTTTTTTGATCCTTCAAGGCTGGGAGCGGCCAAAATAGAATAATTTGTAGGCTTTATATGAACCATTTTCTTTTAGGATCTTATTTATTTGCCACTAACAGCATCAAATTACCTCTTGTATTGAATCCCTTCCAAACACTTCAAAAATGGACTATTTTGCTATTTAATTGATTCATAATTTATAGGTATATTTTAGGTTTGCATAGTTTAGAACCCGATAATCGTTTCTGAATTCTTGAACTTAAAAGGCATAATAGAAGTTTGAAATTTGAATTAAATCCGATCCTCAGCCATAAGAAATAATTTACCACTACTCCTGTAATGAAAAACCAAACCAAGATTATTTTGATCGTCCTCATCATTGTGGTGATCGGTATTTTATTCTATTATCCGAGATTGGAAATGGGTTCTGGCAGTGACGCTGCCACCACCTCTTCCTCTGCGGGAAACGGCAATACACAGGCAAATATTCCCGTGAAAGTAGTCAAACTTAAAGAGGAGAGACTTGAAAACAACCTGAACATCACGGGCTCATTGATTCCCAATGAAATGGTTACCCTTATGCCCGAGGTGGCCGGTCTGGTTGAAAAAGTATCCTTTAATGAAGGAGAATTTGTGAAAAAAGGAACGCCCCTTCTTTACCTGAATGATGATGAACTTGAAGCGCAATTTGATCGGCTGAGTTATACTAAAAAATTATACGAAAGTCAGGAAAACAGACAAAAACAACTACTATCAAGGGAAGCCATCAGCCAGGAAGAGTATGATATTGTTTTGAATCAGTACAACACCAATTTAGCAGACCTGAGGCTCATAGAAGCACAACTGAATAAAATGATTATCCGGGCACCTTTTGATGGTGAATTGGGCTTCCGTCAGATATCTGAGGGCAGCGTCGTGAGTACCGGTGATGTCATTGCCAGTATCGTCAATGTTGACCCTATAAAAATTGAATTCTCCATACCCGAAAGGTATTCCAATGAAATCACAGTAGGATCCAAGGTTTATTTCAGGTCCAATAATATATCCGAAGAAGCTGTCGGAACGGTCTATGCAGTGGAACCCAATATTGATGCCGCCACCAGGACTTTGAAAATCAGGGCCAGAAGTCCTAATAAAGACAAAAAATTTCTACCTGGCATGTTTGTGAGGGTAAGGTTGGTCCTAAATGAAATTGACAATGCCATATTGGTTCCTTCTGAGTCAGTGGTGCCCGAATTGGAGGGATATAAAGTATTTGTGGCGGAGGATGGTGTGGTTTCATCCAGAAAGGTAACCATTGGTCAGCGAACGGATACACACGTGCAAATATTGGATGGTTTAGCTCCAGGTGAGCTTGTTTTAACCACCGGTATATTACAAGCCCGGGATGGGATTTCCGTAAATATCACTCAAATTAATTGATCCCCTATGTCCAGTTTATCTACCATTAGTATCCGGCGGCCTGTGCTGTCCATAGTAATGTCCCTTACCATTATTATTTTTGGGGTAATTGGGATTTCATTTTTAGGAATCCGGGAATTTCCAAGTGTGGATCCGCCGGTAGTCAATGTCAGGACTACTTACGTTGGGGCCAATGCCGATGTAATCGAAGCCCAGATTACCGAACCTCTTGAGGAAGGGATCAACGGTATTTCAGGAATAAAATCCCTTACATCCATTAGTAATGACGGAGGCAGCAGTATAACGGTAGAATTTGAGGTGGGTGCTGATATGGAAGCAGCTGCCAATGATGTGAGGGACAAGGTTTCCCGGGCGCAAAGAAACCTCCCTCCTGATGCGGAACCACCCATTGTAACCAAACAGGATGCAGATACCCAGCCCATCGTTTTTCTCAATGTTCAAAGCGACCAGCGCAGCTTACTTGAATTATCTGATATTGCCACCAATATTTTTAAAGAAAGATTACAAACCATAGATGGTGTCAGTGAAATCCGGATATGGGGTGAAAAAGAATATGCCATCCGGTTAAGAATGGATCCCTTAAGGATGGCTTCCTATGGCATTACCCCCCTTGATGTGCTGACAAAGGTACAAAGTGAGAATGTGGAGCTTCCAACAGGAAGTATTGAAGGTCAGTCTATTGAACTTTCCGTAAGGACGAGAAGCCGGATGAGCACCCCCGAGGAATTTAACCGATTGATCATCAAAGAGGAATTCAACAATGTGGTCAGGTTTCAGGACATTGGAAATGCAGAATTGGCACCCTTAAATGAAAGGACAGTATTAAAAAGAGATGGAGTTCCAATGGTTGGCGTAGCTTTGGTCCCTCTACCGGGGTCCAACAGCATTGAAATAATGGATGAATTTTACAGGAGGTTGGATTTTATTCAAAAGGATTTACCTCCTGATATTGAATTGGGCATAGGCTTTGATACCACCCAGTACATCCGTAGTTCCATTAGCGAAGTTCAGGAGACCATTATTCTTGCCTTCGTATTGGTGGTATTGATCATTTTCTTGTTCTTAAGAGACTGGAGGACCACCTTTATTCCGGTGCTTACCATTCCCATCAGCTTGATCGGGGTCTTTTTTATCATGTATTTTGCGGGGTTTTCCATCAATGTGCTTACTCTGCTGGGAATAGTGTTGTCCATAGGATTGGTGGTTGATGATGCCATTGTGGTATTGGAAAATATTTATACCAAGATTGAGGGAGGGGAGCATCCTGATATGGCAGCAGAAAAGGGTGCTGAAGAAATATTCTTTGCCGTTATTGCCACTACAGTAGCCCTGGCAGCCGTTTTTTTACCTGTTATCTTTCTTACAGGTACCACTGGTAGGCTGTTTAGGGAATTTGGGGTGGTAGTGGCCGGTGCTGTGATCATTTCATCATTTGTTGCCCTGACAATGACACCCATGCTCAGTTCCAAATTGCTGAAGAAACGGGAAAAACAAAATTGGTTGTATGTGAAAACAGAACCCTTTTTTTTATGGCTGAATGATTTATATGCGCATGCCCTCTCCAGGTTTATGAACGTAAAATGGATGGCTTTTATCCTGATTGGGATCATGGGCGTAAGTACTTACTTTTTATACAATGATATTCCCTCCGAGCTCGCCCCCATAGAGGATAGGGGACGGGTTAGGATCAGTATGGCAGGGCCCGAGGGCGCTACATTTGGATACATGGACCGGGTAATTGATGAAATGACGGAAGAAATGAATACCATGATTCCGGAAGAAGAAAGGGCCGGTTTGATTTCCGTCACCTCTCCCTCATTTGGAACAGCAAGTACCAATTCCGGGTTTTTTATGGTCATCCTTAAGAATGCTTCTGAAAGAGATCGTTCCCAACAGATGATTTTCGATGACATTTCAAAATATTTAAAAACAAAAACAGCCGTCAGGGCATTTTCAGCCCAGGAACCATCTATTGGTGATCGGAGAGCAGGATTACCAATTCAATACGTCATTCAGGCCCAGACCTTGGAGAAATTGAAAGAAATCATTCCGGTATTTATGGAAAGGGTGGGCCAAAGTCCGGTATTTAGTTTTTCTGATGTCAACCTTAAATTTACCAAACCTGAAATCGAGGTGGAAATCGACAGGGAAAAAGCCAGGAATATTGGCGTGTCGGTGCAGGAAATAGCCAGGACTTTACAGTTAAGTTACTCCGGGCAACGGTTTGATTATTTTATTATGAATGGCAAGCAATACCAAGTAGTCGGCGAAATGCGACTGGAGGACAGAAATGAACCCATCAATCTTCGGATGCTTTATGTAAGGGGAGAAGATGGGCAGTTGGTGCAAATGGATAACCTGGTGACCATATCCGAAAGAAGCACACCTCCACAGTTGTACCGTTTCAACCGGTTCGTAAGTGCAACCGTTGAGGCGGGTTTGTCCCAAGGTCAGACGGTAGGAACGGGACTGGAGGAAATGGACAGGATTGCGGCAGATGTTCTGGATGAAACCTATACCACTGATGTGGCCGGGCTTTCAAAGGAATACAGGGACAGCTCCAGCAGTTTGGTATTTGCCTTTGTTTTCGCCCTTATTTTGATTTACCTGGTGCTCTCTGCGCAATTTGAAAGTTTCCTGGATCCATTAACCATCATGTTTACCGTTCCATTGGCCATTTTTGGAGCGCTATTTTCCCTCTGGTTGTTTGATTTCACACTTAATGTATTCAGTCAAATCGGAATCATCATGTTAATTGGATTGGTCACTAAAAACGGCATATTGATTGTGGAATTTGCCAATCAGAGAAAGGCCCAGGGAATGAGTATCAGGGAGTCTATTGAAGGTGCTGCAGCCGCAAGGCTGAGACCTATATTGATGACCAGCTTGTCGACCATTTTGGGCATCTTGCCCATTGCCCTGGCCTTGGGTGCCGGGTCGGAGGGAAGGGTTCCCATGGGCGTAGTAGTTATTGGTGGCTTATTGTTTGCCACCATTCTGACTTTGTTTATAATTCCAGGCATCTATACCTATTTGACATCCAAAAAAGGAAGGTTAGCAAGAGTTTAATATGAAGAAATTTTTATTGTTTGGTTTGATTACCAGTGTTTGTTTTAACATCACTGCTCAGGAGGAAGAAAAACTCACCTATGAAAGAGCCGTTGAGATTGGCCTGGAAAAGAATTTTGATGTAAAAATCGCCACCAATGAGGTGATTTTGGCGGAAAATGACAAAAAGATTGCAGGCAGTGTGCTCATTCCCACTTTGGATGTAAATAACAACCGGGTTTATAGAAGAGAAGATACCGAACAGTCTTTTGTCAGTGATCCTGAAAACCCCAGAATCATTCCCGGTGCACAAACCCGGACAAATAATTACAGCTTGGTAGCCATTTACGGATTCAGACCAGATGCCGTAGTGGCTTTACAACGCTTGGGTAAATTGGCAGAAGTCAGTGAACTGGAGGCTAAAGTAGTCATAGAAAATACGGTAGCGGCCATCGCCACTTCTTACTACAGGTTGGTCCTTGAACAGCAAAGGTACAATGTTTTGAATACCACCCTTGATCTTTCCAATCAGAGACTGGAGATCGCCAAGGCCCAATATGAATTTGGGAGGGCTTCAAAAAGAGATTTTCTCGCGGCTCAGGTTGATTATAATACGGACCTCACTGCCTTGGTGAGCCAGGAGCAGGTTATTCAAAACTCCAGAGTAAATTTAAACGAGTTGTTGGCCGTTGATCCCTCAGAGGAATTTTCTGTCAATGATACCATTACCATTCGTGAAGACTATACCCTGGATGACCTAAAAGATAATGCTTTGGCCAATAATAAGCAGTTTTTGGTTACACAACGGTTGGAAAATGTGGCTTATCTTCAAATGAAGGAATTAAGGGCCCAAAGGTTACCAACCATTACTTTGACGGGCTCCTATAATGACAATAGTCTAAGATCTGATGCGGGTTTTCTTTTAACCAACCAACAACAGGGGATCAATCTAGGTGCTACCATCAGCTTAAATCTCTTCAGCGGGTTTGCCCTTAACCGTCAAATCCAAACGGCAAAAATCCAAATGAATAACCAACAGATCCTGCTGGAGCAGTATGAAATTCAGATGTTGTCGGCTTTACAAAGGACTTTCAATACCTATGAAAACAGCAAGCGGTTATTGGAGATTGAAAAAAGAAATTATGAGGTTGCAGTTGAAAATTCAGAAATTGCATTGGACAGGTTTCGATTGGGAATTGCCAACTACCTTGAATTCAGGGATGCCCAGGTGAATAGGCTACAGGCAGAAAGTCGATTGATCGAATCTCTTTATAATATTAAGGAAAATGAAATTGAGTTGGTGCGGCTTTCCGGAATGATCTATTTCAATGATTGACCAATATAAAGCACTTGAACCTTAAGAAGCCCGGCAGTATATGCCTGGCATTTTTTTTGTTATATGAAGTAGAAAGAACTATTATTGAGTATACCAATGTGCCCATTGGGCAGTGTATGTATGAAAAAAACCTTACTTTCTAATACATTAGTTTATTTTTTGATCTGGATAAGTATTTCCTGCGAAAGCCCAGAGGAGACCCAGCAACCGGATTTTTGGGAATCACCGACAGTTTTGGATTTTGAAGACATTAAAACCAGAGGATTTATTAGGGCGGTGGTAGACAATTCTTCCACCAGCTATTACATCTATAGGGGTAGAACCATGGGCTACGAGTTTGAACTGCTTCGAAATCTTGCCAACCAATTGGAGGTAGGGTTAAGGTTGATTGTGAGATCTGAATTGGAAGATGCTTTCCGCTTACTCAACAAAGGTCAGGCAGACATCATTGCCATTAATTTTGAGGTAAATGAAGAACGTGAAAAATATGCTGCCTTTACCGATCCAATCAATCAAATGAAAACGGTCTTGGTACAAAGGACCGGTAAATCCAATGTGGACAGCCTTTCCAAATTAACCGGAAAAAAGGTGCATATCAAAACGGGTACAGTTTACAAAAAACGGTTATTAAGCCTTCAGGACTCTTTGCAATTGCAATTTGACCTCGTTGAGGAAAATACCAGTCTGGAGTACCTGATCAATAAAGTGGTAAGCAAAGAAATCGACTACACCGTGGTTGACAATGATATCGCATTGGTGAACGCTACCTATTATGACAATTTAGATGTAGATTTGGAAGTAAGCCAACCCAATCCAGTGGCATGGGCGGTCAGAAAAAATGCCCCATTATTATTGGAAAACATCAATAAATGGATTGAGCGTATCCATAGAACAGATTATAAAGCCATTTTGTATGATAAATATTTTTTAAACAAAAAAAACAGCTATTTCCGGACTTCCTCCGCATTTTCATCGGTCTCCGGTGGGAGGATATCAGTTTACGATGATATAATAAAATCCGGTGCTGACCAATTGGGTTGGGATTGGCGGTTATTAGCCGCATTGGTATACAAAGAAAGCAGGTTTGATCATGCGGCCATTTCTTATGCTGGGGCAGTAGGTCTGCTTCAGCTGATGCCAGTTACACTTCAAAGATTTGGGGTAAGCAACCCCAACAATCCCAATGAAAGTTTGAGAGGAGGCGTTAATTACCTTAAATACCTTGATGGATTCTGGATGGAGCGTGTTCCTGATAACGATCAGCGGATAAAATTTATTCTTGCCTCCTATAATGTGGGGCATGGACATGTTCAGGATGCCTGGAGGTTGGCGTATAAGTTTGGGAAAGATACCAGCCAATGGGAAAATGTAGCCTTTTATCTGGAAAAAAAATCCCAGCCTGAGATATACAATGACCCCTGGGTTAAAAGTGGGTATGCCAAAGGACATGTAACCGTAAGGTATGTAAGGGAAGTCTACGGTTTGTATGAATCATACAAAGTACTGGTGGACCCCTGAGTCAGGGGACCATATTGGACATGATTTTGGCAGATAGCAGACACAAGGGGATTCCCCCTCCAGGATGAACACTTCCGCCACAAAAATACAGGTTTTTTATAGAGGAAGAGTAATTGGCATGTCGTAAAAAAGCCGCATACCGGTTATTGGAACTATTGCCGTACAAGGCACCATTTGCCGAGGAAGTCTTTGACTCAATGGTGACAGGATCCAGTATTTCTTCCACGGAGATCAATGGTTCGATATCAATGTTTAGGGTTTTGTTGATTTTTTGGATGATGTTTGCCTTCGCCTGTTTCTTAAAAAACGCCCAATTCTGGCCCTGATTATTGGGTACATTAATCATGGTAAACCAGTTCATACAACCTTTTGGGGCATCTTCTTTTTTGTAAACTGAGGTAATATTTATATAGACGGTAGGATCATGGTAGATGCTTCCCCGTTCAAAAATATGGTTGAATTCTTCTTTGTAATCATTACTAAACAGGATGTTATGAAGGTCCAGCTCGGGGAAAACCTTATTAATTCCCCAATAGAAAATCAGGGCAGAACTGGATTTTGGCTGTTTCAACAAAGTTTTGGGTTGTTTTTGGTCTATTAACAGGCTTTTGTAAGCATTTACCATATCCATGTTGTTGACGACAATATCAGAAAAATGCTCCTGGCCATTCGTTTTGATGCCTATGGATTGGTTGTTTTCAACCAATATTTTATCCACCCGTTTTTCAAAGTAAAAATGCACTCCTAAATCCCTGGCTAAATGATAGAGGCTCATGGTGATGTCGTGCATGCCTTTCTTGGGAAAGAATGCGCCGATATTGAATTCCAAATGGGGGATGATATTCAGGGTAGCTGGTGTTTGATAAGGGTTTGATCCATTATAGGTGGCATACCGGTTAAAGAGTTGCACCAACTTTTCATTTTTGAATTGCATGCTATTGGCATGGGCCATGGTATCAAATAATCCCAGTTTTCCAATTTTGAGATAAGATTTCAATGCCTTTCGACTGGTCCAGGTACGCCAATCATGTAAGGATCGATGCATGAAAAGTGGAGACAGGTGGCGGTAAATATAGGCTGATTTTTCCAATGCTTTATTTACATTGTTAAGGGGTTCTCCCAACTTTGTATTTATTTCCCTGGCAAAATGCCTTGTATCTGAAAAAGCCTGGATCCTTACCCCATCTTCCCAAAAATAATGGCAGTTAACCGGTAAGCGGATATAATCAAAATGGGCTTTGGGGTTTTTTCCGGAAAGGATAAACAGTTCATCTACCAGTTCTGGCATGGTAAAAAGGGAAGGTCCCGCATCAAACCGGTATCCATTTAAATTGATTTCGGATAGTTTTCCTCCAGGATAGGAATTACTTTCAAAAACACTTACCTCATAATTCTTATTGCTCAACCGAATGGCTGCTGCTAATCCGGCAATACCGGAACCAATTATGATTGCTTTCCTTTTCATATGATAATTAACCACGTAGACGAAGATAGGTTAACGGTTTTTTTATCCCAAACATTCAGAAGGATGGGTCCTAATATTTTCACTTTGCATGGTACCATGAAGCGACTTCACCTGTATAACGTCACGGAGACGGCAAGGATTGAATTTTTCCGTGAGGTGAAATTTATTTTCCGCAAGGTTTTTGCTGTAAAAAGTATTATCTTGATCCATTTAAAAGATAAATTCTTAAAAGTTTTGTAATGTTGAATTTGACAGAAATTATTACCACTATCAAAAGGCTCATAGAGGTGAGGCTTAAGATGATTAAATCAGAAATTATGGATGCCTTGGGATTGGTCATTGCAAGGATTGTCATGCTGGTTACAATGGTTTTGGCTGCCATGTTTGTATTGTTGTTCGGGAGTATTTCTCTAGCCTTTTATTTCAGTGAAATTTATGAGAGCAGTTCCATTGGTTTTTTGCTGTTAACAGGGATTTATTTTTTAATTTTTATATTGTTATATATTGTAAGGAACTCCCCTCCCCTGCAGCGGGGCCTGCAAAACACCATATCTAAGTTTGTATTTTTATTTAAAAACAAATAAGGCACCATGGATGAATTACTGGAAAAGGAATATGAAGAACTAGAGCAAACCTTACAAAAACAGTTGGGATTGTTGAAGGAAGATTCTCAGATATATGTAAAAGTTGGGGGCATCGCTTTATTAGGTGGATTGATTGCAGTGGGGCTAATTAAATTGTTCAGGTCCAAGAAAAGCAAGAAACCTAAAAAAGCCCTCACTAAAAAGAAGAAACAAAAAAATAAAGCAAAGAAAAAAAAGTATTCCTTTTTCGGAAATATTAGGAACAGGTTATTTTGGATGGCCATGGATTTCGGAAAGGCGAGGCTGATGGATATGTTGATTGCAAAAACCGGGTCGAAAAGTGGTAAGAAACAGTAGCATTCTGGAACAATTCAATGCCTTAAAAAAGTCAGGAAAAAAAGGTGTGGCCTTGTTAATTGATCCGGAGAAAATACATTCTCAATCTGGTACCAAAGGACTGATAAGATCCGCATCAAAATACGGGGTTGATTTTTTCTTTGTAGGCGGCAGTATTGGGGGGATTAAATTAGTAGATGAAACCATCCGGCTTATAAAAGTTGAATCAAGGGATGTGCCTGTGGTGTTGTTTCCGGGAAACATGATGCAGGTTTCTCAAAATGCAGATGGCCTACTTTTTTTATCTTTGATTTCCGGGAGAAATCCGGACTTATTGATTGGGCAACATGTTTTGGCAGCGCCTTCCCTGTCAAAAAGCAACCTTGATATAATGCCCACAGGTTACATGTTGGTGGATGGAGGAGGAATAACCAGCGTACAATACATTAGCCAAACCGTACCTCTTCCACAAAATAAACCTGAATTGGCTGTGGCCACAGCCCTGGCAGGAAAGTTTTTAGGGTTGTCGCTCTTTTACCTGGATGCTGGAAGCGGGGCCCATCATCCTGTATCTGCCCAAATCATCACTGCCGTTAAGGAAGCAATAGGAGGGCCTTTGATAGTAGGTGGGGGAATCAATTCGGAGGCCAAAGCCAGGAATGCCTGGGAAGCCGGAGCTGATGTGGTGGTCATTGGAAATGGAGCAGAAAAAAACCCCGATCTGATCACCGGGGTTCTTCAATATGCTAAAATATTCAATACCTCACTGAACGTTAATTAATGATTCCCTTCTCCTCATTTTGCCTGCAGGCAATCCATACATCATTTTAAACCTTCTGCAAAAATAAGCAGTATCTTTATACCCTACTTCCTTGCCAATGTCCCGGATACTTTTTTTAGTGGTCCTCAGCAATTCGACGGCGGCTTCCATTCTTTGGTATTCGATGTAGTCCTGTGGGTTGATTCCGGTCAGCATTTTAAAATACTGACCTACATAATCTTCAGAAACATTGGCCACCTTGGCCAATACCTTGTTGGAAAGGTCCCCGCCGATATTCTTCTTAATGTAGTTGAACATGTCGATGAGCCTGGGGTCTTTAAAATACGTACTGTTAGTGGAAAGTTCTTCTACAAATAACCTGTTTTTAAGAATGTGCCGTACCAATTCCACCACCAACAATTCAGTATAAATCTTCATGACCCGCTCTTTTCCAGGGGTGGTTTGTTCTGACTCTTTAACCAAATCCTCAATTATGGAAGCAATACGGTCATTGAACCGGATTACAAAAGGTGGTATTCCCAGGGAATTGAAAAAATTCACCACATCAAAAACCTTTGCCTCAAAGGTCACTGTAGTGATGCAATCGTCCTCCAGGTTTTTAATATCTTTAAAACTGATGGTCTGAAGGTATTTCTTTTTGTTTTCCAAAAAAGATTCATTATTGGTTTCGTTTCTTTTGGTTACGGTTCCAAATGAAATTTTCGCTGGTCTCGCAGCTGGAACAAATAAAATTTCCCCTTCATTTACAGATTCCTGATCTTCTCCAAAATTCAGTGATCCGCGGTGTAATAGGATGGCAGTATTTTCAGAATCCGTATAATCAGTGATGGTTACTGGTCTTTCAACCTTGTAATTATTTCCTCTGACATACCTGACTCCAACCGACTCTATTACCTTATTGTAATATTCCATGATAATTGCCTTTAGGTTTATTTTGTAAAAGTATATTTTTTTTCTGATTTATTAGAGCAATTATATATAAAAAATTAGAATAAACTAAATTTCGATTCGAAAATTACTATATAATTTTAAAAATCCAATGCATGTACAATTATCTTAAAAGGGCTCTTGATATAACTATTTTTTGAATTTCTGAAGTTCCCTCATAGATCTGAGTGATTTTTGCGTCCCGCATCAGCCGTTCTACATGATATTCTCTGACATATCCATATCCACCGTGGATCTGGATTGCTTCCAGCGAGGTATTTACGGCTACCTTGGAGCAATACAATTTCGCCATGGCACTCATTTTTGAATAATCCAATCCCCTGTCTTTTAGATTTGCCGCCTGAAAACAAAGCAGGCGTGCAGCCTCAATTTCAGTGGCCATGTCGGCTAATTTGAATTGGATGGCCTGGTGTTCACATATGGGCTTTCCAAAGGTCTTTCTTTCTTTGGAATAGGCCAGGGCCAGTTCATAGGCTCCCGAAGCGATTCCCAGGGCCTGGGCTGCTATTCCTATTCTTCCCCCGTTTAAGGTTTCCATGGCAAAACGAAATCCAAAACCTTCTTCCCCGATCCGGTTGGCTTTGGGGACCTTGACATCCGTAAACATCAATGAATGTGTATCAGAGGCCCGGATGCCCATTTTATCTTCTTTTTTCCCTACTGTAAAACCGGGAAAAGATTTTTCCACAATGAAGGCAGAAATACCTTTATGTCCTTTTCCAGGGTCTGTTTGGGCGATGACCAAATAGATGTCAGCCGAGTTGCCGTTGGTGATCCAGTTCTTGGTGCCATTTAAAAGATAATAATCCCCCTTGTCTTCTGCTGTGGTTTTTTGGGAAGTGGCATCTGAGCCTGCTTCAGGTTCAGACAAACAAAAGGCCCCAAGTAATTTCCCAATACTCAGACCGCTCAGGTATTTTGATTTTTGATCTTCATTGGCATATTTTTCCAATCCCCAACAGACTAAAGAATTATTGACCGACATGATTACTGCCGATGAGGCATCTATTTTGGAGATCTCTTCAATGGCCAATACATAGGAAAGGTTATCCATGCCGCCCCCCCCGTAATTTGGACTTACCATCATCCCCATAAAGCCAAGCTCTCCCATTAATTTCACCTGTTCTTTGGGGAAAGCAGCCTGGATGTCTCTGTCAATGACCTCCGGTAATAAATGATGTTTGGCAAATTCCCTGGCTGCATCCCTAACAGCAATTTGTTCTTCAGTCAGTTCAAAATTCATGGCTTATGGTGATTTCATTGTAAAAAAAGCGCTCAATCAATATACACCAAAAAAAATAAAGGGCACTAATTGCCCTTTATTTAATTAAAAAATTGTGAATCAATGAATTTTATTCCCGGCCTCCGAAGAATATAAAGAAATAGTAGGCCAATGTTGCCAGAGAAGCCAGTGCTGCCACCACATAGGTCATGGCTGCCCATTTCAAGGCATCTTTTGACATCCCAAATTCTTGAGGTGTTACGATATTCCTTTCTTTTACCCAAGCCAGGGCCCGGTTGCTGGCATCAAATTCTACGGGTAAAGTCACAAAGGTAAACAAAGTCAATACAGCGTACGACCCTACAATTATGGCTCCGACCGCCTCATATGGTAAGTTAAACAAGGCTAAACCCCCGAATAGTGAAGCAATCAATACTATATTTAATATTTTTCCACTGGCATTTTGAACGGGTACCAAAGTAGATCTCAATTTCAACCAACCGTAAGCGGTTGCATGCTGCACGGCGTGTCCGCATTCATGAGCTGCTACGGCGGTAGCGGCAGCATTTCTACCATAGAATACGTCTGGGCTTAAATTAACCGACCTGTCCATTGGATTATAATGATCGGATAGTTGACCTTCCACACAGTTTACCCTGACATTATGGATATGATGGTCCGCTAACATCAATTCAGCAATCTCCTTTCCTGAAAGATTGGCCTTTAGTGCAGTCTGGGAATATTCCTTGAATTTCCTTTTAAGTTTGCTGCTGACAACGTATCCTAAGATCGCAAATACAACTATTATTAATATTAATCCCATGTTTTATTCCTTTTTCTGGTCTAAACGATACAAGTTAAATTAAGGTTGCTTTTGTCGGTTATTTGCTAGAAATATCAGGCTGATCAATCCAAATCCCAAAATGGTAAACATCTGAGATCCGTGTACCACAATGGCAAAAATCTTGCCCTGCTCTTCCTCAATACCGAAAAAAAGCAATATGAAGGCTACCATTGCATGAAAGGTCCCTATCCCTCCCTGGACCGGAGCTACCATGCCAATACTGCCCATAACCATCACCAAAAGTACGGAAGACGCTGTTAATGAGGAAGTAGCAGGCATGGCTTTGGCTACCCAGAACATCATGAAAAAATAAATTATCCAGATGACAACCGAGCTGATCCAAAATCCCCATTGATTTTTAAGCTTAAAAACGGTTTCTAATCCACTGACAAATTGTCTTAAAAACCATCTCGCCTTCTTGAAGATGTCATGTTTTCTGAAAATGATATACAGGAAATACAAAAAAACAAGGAATCCAGAAATAAGGACCATGGCCAGTGGAAAATAATTTTCAAAAAAAGCCCACAAACTTTCAGGTGAAATCAATAAATGAAAGATTTCAACAAATACCCTCCCTTCAAGAAGGAATGCTAAAAGAACCATCAAAACCATAAACAGCATATCAATGGTTCTCTCCAAAACCACCGTGCCAAACAGCTTCCCCCATTCTACCCGATGTGATTTTTGTACAGCGCCACACCGGGCTACCTCTCCGGCTCGGGGGAGGACCAGGTTGATTAAATATCCAAACATGAGTGACCAAAAAACCTTGAAGATGCTTATGGGAAATTTCTCTCCGGTTTCAATTAAAAGCTTCCACCTCCATGCCCTAAGGACATAACCAAAAATAGAAATAAAAACAGAGGCGCCCACCCAGAACAAATTGGTTTTTTCCAAAGCCGTTAGGATAGATTGGGGATCAATGTCTTTGTACAAATAATAAAAGATAGTCCCCGCAACCAAAAAAGAGATCATGACCTGGAAGGTCTGTTTGGTTCTTTTTTTCAATTCAACCTGTTTTGATCATCTGGAAATATGATTACAGGTTTGTATTTTTTCGCCTCTTCAAATTCCATGGAAGCATAAGAAATGATAATTACCACATCTCCTACCTGGGCTTTTCGGGCTGCAGGTCCATTCATGCAGATCTGCCCACTTCCTCTTTCGCCTTTGATTACATAGGTTTCCAGCCTTTCCCCATTATTAATGTTGACGATCTGGACTTTTTCATTTTCTATGATGTTGGCCGCTTCCATCAGTTCCTGATCTATGGTGATGCTCCCCACATAATGGAGTTCTGCCTGTGTGATTTTTACCCTGTGAATTTTTGATTTTAATAGCTGGATTTGCATGGTTTTCCTATTTTCATTTGCCGACCAAAATATTATCGATCAGTCTTACTTCTTCTACGTAGGCGGCTATACAAAGTGCATAAGCTTCTTCCCCGCGATAATTTTCTTCAATGGTGAAATCCTCCACTTTTACCAGTTCCAAATATTCAAGGGTCATTTGGGAGGCTTGAATATACCTGGTAATTAGTTCTTCCCGGGTCTTCAACCAATTCCCGCCTGCCATCAGTTCCAAATTGGCTTCCACTAGTATTTTATACAATACTGCGGCCTGGGTTTTGCCCGGGTCGGTTAACCTTTGATTTCGGGTTGAAAATGCCAACCCATTACTTTGCCTTACCGTAGGCATGACTTCTATGGTCAGATCAAAAGAAAGGCCCTGAGCCAGTTTTTTGATGATAGCAACTTGCTGAAGATCCTTTTGACCAAAATAAGCCCTGTCTGGTTGTAAAATATGAAAAAGCTTGGAGACCACTATGGCCACTCCGTTAAAGTGCCCCGGCCTGAACTTTCCTTCCAAAATTTGTTCCATTTGACCAAAGCAGAATTGGAGATCCACTGGCTTAGGGTAAACTTCCTTTTCACTGGGAGCAAAAACCAAATCCACTTTTTTGTTTTTCAATATTTGAAGATCCTTTTCAATATCCCTCGGATAGCTTTCCAAATCTTTGGAATTATTGAACTGAATGGGATTGATGAAGATGGAAACCACGGTAATATCTGAAGAAGTGGCTGACCATTCGACCAGGTCAAGATGCCCCTGATGAAGAGATCCCATTGTAGGAACCAAACCAATGGTCTTTCCAATTGATCGTAACCCTTTGATTTCTTGACGAATAGATGCTATGTTATGAAAGATTTTCAAAATCAAAAACGGGATGGTTTATGAAAATAGGTGCAAAAGTATATTATTCTGAATAAAAACAATGGGATTTACTGATTTATTTTGTAAATTTGTAGTCCCGTTATATCCCTAAACAAAACAAACAAGATATGTCTAAACTTCGTATCCTTTACGTAGCAAGTGAGATCAATCCTTTTTTACAAACTTCTGAGGTAGCCAATTTTGTTAGGGCCTTGCCACAGGCCATGCAGGAAAAAGGAATGGAAATCCGTATTCTTGTCCCAAGATTTGGATTGATCAATGAAAGAAAAAACAGGTTGCATGAGGTGGTAAGGCTTTCTGGCATCAATATATCTGTAGGTGAAGAGGAAAAACCCCTGATTATCAAGGTGGCCTCTATTCCCAATGCCAAACTTCAGGTATATTTTATTGACAACGAAGACTATTTTCAAAGAAAGAGCGTTTTCTTTGACAAGCAGAACAAGTTCTACGAAGACAATGACGAAAGAGCCATTTTCTTTTGTAAAGGCGTGATTGAAACGGTGAAAAAATTGGGTTGGGCTCCGGATGTTGTTCATTGTAATGACTGGATGACCAGTCTTATCCCACTTTATTTAAAGACCACTTATAAAAATGAGCCTTTATTTAAGGAAACAAAATCAGTATTTGCTATTTATAATAACGGATTTAGTCATAAATTTGGGGACGATTTATTTGAAAAGATCAAAATGGTAGACATTGACGACCAATTGTTGGCTCCCTTGAAATCCAAAGATTATGAAGGATTTCTAAAAATCGGGATGGAATATGCCGATGTGGTTGTTAAAGGAGAAAACATTTCTGAAAGTCTTACCGCAATGGTTCAGGAAACATCAAAAAACAAACAGTTTGAAATTAATATTGAAGAAGAAGATCAGCTTTTTGAAAGTTATTATAATATCTACACGGATCTTGCCGGTTAAATGGGCAGGAGTTTTGTTGCTCATCTTATCTTTGGCAGGTGCCTGTGCCGATCCCTCGGAAATAGGCCTGGTGCTGGATCCAAGTTCCAATCAAATAGGGGTGTTTTATGAAGAAATACCCCTATCTGCTTATATGGTCCTGTTGGATTCCTTTAATACGACAAGTCAGGGCGTATTGCTGGTTGGAGGTGATCAAAGTGACTTTTTTGGCACCACCGCTTCCACAGGTTATAGTAGATTATCATTCAATCCATTCGGGGAGCTTCCTACCGAGGATGCCTTATTCGATTCGGCGGTATTTACCATGAATGTGGTAGAATCCGTGGGAGAGGATTTTGATACGCCTAAAAGTTTCAAAGTCCATCAATTGATGGAACCGATTCTGGATACCACCTATTACAATTTTAATGCGCTTCCATATGAAGAAGAAACCATAGCAGAAGGGTCCTTTATTATCCGACCGGATACGGTTAATTTCATTAGAATGAACCTGGAGGAGGAGATCACAGCCGACCTTTTCCAAAAAATGACAAGTAATGACCCTGTCTTTACCAATGTTTTCACCTTTCGGGATTATTTTCCGGGGATCGCCATTACAGGTGATCCGGAAGATAATGCCACCTCCATGCTGGGAATAGGCGGCGGTACAGGCATCACTATTTATTATCATTATGATGGCGATACGGCTTCCACTTCTTATCCCATCAATACCATTCAATCCAGACATTTTAACCATATCACCAATAACAGGCAGGGAACGCCTACTGAGGTCATAACGGAACGAGGGCAGGTTTATCAGGTTCCAGGTGACAAAGTCGGAATCAAAGGAAATTTGGGAATGGTGATAAAAATGGACATGGAGCCGGTGCATGCTTTTTTGGATACCCTGGAGAATATCACCTTTAACCAGATAACTCTTGAGGTAGGCCCAGTGGATGATCACACCGAATTTAAAGGCCCTTTCAATAGCTTATTGATGTATTTTTGTTCAGATGAAGGAGAATTTTTTAAAAGGTTTGATGGACAAAGAGTGGCTGTACAGCAAAACGGTCAAAACCAGACCGGCTTTGGCCCCGACGGTACCGTCGTACCCACTAATTCCAATCAAAATTCATTGGTCTATGTGACCGATTCTCTTATGTACCGAAATGAGGTCACTTCCTATGTGAATGCCCTTTATAGGTCAGGACTGGTAAAGACCGATTTGATGCTATATCCCAATAGGCCCAGTTCTTCCAACAATCCTGTTAATTCGGACCTTTTCAAAAGGTCAACCCGAGAATTTATTTCAGGAAAAGATCAATTCAAATTAAAAGTTTATTATACCAGGGTGAGATAATTTGCGCTATTTTGGGCCTTAATGAAATCTAATCCCTGCGCAGCAAAATAACTGACCAATTGTTTTTGCTCCGTTGCACAATAGGGTATAAGCCATATTGATGCGCTTCGGCGATAATATCGGCATTATCGGTTTGATAAAACCCACTCAATAACAGATGGCCTCCCTGAATTAATTTTTGGCTGTATATATTCATTTCTTCCAGCAAAACATTTTTGTTGATATTGGCCAAAATAATATCAAAAGGCCCACTCGGGTCAATGGAATTGATGGATCCGGTTTTCATTTTCAATTCCCCACAACCGTTTAGGAGAAAATTTTCGTTGCCATTGTCCACACTCCAGTCATCTGTGTCGAAGGCTTCAATACTTTTTGCCCCGAGTTTTCTGGCCATAATGGCTAGAATACCTGTGCCGGAGCCGGCGTCCATTACCCGCTTCTGTACATGGTCTATGGTCAGTTGAAGCTGAATCATTAGATGTGTGGTTGCATGATGCCCTGTGCCAAATGACATTTTGGGGTTGATGATGATTTCATGCCTGAATATTTCCTGCTTGGGATGAAATGAGGCACGGATATGGACTTCCTGCCCAATGGAAATGGGATCATAATGCTTTTCCCATTCTTCATTCCAGTTTATTTTGGGAATAACCTCCTCTTCTAAACTTAGTTTCGACGCTTGTTGGTACTTATTAAATATTTTATTTATTGCAGATCTATCCAGGACCTCCGGTTCAATATGTGCTTCAAAACCCGTGTCTGTTTCCAGAAATGAATCAAAACCGATTACCGACATTTCCGCCATAAGGATCTCCCGGTAGGCTTCGATGCAATGTATTTTAAATGCGAGGTATTCCATTTTTAGAAGGACATTTAGAGGTTGTTTTTAAATGCTTATTGGGGCATTATCTACGTGAATCCCAAATAAAATTGCCCGGGCAAATGTTTTGATTTCAATTGTCCGGGCAAAATATCTGAAAAGATAAAACAGGAGTTAAAATGATTTTATTATATCCACAAAATCCCTGGACTTTAGGGAAGCCCCACCAATTAATCCACCATCTACGTCGGCTTTGGAAAACAGTTCCCGGGCATTGTCGGGTTTACAGCTTCCTCCGTATAGAATGGATATTTTATCCGCAACCTCCTTTCCGTATTTTCCGGCCAGGTGTTTCCGGATAGCGGCATGCATTTCCTGTGCCTGCTCTGAAGATGCGGTTTTCCCGGTACCTATAGCCCAAATAGGCTCATAGGCTATTACGATTTCTAATATTTCTTCCTCAGAAAACCCAAAAAGACTATCGGAGAGTTGCCTGGTAACATAGTTTTCATGGTCGCCCGTGTCTCTGATTTCTAGTGGCTCACCACAACAGAAAATCGGGTTCAGTCCATTGGCCAATGCCTGTTTGGTTTTTTCTGTCAGCATTTCATTGCTTTCTTTGAAATATTGTCTCCGCTCACTGTGTCCAATAATGACATATTTTGATCCAAAAGAGGCCAACATCCCGGCAGAAACCTCGCCTGTATAGGCTCCTGAAGCCTTGTCAGAACAGTTTTGCGCTCCTAAAAAAAGGTGGTCACTATTACCAATCAGTTTTTTTACACTGCTGAGGTGGACAAATGGAGGGTTTAAAACCACTACCACATCGTTTTTTAGTTCATCTTTTGCCATATTTACAATCTCGGAGGTCAATTGCTGTCCCTCTTCCAGATTACAGTTCATTTTCCAATTTCCTGCTACAATTTTTTTTCGCATGTTTTTTTATTTAAGATGTATATATTTGGTGAGGATTATCCCGTTGATAAACCACAAGTTAAAATTAAGGAAAATGTCAGTTCCAGAAAAAGAAAATAAGGGTCAAGAACCAAAAAAGAAATTAGGGTTCCCTGCTGTTCTCAAACGGATTGCATCCTATTGTGCCTACCAGGAACGGTGTCTTTCCGAAGTTAAGGATAAATTGGAGGACTACCACCTTTCCCTGGAGGAATCTGAAAAAATCATTTCCAAGTTGGTCAAGGAGAATTTTATCAATGAAGAGCGATTTGCCGCATCCTTTGTAAGCGGGAGGTTTTTGATTAAAAAATGGGGAAAAGTCAGAATTAGACAAGAATTGAAAATGAGGTCTGTGCCAAACGAATTGATTAATATGGCATTGAATCAAATTGATGACGAAGCCTATCAGGAAATTTTAAAGGCATTGGCCCAAAGAAAATGGATGCTTACAAGGGAAAACGATCTTTTGAAAAAGAAAGTAAAGGTCCAGCGGTTTTTGCTTTTTAGAGGTTTCGAACCAGAATTGATCATTCATACGCTGGACGCTATTCCAAATGATATTTAGAAATAAACCGGTCTTCTGATTCCTGGGGGATGACATCAATTACATTGGCCAAAACCAATTTGACCAGTGTACGGGAGGCAATGTAAATCGGTAATTTAGCGATTTTCATATATTCCCTCAAAGTAATGTAGGACCGTGAAGCCAAGGCTTTGATCAAAAGCTCTTCCTTTTTTCCATACTTGAATATGACGTCTTCTTTCTTTTTTTGCCTTTTCATGATTTCCCACATTTCTTTACTGGCCTGAATACTTTTGTCCGCGACCCTTACAAAGGCTTTTTTTTGTTGATCGTTGTAGATGAAATGGGGTCTGTTTTCGCTTTTGGAAATGATATAAACGGCTACCCCCTTTTTTTGATTTAGGGATACTACCTGTTTTTTCAACTTTAGAGAGGGGAAAATCAGTTCCTCAATCGCCTTGTCCATGGCATAAACTTCTTCTTCGATATACTTTTGGCCACTTACAGTACCATCATCATCCACTCCAATCAATAAAAAGCCGCCGTCTGTATTGGCCATGGCAACGATTTCCTTGACGATTTTTTCCGGATGAGCAGCTTTTTTCTTGAATTCGACATGGAGGCCTTCCCCTTTTTGGGCCAATCTCCCTATATCCTGGATTG